>JAAEPT010000091.1 GCA_024232295.1 Cytophagales bacterium
AATACCACCTATTACTTGGGTATCAGAACCATCACTAATGCTAATTGTCCAAGGAGAAGCTCCTGTTAATGTAAACTCTAAATCTGCTGATGCTCCATTACAAATTGAGGATGCAACTACATTATCTAAACTTGCTGTTGGAACTGTAGAAATTGTAGCACTTACAGTGGTTCTTGTTGCACTTTCACAACCTCCACTTGTCACATAACTAACATAATAATCTGTATCTACTGCTAAACTTGGTGTTTTGAAAGTGGCTCCAGTACCTAAAAGGGTTCCTCCTGTTGACATATCATACCATTTATATGTCCCTCCTGTAAGTCCACTAGCCCCCAATACAATTTCACTTCCACTACAACCACTCCCATTAATCGCAGTTGGGGCAAGTGGAACTCCTTGAATATCTACATAATTTGGCTTTGTTTCTGTTGTTTCTGTCCCTAATCCTTGGTCAACTGTCAAAGAAATTTCTTTTTGACCAGAAGAAGTATAAGTAACAATATGAGGACCAGCTCCTGTAGCAGTAGCAGGAGAAGCATCTACTCCAAAATCCCAATCCCACGTAGTGGCACCAGTAGATTGATCAACAAAAAAAATCGTGGCATTTTCACACGATTCCAAAGGTGTAGCATAAAAATCTGCTGTTTGTGCCCAAGAAGGTACAACAATACAAATCATTAAGAAACACCAAAAATTCAATAGTTTTTTTGTGTCCATATCTCTAAAACTTTATTCTATATCTCCGTTTCCTTTTGTTTTAATTATTGTAATCATTTGAGTAAATTCTACCAATGATGTCCCTGCCAAAATAAAACCACCTTCGGTAGTACTCACAACAGATCTTACAATCTCATCACCATCTGCTCCAAATACTTTTGGTTCTTCTATTAATTCTCCTTCACCATTCACTTGTAAAAAACAAGCATCATTCGTTCCTTTGGCTGTATTGAAAGTTGAACCTACCAATGTTATCTTTTCATCCCAACTATGTCCACCAATACCATAACCTTGTGTTTGACCAAGGTCATCATATTCCTTTTCCCATACATCAGATATTACGTTATTACCTTCAAATTTGATTAACCAGATATTTTCAAGACCATTTACTTCTTTGGTTCCAACAACATAGAAATTATCTCCTTTTCTATACAGTTCATTACCCTCATCATTACCACTACTACCATAAGTAGTTTGTGCTCTTTCATCTCCTCTACTGTTTGTATGGATGATAATCATATTATTACCAGCTTGTGACTGATTTGAAAAACTACCAGTTGTTCCTGTAATTAGGTAGCCTCCTGTTGTACTTTGAATAATATCATTCCCAATATCACTTTCACTACCACCTCTCGATTTTTCATAAATCAAATTTCCCTCTGAATCAGTAGTACCAAAGTAAATATCATTTTGCCCTAATGGATTCTCAATTTGATTCTCAGCATTGGAACGAGAAGCTGTTGTGAATCCTACAAATGCATAACCTCCACTATGAGATAAAGTAATGGCTCTAGCAACCTGCTTTGAGGTTTCATATCCATAAGTTTTTGTCCACAACTCTTGTCCAGCTGCACTAATTTTCATCAGCATAGCATTTACTGTATCTTGTTTAATCATTGAAGAACCACAAATAATTAAGTCTCCCGTTTCTGTTTCTAACATTCCAAGACCTTCATCATCCCATTCACCACCATAAGTATTTTGCCAAATTTCGTTTCCATATTGGTCATACTTCCCTACCAATACATCTTTGTAACCTGATGAACCTGTGGTTGTTCCCACAAGGGCATAACCTTCTTGTAATTGAATAATTTGCCCAAGCTCATCTGTACCCGATGTTCCTACCAACTTAATAAAATAAGAAGTTCCTGTATTTTCAAGAGCATCTTGTTTTGTACAAGCAAGTAGTAAACTCATTAAGAGTAATATGTTTATTCTTTTCATTTTTTTCGTTTGGGATTATAAAGGGAATAGACATAACTTACAGAAACTGAATAATGATTCAAAAGAAAATCACTATCTACATAGTAATAGCGATAAATCAAATCATAATTCTTATATCTTTCTTGTGTATTTACTTGATTGAGTAACCCCTGTTGATACCTCATATCAATAGAAATCATTCCTCTCTTAATTTTAAAACGAACACCTGCTGCTACAATCGCAGAAACATTAAAACTCTCTCGTTGATTTGTAATTAACACATCACTTGCTTCCACAGGAGCCAAAGAAGTGTCGCTATATGTTCTCGAAAAGGCACCTTCAGCACTTAATAGATATTCAGCAGAAAAACCCAAACCAATGTAAGGCTTTACTTTCTTTGTCAAAAAATCATAATTAAAAATAACAGGAACATCTACAGTTCCATGCTTTTCATCTAATACAATATCTGCAAAATTCAAAATACTGTATTGATGTTCATAAGACTTTTCCGAAAATAATATCTCTAGATCTGTAGAAAATCGTTTCGAAAAATATTTATTGAACTTCAAACCAAACTGATAACCACCAAATTGCCCCAAATATTTATGATTGAATTGGTCATAAGCATTTAGTCCATATCGCTGAGTAGCTGTAGCATTTGTATAACTTCCTCCAACTGTTAGCCCAATTGAGATAGTAGGTAAAGTATTAAATTGATTGTATAATTCTATAAATTCAACAGGATCTACAGAAGGGTTTATTTCATACTCAGGGTCTAATTTTAAAAACTCTTCCATGAAATAAGCAGCAGTATCTTGTTCATCATCAAAAACATTTACCAAAGTCAATAACTTATACATTTGAAGCTTTTCCTTTTTGGTCAAATCTTTTGATTCTAAACAAGGATTTATCAAAGTTCTTACTTTTTCAAAATCTCCAATATCATATGATTTTTGAGCTTTTTTGAGAGATTTTGCACAATCTTGAGCATAACTTATGTTGAGGCTAAAACCTAAAAAAACACAAATAACCCAACTAAAACTCAGAACATTATTCAACATTTTTTTCGGTTTTTATTGTAGTTCTTTTTTTGTTTTTTCATAATCAATATCCTCGGCAACATAACGACTCCATTCCTTTTCCGTCATATTTCTTTCGATAAGGTCTCTTAATTGAACAGCCATATCTTCTGTATCAGAGTCCCAAACTTTCATTACCTTAGACATTGTACCTACATAAATTTTCTTACCAGTAGGATTAAATGCTAAAGAAACTACCCATTCTTCATGATCGGTAAAAAATAAAGCTTGTTTGTTCAATGCATCTGTCTTCCAAACACGTACAGATCCATCTAAACTTACAGAAGCCAACATACTTCCATCTTGACTGTAAGTAATATTATGTACACGTGACTGATGCCCTTCCAAATCAGTTTCTAACTCCATTTTTTGTAAATCCCATACCTTTACGTTTCCCTTCTTGTCACCAGAAACCAACTGCGTTCCATTAGGATGGAAATCTAATGCCCAGACAGCATTTAGATTATCTTCACTTAGTAATGTTTTATTTTTTTGTTCATCAACAATGTAAATCTTACCACTATGTGTACCAATTGCCATTTTTCCATCATGATATGCCATTGTTCTCACAATCTCTTCCAGATCAACATAAGTAGTTGGCTCACCAGTATCAAGATTCCACTGACTAATCACACCATCTCGACCTGTAGAAAATAATTGATTGTCTTTGAACAATAAACTATTCACTCTTTGACCATTCCCTTTTAAAGTCTGACCATTATTATCTTGAAGATTATGTAAATAAATATCTCCATTTTGCTGAGCACAAGCCAAATATTTTTCGTCTTGACTCATTTTCATATCGATAAATACAGCCTTCTTTTTTGCAATTTCTTGAGGTTCTTTGGTACCCATGTCCCATTTAAAAATAACCCCTTCACTACCTGCTGAAAACAACTCACCAGAATTTGTTGCAATAATTGACCTTACTGCTTGACGATGGCCTTCATAAACATTGAATTCATCTTCTTTAAATTCTTTTAAAGCATAATATAATCCATTATAAATGTCTCCGTGATGAGCATCTCCACCAAACTTATTATTGAAATCATAGGCTTGATAAGCAATTAGTGCTTTCTTTTGAGGGTCTGTTTTCACTTGTTGAGACTTTACAGCCATCGATTGAGCAATAGATAACATACGTAAGTTTTGAGCATCCTTACGAGCTGTGTCAGCAAGAGCAGCATTTATTCTTGCTTCATTTGCATTTTGTTCTGCTATCTGTCTCTGAACTTCAGCATCTTGCAATGCCTGCTCTGCACGTTCTCTCTGCACATTTGCATCAGTAAGAGCCTGTACTGTTAATATACGTTGACGTTCTGCCTGTGCCAAAGCTTTTTCAGCACGTTCTCTTTGAACATTTGCATTAATTGCGTTTTGTTCAGCAATTTGTTGTTGTTTCTCTGCCTTCTCTTTCTGCTTTTCAGCCTCTGCTAATGCTTTTTCTGCTCTAATTTTCTGCGAATTTGCTTCCTGAGCATTTTGTTCAGCAATTACACGAAGTTCATTTGCTTCCTTTGCACTCTGTTCTGCTTTCTGAGAAAGAGTGATTGTATAAATCATCATTCCCAAAGAAAGAATTGTAGCTCCTCCAAGAATACCCGCAAAGACTCTAGTACGTTTTAGTTCTTTCTTTTGCTGTAGAATTTTGTGTAATTCCTCTGCTTCATACTCTTTCTGACTGGTATTTAGAAACACCATTGCACGTTCAAAGGCAGGATCAAAACGCTGTGCCCATGCAAGATTAGGGTTTTGTAAGTTTCTCCAATTTAGAGCAATTTGCAAATCTGGGGGTCTCCACAAACTTGCTTTACCTACTTGATACATCGCTGCAGCTTGGCATAATCGAGTATATAATTGAATAGAGTTTGCCTCTTCATCTACCCATGTTTTCAATTGATCCCAAACACGCATCAAACTTTCATGAGAGATATCAATAATGCTTTTTTCTGTAACTTCTGTTCCTATGCGTGGAGTAAGAAATGAACGTCCTTGAACTCGAAAACGATTTAAAACTTCAATTACTTCATTAAAACTAGCTCCAGAAATTGCCATTAATTCACCTACTGAAGAGGGATGACGAATTCCTCTATTATCTCCAGTTCTTTCTGTTAATGATTTAAACAAGCGAGCACACAATGCTTTTTGTTCTTGTGTTAGTTCATCATAGGCTTCATTTGCATGTTTTGACAAAGCATTCTCCATTCGACCAATGGCATCATAATGTACCAAATCCATTGGTTCTCCTTTTTTATAATGCTTCTTCCAATAATCCCACGTTCTCATCAAAGAATGTTGAAGAATTGGTAGTTGATCAGGGTTATCTCCTACACTATTCAATAACTCATGAGTAAGTTCTGAAGAAATCTCTCCACCACCTACTGCCACAGGTCCTACAATCACATCTTTCAAATTCTCTCTTGTCATTTGAGGAATTAAATAGTGACTATAGTTTATTTTTTCAGTCAAGGCAGGAAATTGAGCACAATCTCCCAAAAAATCAGAACGCATTGTTAGTACTACATAAATAGAATTATCTAGCTGATTTGCCGCTTCAACCAATAACTTTACAAAAGCTACAGATTCATCTTGACTATTTTTCTTTTTTGTATTTTTCTTAAATCGAAATAATTCTTCAAACTGATCGGCAAGAATTAATATATTTTGATCTTGTCTAGGAACCAATTGTTTAATAGCATCAACCAATCCCATAGAACTACTTCTAAGTACTGAATTCGTAATTTTCTCACGAATATTTTTTTCCTCATCAGCTAATCCTTCTTCTGCCAAATCATTTACCAAAGCTTTTGATAAATTATCAATAGGAGAACTACCCGGTCGAGAAGTTACCACGCTCCATCGAGAACCTGCTTTGGCAATAAATCCACCATACAAAATAGGAATTAAGCCACAATACATTAATGATGACTTACCACTACCAGAAGCCCCAATAACAGCCACAAAATGATTTTCAGCAAGTTTTTTTAATACTTCATCACTTTGTCCTTCTCTCCCAAAAAACAAATGACTTTCATCAACTCCAAAAGGGCGTAAACCTGGAAAAGGATTAAAGTCACTATCCATTTGACTAGTTTTTGTTGAAATATGTCCTAAATGTTCCATATTACTTCTATTCTGGTTTTAAGAAATTCTGTAACACCTCTTTTGATTGAGTTACTTCTGTAGTAAGCACCTGAAGTGATCTATTAATACTTTGAAAACTTTCATTGAAAATTTCCGAAGTGTTCAATGGTGTAATTAAAGCAACCCCCTTTAATTCTTTTTTCCGTCCATAACCAGGAGCCTTCAAAGTATCAAGTACTTTCATTTGTAGCCATTGTTGGTTTTGAGTGGGATAATAAATCAAAATCATATCTGCTTCTACCAAGTGAGCTCTGTGTTGTTCAATGATTTCAATTTCCTTCTTTGTAAAATCTACAGTCAGTACCTCACAAGATAATTCTTGTAAATTATGTTCTACAACATCACTTCCTGCATAATTAGAGACATCAAGTATCAAATATATTTTTGGTTGAGAATTTGAAACTTGTATACTATGAGAGTCAGTCTTTTTATGACTAGTTAAATAATTTTTAACTACAGCTTTCAGTTTTTCTGTAGGAACTTGAATTACTTCTGCATTGTGTAAATCATCTTTACTACGTTTAAAACGCTCCATATATAGACGATGTTCTTCTGAACGTTCATCAAAACCTAATGGAAACCATACAAGTCTTTCTAAATTACTGGACACATTTTGTTGTCCCCATTTAGACAATAACTTGTTTTGTAGTTCTGTATGATTACACATTTGAGCATTCTCATTAAAATTTCCTATTAAATGAATACTCATGTCAATTGAAGGAATAATTCCATTCAAATAACCCTCTAATGCTTTCTCTTCTCTAGGTAAATATTGATAAGGGTATACACGGTAACCAAAACGTAGCAATTCTCTTCGAATTTTTTCTCGGATACCAATCACAGAGTCATCAACTTCTGCTAAAAAAACATTTCCTTTGGGGTTGGATTCTTGTGATTGATAATGGATATCATACACTAAATCTAACAGATAATCCCAATAATTTGGTAAAGTAGAAGACTGAAGATTATAAAGATAAAAAGCCCTTAAAAAAGTAGGTTCATATTGAGTATCAACGGAGTTTGGTCCTGATATTTTAAAAAAATTCCTTTTTGCTTTTACTAGCTTATTAAGTACCTCAAAAAATAAGTCAGATTCATAAACTTGTTTAGTACTAATGCACAAATAAGAACCAAATTCATCAAGCTCTGCTGTATCTACTTTCTTAATTATAGGTTCTCTTTTGAGAACTTGTATGAATACAGTAGTAAAATTCTTGCAAAATGAACCCCACCATTCTGGAGAAATATCATCATCTACAACAATATGTATAGGGTATGTTTTCATTACAATATATTATTCTACTCTCGTTCCAATAATTAAAATATCATCTACTTGTTTGGTATCCACCATCCATTCCTCAATTGTATTATTTAAAATTTCCTTCTGAGTAGTCATTTCTTCTTGATGAATATCAACAAATAAGTTTTTCATTCTTCGAACCATAAACTTACGATCTCTTGTTCCTCCAAATTGATCTTGGTAACCATCAGAACAAACATAGAAAACATCACCTTCTTTCAAGTCAATTTCATGACACGTGAAAGGTTTATCAAATTCTCTAAAATAACCAACAGGTTGCTTATCTCCTTTGTATACAATTAATTCTCCATTACGTATCAAAAATAAAGGATTATTGGCACCTGCAAACCATAATTTCATCTGATCATAATCTATTACACAAATCACAATATCCATCCCATCTTTTGAAGAACGATCTTCTCCACTTTGTTTTAAAGATGAAATCACTCCTTCTCTCATTGTATTTAACACAACATCTGGAGAAGTTTCATTATGTTCATTCACAATTTTATTAAGCAGTGTATTACCAATCATTGACATAAAAGCCCCTGGTACTCCATGACCAGTACAATCAGCTCCTACAATTACCGACTTTCCACCTTTCTCAGATGCCCAATAAAAATCACCCGAAACAATATCTTTTGGTTTATATAACACAAAATGATCCTTAATGATGTGTGTTAACTGTGTGCTTGTTGGTAAAATTGCATTTTGAATGCGTTTTGCATAGCGAATACTATCTGTAATGGCATCTCTTTGTGCCTCAATTTCTTTCTTTTGCAATAAAATTTCTGCTGTTCTATCTGCTACTTTTTGCTCTAGTTCATTGTAAAAACTCTGAAGTTCATCTAGCATTTTATTGAATTTCTCAGCAAGCTTCACAATCTCTCGACTGCCTTTTACTTCTGCTCTTTCATCCAAATTCTTACGAGAAATATTCACAACACTATCTACCAATCGATTCAATGGTTCTGTAATTGTGCGGGTGACATATAAAACCATCACCAACACCCCAATAATTGTAAGTCCAAACACATAAATAAATGTCCAAACTTCATCTTTGATAATTTCTTCTTCTTGACTCAAATCTGTGACAATACGAATCACTGAGTTTTTGTAAATAGTTGTATTCTCTCTTGGCATATAAGTGTACTGGTAGTGCAACTTTTTGCCATCTTTTTCTTCTATTTTTTCTTGAGTGTCTTGATATCCCTCTACCCCATTCTCTTCTTCCACAATGGAATTACGGTATTTGAGTACAGTATCAAAAAGTGAACGATGTGTACTATCAATACTAGCATCTTTATTATTAAAAGAAGTAGGATTTTCCTCTCCAATAAATAAATCTACAGAAAGTACATTTTCTTGTTTCTCAGAAATATTGTTGATTTTCTTTTCAATTCGATTAATTAACTGATCAGCTCTATCAGAATAAATTCCTAGCTCTACAATATACTTTCCATCTTTTGTAGAATGGTATGAATACTTTTTCAGACGATTGGTATTGTTTTCTGGAGAGAACTTATCTTCTTCAAAACCCTTGTTTTTTAAGATTTGAAGAATAAATTTTTCAAAATTACTACCAAATAAATCAAATGTTTGTAAACCTAAATCCTTCTTAAAAGTGGTATTTACAATAGTTCCTCTATTATTGATGATATAAATATCTACTAATTGGGGATCCAAACCTAAAGCAACACGAATTGAATCAAGATTTGCATTCTCTATCCCTTCTGTATCTTGAAACACATCATGAACTAAAATACTACTTGTCTCCTTAATTCGAGCATCTAGGCTATGCTCAATCAATCCAAGTGCATAATCTTGAAATTCAAGAATAGTCTGAATTTCTTCAGCCAAAATTTTATTTTTATTATTATTTGAAGAAACTAATAACCTTTTAGTACCCTCAATTTCTATTACTGCTAATGCAACTAAAGCTACAATGACAGGGGCAATAACCTTAAATAATAATTGTTGAAAAATAGAAGATTCCTTCATCCAGAATAAATATTTGTATCTATATTCGTATAACTCACAAAGTTAAAAGTATTTATAAGTAATACCTAATTCTTAGATTATTTTTGAACTTACCGATGTATTATATATATAAAGATAAGCCAACTTTGGGAAACGATTCATTAGACTCAACCAATCTACTGTATCTATCATAAACAAATTTGTAGCTTTGGATGCATGCAATTCTAAGGGATTATTTTTTTCATTTTCCCAAAGTAAATAATCACCAATAAATTGCTCCGACTCCACTACAATTGATTCTTTACCTTGCTCATTCAATCGTAGATTGCCATCAATAAAGAATAGTAAATTATTTTTGTAGTCATTTTCTTTCCAAACATTTACATTATCAGAAATAGGAACAAATCGCAGACAAGAAGCAATTTCGACCAAAATATCCCAAGATAATTCTCTAAAGCCATCTAGTTTTTTGAGATAGCGAGTCTTCCACAAAAGAAAACGTTCTTCTTTTATTTTTTTACTTTCTAATAAAAGCCTCAATTCTTGTTGTTCTTTACCTCCAAGACGGGTAAAAACTTCTTTATATTGTTCTTTGTCCAGATTGAAAAGCAATCTACCTGACTCTTGTCTTAATAAAGAGTTAGGGTTAAATAAATTGGCAATAATATCATAGGATATTTCTACTTGCTTCATTTTATTTAAAGCTTCTAGAGCACAAGCTTTTGACCATTTCCCTAATAAATTATAATCTCTATTAATTATTTCAATAAGTATTTCATATTCATCAAAAGATTCCCTTGGAAAATAAGTCTGTAATTGACGATTCATCTCATTAATACTCAAATCTTCCAAAATTGGAAAAAGTAACTGCTTAAGATAATCCTCCAAAATTAAGTCTAACAACTCAATTGCATAACCAATACTTTCTGTAGTTCCTAGTTCAATATTTGTTTGAATTTTACCAACCGATTTTGCATCAAACAATAATGCTAACAATGAAAATACTTGCTCATAATTCTCTTTATTTTCATTCTCAATTGCTTCTTTGAGATCAGAACCTATGACTTTCGTTCTCAATTCAGAAATTGCCATTTTGTTCCAAAAAATAGCACCAATAAACTGCTTGAGTACTTGTCTAATTTTTTCTCTTAAAGTATCATCCTTCACTTCAATCGACAAACTTGATAGGGCTTTTAAAGTAGCTTGCTGAACCAAAGGCTCTGGATAGTTAATCTTTGTAATCAAATAATCACTTGCTTCTTCTCCAAAACAAGTCATTACTTCCACAATTCTAGCTAAGAGGTGTATATTTGTTCCTGAGCGATCAAAGACATTTTCTAATATTGGTAAAGCTTCTACACCAATTGTAAGTAAAGCAGACTTAGAAGCACTGTAATATTTTTCGTTTGCAAGATTATCAATCAAAAATGGAAATAATTCTTGTTGTCCAACTTGTCCAGCAGTAACAATTGCAGCCAAACGAACTTCCGGCTCAATATCTCTAATCAAATCTAACAAATAATGCTTATTTTTGTCTGAAACAAAAAGTGTTAGCAATTTACAAGCATAAACCCTATGTTCTGTTTTACGAGAATAGACTAATTGTTCTAAATAACTATTTGATAAAAAGTCTTCCCCTTCTTCATAAATTAATGTAATAGACTTCTCAAGAAGTGTTTTCGTTTCTATATCCTTTTCAACAGCTAATTGTTCTTGAATTTTGTCAATTGCTTGAACAATTTTCATTTCACCAATCAATTGTATAGCATACTTTCTCAATTCAATATTAGGGTGCTTTACACTCTCTAACAGTAAATCCTCAAAAAGTAAAGGTTCTATTTCTTTGAATACTCTAAGAACATGTTTTGTTTTTGTATTTATTGTTGGTTGTTCAAATTCTTCTAACATTACTTTTACAATCTCCAACTCTTCTTGATCAACTTCATCAGCTGATTCTAGTGATTTTTTAAGTGTATTTTGATATTCTTTATAAAGGGAAATAATCACCCAAATCCACAATACAAAGATGAATATCAGAAGGTAAGGAACATGTATTGGTTTAAAAAAAGATAAACTTCCAAGTCCTAACAAAATTAATCCAGAAAGCACACTTGATAATTCATTAATTGTACCATTAATTTTTGCTTGCACATCATAACGTATATTTACAGAAAGAGGCTGATACAATATATTTAATGTAGGAGCTTGAATTGCCATACTCAATGATTGTGAGAAAAGTCTTGACATTGCAATTAATAAAAAGAAGAAAACAAAACCTGCAGTTTTCAATTCATAGCCTAATAAAGTTCCTACAACTGCTGCAATAATTAGTAAAGCACCCACAACGATTGGAGACAATAGTAAACTAAACCTGAGTCCATAAGTACTCATTAGCTTTGCAAACAAAAAAGTTTTGATTAAAAAAGTAAAGATCATTACTACTGCTGTAAAAATACTCAGAAAGTTAGCTGTATCAATCTGATTTGGAAAGTTCACTTTTACAACTCCCATAAAGGATCCATAGACCAAAAATGCTCCTACCATAAAAGAAACTACAAAGAATGCCAGTAATCGAATATAAGGCTTTTGAAACATCTCTAAATAAGTAACCCCTTTGGTTTGATTGTCATCTTCTTCTTGAGAAGATTCCTCCTCTAAATTTTTCCCTAATTTATTTGTTAATATTACCTGTAAAATGAATGTACCTAATACACTCACACCACTAATTAACAACAGATTATGTATTCTTGGCGTAAGTAATAAAACTACAGGAATAAGAAAGCTTGTTAATACCATTCCAAAGATTTGTCCTGAATCAATCATTCCAAATAATCGCTTGGCTTGACGAATACTAAACAAACGACCTGCTACCCCCCAGAAACCTAATAAAGCAATTGCATTCAAAGGCCCCATCATGATAAATACAATAAAAGAAAGCCACTTATTATCTGTTAGTTCAAAAGCATAGCGCATGGCTAAAATACTACAAGCAATAATAATGAGGTTAATCAATGCAAGCTTCACAAAAGATATACTTTGTTGTAATTTGGAATAGATAATTGACAATATCATTCCTATAATACCAGAAACGATGAATGACTTAGGTAACATTTCTGAAGGAAAGGCATCCAAGAAAAGAGTGGTTGCACCAACATCATAAGTTGCCAAAAAGATTCCTAAAAATAATGATTGACCCAATAGAAGCAATACACTGGTTTTTTCGTCTTCTTCTATATTTAAGGCTCTGTAAATCTTAGCTAACATAATCTTTTCCTATTAAAAAAAATACTCTTCAAAAGTACACAATTCTTTTACTTATTTCAATCGATGATACAACTGAATAAATTCATTCTCGAAAACTAATTGATAATTTCTGGTTGGAAATTTTTTATTATTCTTTGACAATACCAAAAAAGCATAGGTTTTATTTGATTGAAAGCTATTATCTAAGGAAGTACTTTTTGAAAGATAATGACTCAACAATGTATAATAATCACTATCTCCAACATAAATGGAAGAAGGTTTATTCTCTTGAATAAAATTGCAAACTTTTGACACTCCCTCATAAAACCCATAGCCCTCTTTAAATTCACGATTCCATAAAAATGGAATTCCAATCAGTACACAAAACACACTTACTATTCCCCAATATTTAACTGGAATCAATTTACTCAATAATAAAACAACAGCTGTACAAGAGATCGGAAGCAGATATAACCAGATCCTAAAAAATGGAGTTACTTGCTGAATACACAAAATAATTAATGGTAACAAAATGAATAATAATGCAGAAAAATAGAATTCTTTATTGTGTCTTCCTCTCATAAAATAAAGCACTACCCATATCAATGCAAACAATACAAAACCCCAATAAATATCTAAATCTAGTCCCAATAAATAATTGAAAAAATTAGCTACATAGATACCATAACTCTTTATGAATACATCAAAAGAAACAGGCTTCACCCACGAATTTGCTACCAAGCTCTGCCAACCGCTAAACAACAAAATTGGACTGTAACAAATAATCGTCAAAATAGCGATTGAAAAATGAATCAATACCCATTGTTTGTATGATTTTCTCAAAAAACCAATAAAAAAAGCAGGAAACAAGAAGTAAACAAAAGTAGGAATTGTATACAAACCTACTACAGCAAACAGAACATAATAGATGGTGTAATTTGATTTTTTGAATAACTGATAAAGTAAAATAATAGCACATAAAGTATAAAGCACATATCCTCTACCCGAAAGAGCATAGTAATGATATGAAAACATGACTTGAAGCAAACTCGAAACAGCTAAAGCTAAAAAAGGAGATAAAGAAGTTCGACAAAGAATAAAAAATAAAATGATATACGTTAATAACCCTAAAATAATAGCAGGACAACGCATTACAAAAACAGCATTTTCAGAAAAGAGACTAAAAATACCTGCTAATAAATTATAGCACACATGATTATTAGGACCAGGATAATAAGTTATCGTCACCCCAAAACCTTTGGACACAAAATAGAGATAAGAAAAAACTTCATCTATGAAAAAAGGTAAGATGTAAGCATAATAAATTCGATAAAACAATAAAACAACTCCTATCCCACAAAAATATAATTTGATATTAATTGAAAAGCCTTTCCATTCATTGACAACTAACTGCTTTTGAAAAGATACTTCTTGAAGAAGACCATAATACAGCTTTTGGTAAAGTATTGCTAATTTTTTAAAAAAATATAGGGTCACTATGAATAACAATACACTCAAGTAACGAAGAACACTGTATTTAGCAATCGTAACATACTGACTTCTTATCAACGAAAGCTTATCTTCTTTTTGATAGGTTATTGCCAATTTCATTGTAAATTCTTCATAAGAATAAACCCACAATACTAGCATAAAACAAGCAATAGCACTACTCAACAAAGTAGGCAACCAATATTTGGAAATATATTTCATTCAAAAAAGAAAAGCCAACCAGTACAAACTGATTGGCTTTTTAATATTATTAATTTATTTTTTATGCTTCTTCACCATCTTTCATCTTAGCAATACGCCCCATGTTATACCCTTTTAATGCAAAGAATAGTAAGTAAGCATAACATACTAAACATACTACAAAACTCCAACGGTATCCAATTTCGTCAGCTAATAGACCTTGAATATAAGGAACAACTGCTCCACCTAATACCATTGTTACCATGATACCAGAACCCTTTGAAGTAAATTTACCTAATTTTGCAATACCAAGTGGGAAAATAGCAGGCCACATTACTGAATTGAATAAACCAACTAATACCAATGCAAATGCAACTACAGGAACATTAATAGACTGGAACCCTAAACTAAAAGGACTTGTGTTTAATACAATTACAGAAACGTCCATACGAGCATCTTGTCCACCAAACATACTGAAAGACACTAATAATAAGGCAATTACAGCTACTGCTGCCAATAATACATTTGCTTTGATTTTTTGTCCTATTGCACTACCAATAAAACGTCCAATCATTGCAGCCCCCCAATAATAAGCCAATAAAGAAGAAGCCATTTTTTCTTTTACAGCCTCTAATGCATGACCTGTTTTACCCACAACTAAATCATCTGGTAATATTAATAAATCTTGAGATGTTAAATATAATACCAATAAAGAACCAATAGCTACCTCAGCACCTACATAGAAGAAGATTGCTCCAGCACCTAATTTTAAATGTAAGAAATCCCAAGCACTTCTTGCTTTGTCTGTTGCTTTTCCAGCTAAGTCAGCAACAACATCATCAATTGCCACATCTTCATCAGCAGAACCTTCTGTTGAAATCTTTGGTAATTTAGTTACCAATAAAATACCAGCAATTGCTAAAGTAACTAATGCCAAAACGATATAAGGACCTTGTACAGCCTCAGCCTTTGCATCATTTAGTAATGTGATTTTATTATCAAAATCTTCTAAATGAAATTCTTTTAAGATGAATGCACCTCCAATGATAGGCCCAATAAAAGTAGCTGTAGAGTTTAACGCCCCCCCTAAGTTCAAACGAGAAGCACCTGTCTCCTCAGGTCCTAAAGCAATGATGTATGGGTTAATTGCTACCTGTAAAATTGTAATACCACTTGCTACAATGAATAGAGCTAATAAAAACACTGGGTATGTTTGTATCATTGAAGCAACCACAAACATAAATAACCCTGCTGCCATCACTGACAAGGAAATAATTAGTCCCTTTTTATACCCAACTTTTTCAATTAATAATCCTGCTGGGAATGATAATATTGCATAAGCAATAAAGAAACAAAATTGAATCAACATCGCTTGAGATGCTGATAAAGAAAATAATCCTTTCAAACTTGGAATCAATACATCATTCAATACTGTAATGAAACCAATCATGAAGAATAAGGAAACCATAATGGCTAATGCAAAGCCATACTTTTGATTACCACCTTCCACAGAAATCTTTCCAGTAGCACCTGAACCTCCTCCGGCCATAATTTTTAAATTTTAAATTTTTAGTAAATAGATTAAAAAACCCTTTATATAAAACAAAAGGACTTTCTAAATTATGGATTTTTTTAGAAAGTCCCTTATATTTTTTCTTTTATTATTTCTTATCTAAGAAGCGATATCTTCTAAATGCTTCTACTGCAGAATACTCTGTAAAACCTAAAGCATTATAAATATTTGCTGTATCAGCATTACGCTCTTCAGCTCTTTGCCAGAATTCTCTTGAATCAGAACCTTGGAATACTACCCCATCTTTTTGAGATTGATGCTTAAAGATACCAAAACGCTTTTTCAACACTTCCTCGGGACTCATTGGAACAGCCATTTCGATTTCTTCTACTGGCCACTCATGCCATGCACCTCTGTATAACCATACCCAACAATCTTCCATAAAGCTCTCTGCTTTTAACTCTTCTAAAGCAGCAAAGATAACATCTAAACAAACTTTATGAGTACCGTGCGGATCTGCTAAATCACCAGCAGCAAAGATTTGATGAGGTTTAATTTCTTTGATCAAATCTACTGTTAATTGTACATCTTCCGCTCCCATTGGATTTTTCTTAATAGTACCTGTCTCATAGAAAGGTAATTTTTGGAAATGTGCATTTGCATCAGGAATACCAACAAAGCGACAAGTTGCTTTTGCTTCTCCCTCACGCATAATTCCTTTTACTGTACGAACAGCTACTGAATCTACATCACCTGGTTTTTTGTTTGTTAAGAAAGATTTTGCTTCCTCTAATACATTAGCAGAATCTTTTGTATCAAAACCTAAACTTAAATTGAAGTCATTTGCAAAATCAATGAAACGATAAGCTTCTTCATCAGCAACAGCAATATTTCCAGAAGTTTGATAAGCTACATGTACATCATGTCCTTGTTCAACCAAACGTAAGAAAGTACCTCCCATTGAAATGATATCATCATCTGGATGTGGAGAGAAAATCAATACTGTTTTCTTCTCTGGAGTAGCTCTCTCTGGACGAGTAGAGTCATCAACATTAGGCTTTCCTCCTGGCCATCCTGTGATTGTATTCTGTAGTTGTGTAAAAATCTTTAAGTTTGTTTGGTAAGCAGAACCATCATTCTTTGCCAACAAATCATTCATACCATTTGTATTGTAATCATGATCAGTCAACTGAAGAATAGGCTTATCTAATTTTAAAGCCAAACGAACGACCGCTTTTCTAGCAGTTTCATCATCCCATTCGATAGACTCCAACAACCAAGGAGTTTTCACTCTCTTCAATTCTGTAGAAGCAGCATAATCTACTACAAAAGAAGTATTTGGATGATCTTGTAAATAAGAAGCAGGAACATCAGAAATCATAGGACCTTCTACAGCTTTCTGCATAATACCAGCCTTCTTCTCTCCCCAAGCCATTAAGATTACTCTCTTAGCTTCATATATCTTTTGAACTCCCATTGTAACTGCCTTACGAGGAGTATTTTTTAAACCATCAAAATCAGGTGCAGCATTAATACGTGTGATGCTATCCAAAGCAATCATACGAGTTTTTGAGTTTTTCAAAGAACCAGACTCATTGAAACCAATGTGACCATTTCCTCCGATACCCAAAATTTGTAAATCTAAACCACCATAAGAGTCAATCTTTGCTTCATACTCATCACAGTAAGCAGCAATTTCATCTTCACTTAATGTTCCATCAGGTACATTCCAGTTTTCTTCTGCAATATCTACATGGTTAAAAAGTTGCTCTTTCATAAACCTTACATAAGACTGAATAGAATCAGGCTGCATAGGGTAATATTCATCAAGGTTAAAAGACACAACATTTTTGAAGCTCAATCCTTCTTCTCTGTGTAAACGTCCAAGCTCTGCATAAACTTGCTTAGGTGTAGAACCAGTTGCTAAACCTAACACACAATTTTCACCAGCTTCTTGCTTTGCGATAATCAAATCCGCAATTTCTCTTGCTACTGCTTTTGAAGCAGTAAGAGGATCAGAGTAAATATCTGTATTTACTTTTTCAAATACTTTTGATGCCTCGTTATTAAGTACCAACATTGACTTTTATAGTTGTTTATTTATGAACAATGAAATTTTGTCGAAAACTCAAGAAATGGAATCAAAAACATTCCAAAACTTCCTCACAATATAGTAATTATCTTTTAAGCATCAAATATTGTGATACCCCTACATTATTACTTCTTCAAAATAGTCAATTTATTCCTTGCTTATTACTAAAAATAATACACCATTTTAATGGGAAAATGGTCACTATAACCTCCTATGTACTTTTTACCAAAATATGTCCGAAAAGGCTTTTGACCTAGAAAAACTTCATCTTTGATACACAACCATGATTGTTGAAAGACTTTTGCTCTTACTTCTTCATGGTGAAAGTTGGAGGACAACAAAAAGAAATCAAATTGATGCCAATTCTGCTGATATTTATGTGTTTTTTCTGAAAGAGGAATTGGAGCATATAACAATGGAGAATATATACTATCATTTAATAAAAACTGAACACTTTGATTGTTAACTTCATCGTTAAAATCTCCTGCAATAATAATTTTTGCTAAAGAATCTCTTTCTAAAATATAGTTTACTTGCTTTTTCAGCACATTAGCTGCTGCTAATCGATTAGGAGTTGAAAGAGCTTCTCCTCCCCTTCTTGAAGGCCAATGATTATAAAGCAAATGAATTTTTTCTTTTTGAGAAGTTAATCCTACAACATATAATATTTGGCGTGTAGGGTGTTGATTTGGTAAGTAAACAGTTAATCCTTGTGAAAAAATAGGATTAAATCGATCTTTCTTATAAACTAGGCCAACATCAATTCCTCTTTTGTCTGGAGATTCAAAGTGAATTACTCCATAATTATGATTCTGCAAATAAGTAGTATTTACCAACTCTTCCAAAACCTGTTTGTTTTCAACCTCACAAAGCCCAACAATATCTGCTCCTTTCCACTGATTGAGGGCTAAAATCACACGAGCAGTATGTTTTAGTTTTGTATTATATTTTTGATGATTCCATTCTTTTTGGGATTTTGGCAAATACTCTCCATCATTTTTTTGAGGAGTATCTAAAGTGTCAAATAGATTTTCGGTATTGTAAAAAGCAATCACTAAAGAGTCTTTTGCTCCCCAAGAAAAAAATACCATTAAATAGAATAATGCAAAAACAGCTATTTTCATTTTACTGAATAAAAATGATATAATACAATTCCACTTGCCATGGCAACATTCATAGATGTATTCACACCAAGCATTGGCAAATGAACACTACCATCTGATAAATCTAAAACCTCTTGTGTAACTCCATGTTTTTCATTCCCCAAGACAAATAATAATGGTTTTGAAGTTTGAACTTCATAAGAAGCATAATCAATACTATCACTTGTTTTATCAATGACAATCAATTCATACTCATCCTTCAACTCGCTTATTTTTTTCAAAGAAATCTCTTCATAAGGAGTAAAATTATTGGTTGAACGAGCTACACGTCCCAACTTTTTATGCTCCAAATCACAAGTATTTCGATAAAAAAAGACTTTTTCTAAACGTAAAGCATCTGCCAAACGAAAAATTGAACCAATATTTACAATATCTTCTAGACCATCCAACAATAAAGCAATAGGTGTTCTATTTTCTGCAATGCTTTCTAATGCAGACTTACCTTCTCTTTCATCTTCAAAATCTAATTGCCTTACTTTCTTCATTTGCTTATCATTCTGTTATGACAAAAGGTAATTTGTACAATTTACTATCTCCCTTCTCATTATACATTTCAATCACTACAATATAAAAACCAATGGTTAAAACGGACGATGAGGTCATTAAGTCCCAATGGATAATTCCATTTTTGGCAATATAAGTACTTTCACCAAAAGAAGCGACTTTATAACCATTTCGAAAATATACACTAAAAGAAGCAACCCAATCACTTTCTTCTTGAAACTGAATTGCTAATTCTTGATTTCGATTGAGAGATAAAATATCATTTGTTAAGCTCGCCCCTTGTTTATTGGTTAACTCTTGAAATTGCGAGTTTTGAGTTGTAGGACTTCCCCAATCAATTAATTCAGAAGCTGAATTCCAATTTTCGTTATCATTGGTTTCCAGATCAAAAGAGAGTCGTTCTAAAGAAACACCTTTTGTGTTTTCTAATAATGAATAATGAAGATTTTCAGAATATGAAAACTCATCTAATAGCTCTGCATCTCCATTAAGTACTGAAATTATACCCTCTGAATTGGTTAAAGTTGGTAATTGAGCTTCCATAATTTGATTGGGAAAAGATACATTATAAAAATCAAGAATACTCTCCTTACTTTTACTGATGATCCAATAAGTTTTGGGTAAAAACAAAGCAGAATCTAATGTAATTAATTCCTTCCATTCTCCCTCTTCATTTTTGGTTCCCACTTTTGTATTGGAAAAATCTAACACAAAATTACTGGCATTGTATAATTCAATGAATTCTTCACCTCCATTTAATGGATCTACTAGAATTTCTGAAATGAAAATGTCTCCTCTTTTAGGTTTTTGAGGACGAGCATATTCAAGTTGTATCGCGTTATTATTACCGATACAATCTCTTACATTAATTTCTATCTCTTCTAAGTCAGTGGTTATTGTATCAAAACTTAATGTTAAAGTTTCACTTTGATAGATTATTGAACCTAACACAAAATCAGAGGATACTACTTCTTCATTAAAAGAAAGGACAAGATTATTTTCCATGACATAAGTACTCAACAATACTGGTGATTCATCATCTACTACGATGGATTGAATCGAATTTTCATGATTAGGAGTTCCTCCTTTCTGGTCAATGCTATATCCCCAATTATGGATAATATCACAAAAGAAGTTAATATCTTTTCTCTCCAAAGACCATCCACCATTTTCTTTATGGCTACTTTCAATTAATGATTCATGATAAACAAATTCATCAATCAGGACTCCTTTATTCGTTCTTAAAGAAATGTTTCCTTCTTTATCTTTTAAATCTTGCCAATTATCCAAAGTAATTCCATCATTCCATAAAGTAGAGTCTTCTTTAGAAAATAGAATGATATATTCATCTGGTTTTAACTGATGTGAAGGTAAAAATGTACTTTTTCCATTCACAACCAATTGCCATTTTTCTAGATTGATTGTGTTATTTGTTCGATTATACAATTCGATAAATTGACTTTCTGGAAGAAAAATAGATGGATTCTCATCAATCATAAATTCTGTAAAAACCACATCATACTGTTTTCTTTCTTCTTGTTCTACATCTATAAATTCACTAATCTTCAAATTATCAAAAGAAAAGGAATTTGCCCTAGTAGAAGTGTGTGAACATAATAATCCCACAAAGTTTGTATTAATCAATTCATCATCAAAAACAGTCATTTCTAATGTATCATTCAAGAAAATCTGCCAAAAACCAAAATCATTTCTTGTGATAGAAAGATGAATTTCACCTCCTTCTGCTAATATTGTACTACCACTAACTAATTCCTGTTTAGCACCATTCGTTCTTTTGTAGAAAATCAATACATCCTCTGAGCCTGAAGAACCCCAATGTAAAAAATAAGCATTTGCACTTTCTAACTCTTTCTGATCAGCCATTACATAAAAATCAAGAGCATTGCTCAAAGAAGGAGCAAAATCTAATTGGATATCAATTTCCCACTTTGTATTCTCAAACTCATTCGAAGGATAAGTCCAAACTCTTTTACCAGTTTCTTTGGGTGCATTTAGGATTAAACGTTCATCTTGTATTTCATAAAATACTCCCTCTCCTACCCATTCATCAAAAAGTAAATTTGTTTGTCCAAAACCAATAGTAACAAACAACACAAAAATAATAACACAACACTTTCTCATTGCTAAAATTCGCTTATCAATTGTATATTAAAATCCCATTTTCTACGCATTTCATCACCTTGACTTTCGATTGGTTTCATAAAGTTTTGATATCCCCACTTTACCTGACAAGAAAATGATTTCCCTAATTTGGTTCTTAGTACTACATAATGCCTAAAACCTTGACCATAATAGAAAGGAAGCGAGTATAAATACAAAACATCATGTTCATACCAATAAATAGCAGTATTGAAAGAAGGTGTATCATAAAAAGCAATGCGGTAAGTCAAATTCATTCTTCGCTTGGCAAAATGAAAATTATACTTAACACTTTGACCAATAAAATGACCTAATTCGTAATATTGCTTTCTATAGTTTTTAAGAGCAACTGAAGTTTGAAAAGACCATTGATAATAATTGTAATTAATTGCTGCCCTCACCTGTTCTGTTTGCCTGATTATTTTAGAAGTCAACTTATTTTCACTGAGTAATATGCTTTCTTCTCTATTGTCCATTTTATAGCGAATATATGCTGAGGTATATTTTGAAAAGTCATAAGTTAATTGTGCGAAGTATTCTCTTCCCTTTGTAGGAAAATCAACTTGATATTTTAAAAAGGGAAAACGATACAAATCTACATAAGCATCTAATGTTAATTTAGGGTTGATATTCCATTCTATCCCTTGATAAATTCCTTGTTCATTATCAACAGCAGATGTTTCTCGAAAAGGATTTGCATAATCAGAAACAAAACTATTTTGATAGTACCTCAACAAAAAAGTATATAACAATGATGAATTAACTCGATGCGAAAGTCCTTGAAGAAAAGCTGTTTTACCATGACTTTGATTTACAATTTCACCGAACAAATAGGTGTGATGATAAGTATAGTTGTAGTAAAAACTTAGGTTAAAACGTTTATTTCCGATAAAGTCAGAAGAACGATAATTTCCTGTATGAGCTAGAAAAGAATGATTATACTGATGATAAGAATTTGTCAATCCAACTTTCAAAGAATGATATCTTACTTGAAAATTAGCTCCTATGACCTGTTCATTTAATGTCCATTTTGTTTCTTTTTGTTTGGGTGTTTGATGAAGACCTGTCACATAAAGTGTCTTCACAGAATCATTCTCGATGTGTGCATCTTTATTTTTATTAGAATAAAAAGTGGTCAAGTCCCAGAATTGCCCTCCTAATTTCAGACTAGCTCCTCTCATAAATCTCACTTCATTGGCAGAAGTATAAGGACGAAGTGGATAAGCATTTTTTTGAACTTGAGAAGCTTTCATTGGTTTTCCCAATCCCCATCCATTCCAATACAAAAGCCCTTGACCCAATTGCAAACGATAAGCTCCAACAATTGCTTGTTGTACTAAACCAGTTCCTTTGTATTGAACAAAACCATTATAAAAATCAAATACTTGTTCTTGCCTATCTTGTTCAACCAAAAAACCAAATCGCCACTTAGTACCCATATTCCCTTGGTAACGAAAATAAGAAGCTATTTTTTCATGAATGGATAAAGTATCAGTTAATTCAATACTTTGTTGAGATAGGTATCGAAACCTAAGAATGATACTTTGATGATATAATTCTTCTTTCTTTATAGCTTTTACCCTTATGTATTTTTGAATTTTATTGATTGATTTTTCAGTAAAAGAAGGCAAAGCATTTAATTCCTCTAAGACAACAAAACCACCATTTTGAGCCCGATATTCTAAAATATCATTTGCCTGTTCTTCCGTAAAAAATGGAGCATTTACCAATTCTTCTTTATTCGCTTGATTGAGTAACAAAGGGTTCTGTAAATATTCTTGTAAATCATTCTGAAAGCTTTCTGCATCAATGTATTCATCAGAATCATATTCATTTACTTCTTGAGCAAATGGATTTATTGTAATAAAAAGTAAAAAGAAAAATATGTAATTTCTAAAATCCATAAGCTAGTGAAAAATGAGGAGACCAACCCAAGTATTCTTGATATGAACTGGCAATGCCAATTGAATAGTTTTGTACTAAAACCCTAGTACCAAACCCCAAACCATTTTGAGAATGCCAACCAACTTGTACATGAAAATATCTGTTAACGAAATACTCTCCTCCCAAACGAAACCAAGTTCCTTCTCCTAACTTGATTTGATACTCTCCTACAAATTGAAATCGATCTTTATGATAATTAAGTCCTATGATCATTTCATTGGATTTTGTAGACTCTACATTATTTTGCTCAATAACACTTGTCTGTAAATAGTTTTGGGTAAAAAAGGAAATATTGAGAACCTTTGTGATTTGATAATTTGTACCTACTCTCAACAAAGTAGAATAATAAGAAGAATGATTTGGAACTTGTTCTAGATGAAATAATGTACCAATTCCTATTCTTAATTTCTTATTCAATTTCCTTCCATATTGTAAAGAAAATTGTTGATCTCGGTAAATATTAGTAGCAAAAGAAGCAATTGAGCCTTGCAAAGTATTTACTCCATTCAAAGCATAAACTACATTCAACTGTACCAAAGGAATACCAGAAAAATGATACTGACTTATCAATTCGACTTGATGAGTATCTTGAGGAATAAAAGCAGGGTTTCGAGTCATTATGCTTTCATAACTGATACTGGTACTACCCATTGCATTTTCTCTGGTTCCCATAGTAGGAAATGAGTTTGCAAAGATTAAGGCTGTAAAAAAGAATAAAAATATAAAAACTAGTTGTTTCACTACAATAAAAGTAAGCTAACTAAATAGATTACTAAATCTACAAGTGATCAAACAAGAAACAAAATTGCTTTTCGCAACACACTAGAAATTATTTGGCAAAAAATGCAAATAATAAGAAATAAAAACTCATTTTTTGCAAAAAACGCAAATTAACTAATAACACTATTATCACTTTTGCAAAAAGTGCAAAAAATACACAGAAAAGTGATTTAAAGTTTTAGATTTAATAACTATGTAACTGACTGATTTACAGCAAAACACTCTTACTTTCTGTCAAATATTTATAGTACTAATCAGAGTAGTCGTTAACTAACTGAAATACAACAGGTTATTTACAACCCCAACAAAAATTTAAATGACTTCAGAATAAATAGTCCAAAAAATAAAAAACCACTGCACAAAATTGTACAGTGGTCTTATTCATATTATTATCTCCTTCTAGAAGAAGAAAAATTGATTACTCAACAATAACTTTTTGAGTAGCAACTACAACTCCATCAACTACGATAGAAGCGAAGTATAATCCAGCATCTAAGTTAGATACATCAACAGAAGCACCAGAAGTAGATCCTTCTACAGAAGCAACTTCTTGTCCCACAGCACTAGATAAAACTACAGATACAGTCTCATCAGCAGGAACATTATAAGTTACATTTACTACATCACTAGCAGGGTTAGGAGATACTTTTACATCTAAAGCAGCAATCTCAGCTTCAGTCAATCCTACTACGTCATACTCTAAAGTATAAACACTTTCTTCAGGAGTTACTAATTCTTCAGAATCAAATGCTACAAAGATTAAGTCATACTCTCCTACTGGTAGTGCGTCATCATCTAATTCAAATCCAATTATTGTTCCATCTTCATCAGTTTCGAAAACACCTTCGATAATCACATCAACATCTTCACTCTCTGGAGTAAGACCTTCAGAATCTTCAACAACTAAAATATCATACTCATTATCATCAGCATCAATTGCACCAACAAGTAATCCTAAAACTTCATTCTGAGCTTCAACACCAACAACAATAACATCATCTTCAACTTCTGCAGCAAGAATGATAGGTGCATCACCACCAGGAGTTTGGTTAACTGTAGTACACTCACCAACTTGGATATATCCTACTTCAACATCATAGTTCTCAAGAGTAGAGTTTTGCCAAGAAGTTTCTGCAGAAGCAGCACCATTGATAGAGAATTCAACACCAGAAAGATTCTCTACATCAAAACCACCATCTTCAATACAGTTATTAGTACCTGAAATTAAAGTACCTCCAAGCTCAGTACAAGCTTCTTCATTTGCTTGCCATGTTCTTTTCTTTCCTGAATCTAAATCAAATTCCCACTCTACAGTTGAGTTAGCATCAATTACTCCTCCCCATAATGTTACGTTATCACCATCAACACTAGCAGTTGCAATTTGAGCTTCATCACCTGTTTTACCATTTGATAAGGCAGTGAAATAAACTTCAATTGCTTGATCACCTGGGTTTGTAATAGAAACAGCTAATGTACCTTCAGAAGCATCTACATAAATACCTTCATCAGCTCCTTCTGCAGCAAAGTTGATATCTAATCCCATTGGAGACCAAAGTTGACCTTCACCATGATTAACTGTAATTTCTAATTTACCAGTAGTTGATCTTTCAAAAGAAAATGCAGAGCCTTCACTGTTTCCCCAGTAAAATACTCCACTAGGACCTGCTTCACTTGCAAAGTTATCAGTGATTGCAATAGTGTTTCCTGCATCAGTTGCTGTGTTACAAGAGTTGTGTGTTTGTGCAAAAGCACCTGCTGACAACAATAAAGCAGCACCTAAAGTAAGTAAAGATTTTTTCATAATTAATGTAAAATTACTTTATTAGAATGATTAATAAATTTAAAATATGTGTACAATATAAAAAAAAGAGAAGGATAAGACAAACTTATCCTTCTCTTTTTGCATTATTTTATTGCCTCTACACTTTCGATATACAACGTACCTGTATATAAGTAGTAAGCAGGATTTAAGTAAATAATAATTTTCTCAATACGAGAACCATCTACTTCACGTTCTGGATATGATTGACTAAAACGACCTGTATAATCAAAGATTAAATCTACAGTCTCCACAGACTCTGCAACTTTTCGAATCACAGGGCGGTAGCTTGTTCTTGAACCATTGATATCACACAAATCTGTACGTAAAAACAAAGGTAATTCATTTCCTTTCTTTCTTACTCTTAGCTTCAACTTAGGATTTGTTTTGAAATTTACTGATTCAAATTCATATGAAATATTTTGGTATTTGGTACCAACATTTTCCATAGCAACTTTTAGAGCAGAGCCTTCTTGAGAAAGAGTCACTCCTTTTGAAGCTTCCCATCCTTTGATTCCTTCACTAAAGTTTGTAATTACACCTCCATTTTTACCAACTGGTCCAGATTTCATTGTAATTACCTCTGTTGCCATTACCACCTTTATTTCATCAATAAAGATAGAACCTTGGTATAAATCATCTTGCTCATTAATTACAAACGCTAAATTGGTAATCAAATGAGACTTCACTTCTTCAATAGTAGGAAATACTTGTGTAAAACTACCATCCAACTCATAGTAGTAAGTTACAAACTCATCACCAACAGCAACTTTCGCTTTTAATGTTTTTCCATTTGCAACATTCCCGTCAATATCTGTCATACGGAATGTTAAATTAGGAGGAACATCACCCTCAGAACGAGCCTTGATTCTTACAGCTAATCCTCCACGCATGTCCAAACCTTCTGGAAAATCAGCATACATTACTGCAGGATTATCTTCCCCAATGCCTGTACCTTTTGCACGTAGTTGAAAAACACCATTTTCTTCTTGCAAAGAAATGCTTTCATTTTCCTCTACTTTCCAAGTGCTATTTTTACGTAGGTTTCCATTATTATAGGTTAATGCACTCTTCCCTTTTGTTGGAGCATTTGCATCAACAACTTCTACTCCATCACCAACTTCTCCGTTTAATGTAATTTGTTGAAACGAATTACATTGAGAGAATAATAATGAAGAAGCCAATAAAGAAACTGCTATATATCTTGTTTTCATTAGTTATTATCTCTTTTCTTAGTACTTAGATGGATCAAATGGTCCTCCTACAGTAATGATAGGAAAATCCATAATCGCAGAAGCAGAACCTCCTTGATTGACAGTTTGTAGAGCTACATCCCATAAAATCATACGATTTGGCTCTCTTGTATTATTACCTGTTGTTGCATTAAATGTTTTAAATGGAATATCTGCGTATTTAAAACTAAATAATTTCCAACCAGTGTGATCAAATGTTAGCCTAGCCTGAATACCATCATCTGTATTCTTACCAGCTCTATCATCATAATCTTTCTCAAACATTGTAAAATAAACTTCAGATTCGGTATCACCTGTACCATAAGCATAGATGTTAAACCATACCTCATCAGGAGAAGAAGGTGCTTCATCTCCAGAAACCAAAGCAATAGGGTCTTGTGCAAAACTACCATTACTAGCCCATCCCACAAAAACACTATTTGAAGCAGCTGTTCCTGTCATTTTCAAATAACGAGTTCCTTGAATTGGTGTTACAGCAGTGTCTCTTACACTTGCAATAGGAGAAAAAGCCCACCCTGAACTTGATTCAAATCCATTAGGAAAAACATCATAAGCTTCATCTACCTGAAAATCAAAAGATTTATTAATAGTGATTGTATCTGTTTTGATAATCCCTTTTCCAAAAACAAATACTTCAGCTACACAAACTTCTCCATCCTTGAAAAATATTGCATCACTATCATCATGTCCACCTCTCCAAGTGGTTGTAATATCCTGACCAGTACTTGAAATTGTTTTTGTGGTTCCACTATTCAAGCCCTTAATAGTAATTGTAGAAGTAACCTCCTGATTAAATTTCATATTGAAACTTAAAGGAGAGTCAGTAAAATCAGGAGTTTTTGTTGAAACACTATACTCAGTCATTTCAAAACCAGCACCTGCCGATTTCACTTCTGTACCAATTACGTCATCAGACTTTTCAATACAACCAGAGAAACCCAACATTCCTAAGGCAAGTAAGCTACAGGATAGCTTACTCACTTGAGGTCTAATGTATTTATTTAATATTTTCATAAGCTATATAATTTATAGATTAGAAATTTAATGTATAGTTGAAGTAGATATTTGTTAAATCATACTTATTATCTACATTTTCTACTGATTTATCATCAAAAGAAAGTAATTGAGCTTGAGCAACAAAGAATGCACGGTTACTGAAGTTATACTTCAAACCAAAAGCTGTTACACCTTGTGTTTCATCAAATGTTAATGATTCAACATCTCCACCTTCTTCATAGACATTGTATTGATTACGTCCTTGAAACCACTCATTTCCTTTTGCAGAGAATGCTTTATAACCAACTAATAAATGTAATCTTGTTAAGAATTCAATATCTAAACCAGCATCAATAACACTAGAAGTTAAATCAACTTCTAAACCGTCACGTTTAGTAGACTCACTAGCATATCCTCCTTGTAAAGACAATTGCTTTCTCCATCCAATAAAACGATTAATATTAACTTTTGCTCCTACTTGAATTCCAGTAAATGAACGTAATTCTTCTGTATTAACACCTTCAATTTCTGAAGAAGATTGGAATCTTACATTTACTGCAAAACGCTCTTTTTTATCTTCTGTACTCAATTCAACATTAATTCCTTGTCTGTTTGGAGTAGCAACTCCATACGGATTAATATTGTTGTAAATAGGTAAGTAACCCATCAATGTAGGAGAAATACCAGTGTTTGTTAAGCCAGACTCTTGAGAATAACGATCAAAAATTGTTTGAGTACGTGCTTGCTCATTCACAGTTGGGAAAGTAGAAAGAGCTCCCTCACCTGTATATCTTCTGGATTGAGCAGCAGGACTGATAAAGTTTGTACCTACAACACTATACCCTGCTTTTAATTTAATACCTAGTGGCAAATATTTAGCACTTATGGCAACATCATAAAAACCATCAGTATAAGAAGTATCTACAGTACCATCATCATGAGAATAAGAAGATTGACCAAACTCCGCTTCTAAGCGACCTTCTAATACATCTTCAATATCATACTTACCAGTTAATGTTCCTGTAAATACACTATTATCATAAGATAAATCTGACTCACCTAATGTTCCAGCAATGTCAGCCATCTCTACATAATTAACTCCTACTTCAGCAAATTTCCCTTGGTTGATATTAGCAGAAGCACCATATAAGAATCGATCTGCTTGACCCAATGCTGTATTAGCAGCCAATGTACGAGTACCAAAAGCTCTTAAACCTAAAGTTTTAATTCCTTTATTAAACTTTAATGTTGTAAAAGTATTAACACCTTGTAAACGCCAAGTATTCTCATCTGTATAGAAATTCTCATAGTTCACAACATCTCTTTTTACAGAGAATAATTCTGATTCGTAAGAGTTTGCTACAGGATCAAAGTTATAAATTGTATAAGGAGTTAACTTCATATCAAGATCTCCTAATTCATACTTTACAACTTTACCAATCAAACCTTCCAAACGCATTTGACGGAATTCAAAAGTAACATCATCACCATCAAAACTACCAAAACCATTTCTTACACGAAGAATTGTATTAGCTTTTAAAATTTCTCCACGAGAAATATCAAAACCTAAATCCATTAATGTATAACCACCCGTTGTTTTTGGTGTTGTTAGTGTAGAATCTGCATTTGCTTCGTTATTTTCAACTACAGCACGTCCTTGGCCATAGAACTCCACTTTTTGTGCAAATAAACTTGAGAATGCACTTAATAAAGGGATTAAAATGAAAAGTTTTTTGTTCATTATTTTATTCTTAAATAATTGAATACCTCTTTAAATAAATTTGTTCGTTTCTAGAAAAATACTTTTAATTCTAAAGTAATTTCTTGACCATTGAAGACATCTCTTGTAAAATTTTTGTCTTTATGACCATAGATTTTATAACGAGCATCTAAACTTGCTCTATCTGTAAAATCATAATCGATACCAATACCATATCCATATCCTACTTGATCAATTGGTGCACCATCTTCATTATAAACAGGTCTTCCATTTTCAAGTATAGCATCACCTTTTGAATAAGGAGTTGTAGCATCTGTCGGAGAATCTGAAGTATAAGCTAATTCTGTACGATCTTTATTTGCTTTATTTTGTTCCCAACCAGCAACACCAATTAATGTAACTTTTTGGCTCAACTTGTAGAAGAACATCAATTCTTCATAACGCTGAACAAAGAAAGCTCCATCTTTTCCTTCTGCCGAAATATAAGGTAAAGGTGCTCCATCTGTCACTGTATTTTGTCTAAAGAAACCTGTTAAGATCAAATCTCTTTTGAATACTTTTGTTTTATATTTCAAAGAAAAATCAATTACAGAAAATCCTTTTTTGTAATCTACTGTAGTATCTGTGATTGCTACATTTTCCCATGCTCTACGGAAATCACTCTGTAATCTTCGATAAGGTCCTTGAAAACGTTGGTTGTAGTGAAAACGAGAACGTTGGTATTGATTCACCAAGTGAGCAAATGTAATACTATTTCTTACACCGCCTTGTCCTTGTTCTAAGATTTGTGCATCATCAAATGCTGTTGCATCTGCACCACGTACCCCATTTAAAAAATCTGATGTATCTACTGTAGTTCCATGATTCACAACTTCTTGAGCAAACTGTAAACCTAATTCAGCAACTAATTTACCCCAGCGAGCATTTGAAGTCAATTCAATTCCTTGACGGTTATTTGTCAACTGACCAATTTCAGTAACCATACCATCATAAAAATATACATTCCAAATACTTTCTGTACTATTGATACCTACATTACGACCATCAGTAGCTTCTTCAACTGATGAGTTTAAGAAAGTACTCTGGTTATTTACTGCATGAGGACCAATATGGTACAACATTGCTTTGAAAGGCCAACCAATTAATCCTTTGCGAATATCAGCCTCTACATATACCAATGGACTCCAGTTTCTTCCTAAAGACTTAATTGTTGCTCCATCTTCTAGTCCATCAAAAGTATTTTGATTGTAATATGTTCTTGTTAGATAAGATCCTGCTCCAAGTTCTGTATACAAGCGAAGGTTATTCATCTTGATAGCAGCATCAGCAGTAACAATCATTTGACTTGTTTTATTTGATTCTTCAACAATGTAAGTGTTATCATTATCAGGGTTATAGATATCAACAAAAACACTATCTTTAATCACCTCAGGAACATCATATCCAAATTGATCATAAAAGTTTGCCCCTACAACTACAGTACCCAAACGCTTACCAATACGAGCACCAAACATATTCTGAGGAATACCACTTGACCAGTTTTCGAATCCACCAGCACTACGAGTCTTACCATACATGATTTTGGTTGTTAATCCGAAAGGCATATCCTCTCCTTCAATCATAAAACCTTGCATACCTCTATTTCCCCAACGTTGATCACGAGGAATATCACCAGTAGAGTAAAAAGACTCATAACGTCTCCAATTAGACCCAGCAGGATCCCAAGGATAACGCTCAAACATATCATCGCGATATTGGAAGTTCCATAGTGTAAATGGACTCATTTTCGCCCAAATAGAACCTGCACCCGCAGTCATTGTAAACTTACCAACTGGTGTAATTGTACTACCCTTCACATGGAACCCAGCAAAGATATTTGCAAATTTACCATCAGTATCTGGATCGACATTGGTAATACCTGTACCATTATTTAATAAGTTGTTATTTAAACTACTCTCAATCTGTAATGAAGAATTAGCAGAAGGATTTGCCTCAATACGCAACATCAACAATGGTTGTGATGCTCCATCATCCAAAGCTACTGTCACTGGTAATGTAAGTGGTCTTCCACTCAAATTCACATTATCAGCGTAATAGTCCCCCATATCCCTGTACAAAGCCATAATCCTCGTATAACCAGAGAAACGCAATTGCGTTTTCTTCTGCTTTGGAGCTAAGGCTGCAGTTTGTTGCTCGTAAGAAGACGGCTGTTGGTCTCCTTCCTTTTCATTAAGTACTATGGTTGTTCTTTGAGTGGAAGTAGTACCTTCCTCTCCTGCTTTCGCAGTAAAAACACCAGCACTTAACGCGGCAACGACAAATAATCGAAAAAACCTTCTCAAAACTTTTACTTTAATTTAAGTATTGTTTGTTGTTAATTAAAATGCACTAAATTCTCTTGAATTACTTCAAGAATAGTTAGCAATATACAAATATTTTCATATTCTGAAAACCCTTTTATTAGGTTTAGAACCTATCTAACTTAGGAGAAATGACAAAGGATGGTTGTCTCTATCTTCAAAAAAACTTTATTTTTTTTCACCAAATTCTAATTCATGAACAGCCAAAGCTGCCGAAACTATTGAGAATACAGGTGCGAAGATAGTTCCAACAATAGGTATCAATAAAAATAATTGAAAAACAACACCATTACCTATCACAAGTCCTTTGTGAGCATTAATATACCTTCTACTTTCTTTGAAGTCTAAGTTATGGTATTCATTGCGATAATCTATCATTGAAAATCCTTGGAAGTATGCACCTACAAAGAATAATACAAAAGGTACAATTGGGGCTATAAAGGGCAGAAATATACTAATTACAAACACAATAATGGTAATCATCAGTTGCAAAAGAACATTCTGAACAGCAATCTTAACACCTCTTATTACATCACTAACCAATAGTTTAAATGAAAATGGTCGCTCTACACCAGTCAAAGCTTGCTGAACATTTTCAGAAACATGAGAATAAACTGGAGCTAGTATAATAAGAGATATAAATTGATAAGTATAGAATATAATAACTATAAAAAAGACATAAATAGTAACTGAGATTAACCAAGCAATTACCCCTGTCCCATCACTACCCAATTGAGATTCAATCCATGTAGTGATTTGACTTGCATAAATAGAAACCAGCCACAAATAACCACTCAATAATAAACCATTAAAGATAAGTGGTAATGTGAAAAAAGACCAAATTTTGTGAGAAACAACAAAAGACAAGACTTTTGTATACTTCTTTAGTGCTAATGAAAATTCCTTAAAAAAACGCATTCTAAAAAGATTATATTGGATTATTAGAAGTTAACATAAATTTTGGTATTAAATATATCGAATATTTTTCACAAAAACCTTATATTGTATGTACAAACCGAGCCAAAGAAACACAGGCTTTTTAATGTTCCATTTTTAGTAAAAAATAAAATATGCTTACAGAAAAAGACTTAACCTTATTAGCAGACAAAGGAATTTTAGTTGAAAAAGTAACTCAACAAATCGAAAATTTTAAAAAAGGATTTCCTTTTGCACCTCTTACTTCGGCTGCAAGTATCGCTAATGGAGGAATTATCCAACTTTCTTCTGAAGAAATTGAGCAATTTATTTCTGTTTTTGACAAAAAAAGTCAAGAAAAAACGATTCTTAAATTTGTTCCAGCTTCTGGAGCGGCAAGTCGAATGTTTAAAGCTTTGTTTGCTTTTGCAGAATCTCCTAGTTCTGATGATAAAATCATTGATTTATTATCAAACTATGAAAACTTTGCTTTTGCAAGCGATATCAATGCCTTTCTTCAAAGTAAAGAAATTGATAAAAGTAACTTAAGCTTAAATCACTTGGTTGAAATTGCAGAATTCATCCTAACAGAAAATGGATTGAATTACGGTTTTTTACCCAAAGGACTTATCAAATTCCATCAATATGACGAAGGTGGACGTACTGCTTTTGAAGAACACTTAGTAGAAGGCGCTGTATATAGCAAAGATAAAAATGGACAAGTACATTTACACTTTACTGTTTCTCCTCAACACTTAGCAAAAGTGGAAGAACTAATGACTAAAGTAGTCCCTTCTTATGAGAAAGCTTTTAACGTAAAGTATAATATCTCTTACTCTACTCAGAGTTCTTCATCTGACACTATTGCAGTAGATATGAATAATGAACCTTTTAGAGAGGAAAATGGAGAAATACTTTTCAGACCTGGAGGACATGGAGCATTAATTGAGAATCTAAATAACATTGATGCAGACATTGTATTCATCAAAAATATTGACAATGTTGTACCTGATAAAATTAAGGAAACAACTTACGATTACAAAAAAGCTTTAGGTGGTTACTTAGCAGATATTCAAGACAAAGCTTTTGAAGCATTAGAAAAACTGGAAGGAGAAGTTTCTGAAGAGGAATTAACTAAAATTGAAGAATTGGCTCAATCCATTGGTATCCAATTGAATGAAGGAAGTGATAAAAAATCAATTCTAAAAGAAAAACTAAATAGACCTATTCGTATTTGTGGAATGGTGAAAAATGAAGGGGAGCCTGGAGGTGGTCCATTTTGGGTAGCACAAAAAGATGGTAAATCTTCTCTCCAAATCATTGAGTCTTCACAAATTGATATGGAAAATGAAGGACAAAAAGAAATTGTAGCCAATGCAACTCACTTCAACCCTGTGGATTTAATTTGTGGAATTAAAGATTATAAAGGAAACAAATTTGACCTAATTGAATTTATTGATCCTAATACTGGGTTTATTTCTTATAAATCTAAAAATGGTAAGGACTTAAAAGCTCAAGAATTGCCAGGTTTGTGGAATGGTGCTATGGCAAACTGGATTACTCTTTTTGTGGAAGTTCCTATAATTACTTTCAATCCTGTAAAAACAATCAACGACTTATTGAGAGAACAACATCAATCATAAGTTTTCTAAAAAATATCATCATAAAAAAGGTTTGGATTTTCATCCAAACCTTTATGCATTCAGGGCTATGTGTTGTTGAACTATTTATTAGCCTTCACTGCAATTGTTAATTCGATTTCGTTAGCAATCGCTTTATCCTTCAAATCATCAAAGAAGCTAGAAGAACCATACTTAACATCAAATTGAGAACGATCAATTACTAATTTTCCTTCTGCTGATACACCATTAGAATCTACAGATACTGTGGCAGGGAAAGAAACTTCGTTTGTTTTATCACGGATTGTTAAATCAGCCGTTGCAGTATCACCTGCTACACTTTTAATTACTAATTTAGCTGTTGGGAAAGAATCAACTCCGAAGAAATCATCAGCCTTTAAGTGACCAATTAATTTCGCATTATAAGCTTCATCTTCTAAGTCTAAACAAGTCATTGAAGCCATATCAACAACAAATTCTCCTCCTACCAATTTTCCTTCTGCAAGTTCTAACGAACCAGTAGATAATTTTATTTCTCCATTGTGAGAATCATCTCCAATTACTTTTTTACCTAACCAAGCTACTTTACTTTCTTCTACAGACACATTGTAAGTAGTTTTCTCTACTTCTGTTTGTACAGGATCTACTGTTTGCTCTACTTTAGCCACAGTATCAGCTCCAGTTGTTGGTGGAGTAGTTTCTCCTCCTTGATTTCCACCACCACTACAAGATGCCAATACAGCACTTGCTACCAAACCTAAAGCGATAACTTTTAACTTCATAACGTTGTTTGTTTTATTGATTAAAATTAAATGAATTATAAGACAAATGTATAAATAGTTGTAACAACAAAAAAAGTTTTTACATTCTTTTTTTCTAAACAAAAATAAATATCTTCACCCCTTAAACCTTCAATGCTATTTATTGTTTAAGCAAAATGACATTTAGCTATATATTTTACTAAATTCGCACGCAAAATAATCATTTCATATTTCCTTACTATTATGAAAATAAGAAAACTTATCATTTCTTTTATCATTCTTCTTGCATCAGTTTTTGGAGCATCAATCATGTTCAAAAAGCTAAAAGGCAGCAAAAAAGAACATAAAAACCATCAAAAGAATAATGTCTCTAAAAAACGCTCTGTAGAAACAAACACGATCAGTTATCAAGACCATACAATCAATGTTTATGCACAAGGAAGAATTCAAGCAATAGAGGTAGTCAATATAAGTAGTGAGGTGCAAGGAAAAATTATCAATACAGGGGTTTCTCTTCAACAAGGGCAAACTTTCAAAAAAGGACAATTATTAGTGTCAATAGATAATACAAGTGCAAAGCTTCGTCTACAATCAAACAAAAGTGAATTCTTAAAATTAGTTTCTAATAGCTTAATAGATATTAAAGTAGATTTCCCAAAAAGCTTTCAGCAATGGAAAGATTATTTTGATAAAATTGATATTGAAAAAAAGCTTCCTTCTCTCCCATTAGCAAAAAGTACACAAGAAAAGATCTTCATTGCAAACAAGAACATCTATAAAAGCTTTTATACAATTCAAAGTGAAGAAGAACAACTAACAAAATATTCTGTATATGCACCTTTTAGTGGAAGTATCAAGAACGTGTTAGCTCAAAAAGGAAGTCTTGTAAATCCGAATTCCAGAATTGTTGAGGTCATCAATACTCAAAATTTTGAAGTTGCTCTTCCTATTCCAGAAGTATATCATCAATATTTAAAAATTGGTCAAAAAATCACGCTAGAAACAGAAAACAAAGAACAAAAGTTAGTAGGAAGAATTGTAAGAAAAGATGCATTCATTAATACAAATACACAATCAATTAATGTATATGCAAAAATTGAGGCAACTAATAAACAATTAATTGAAGGTACTTACCTAGATGCCATTATCCCTAGCAAAGAAATTAAAGAGGTAATGGAGGTAGATAGAAAAATAGTTCACAACAATTACATTTATACATTAGGAAAAGATAGTACGATTCAAAAAACAATAATTGATATTGTTCAACGAAAAGAAAATAGTATTCTTTTTAGAGGGCTAGACAAAGGAACCATAATTATTACAAGTCCTTTGACCAATGTAAAACCGAACGAAAAAGTAAACCCATTACCTTAGATGAAAGGATTAATTAGTTATTTTGCCAAACACCCCATTTGGGCAAATGTGACCATGGGGTTTATTGTTGTACTAGGAATCATTAGTACAATTATCCTAAAACGTTCTTTCTTTCCTGAACGCCCTATCAAAAACATATTTGTTGATGTAGCTTACTTGGGTGCCTCTCCAGAAGAAATGGAAGAAGGAGTTGTCATCAAAGTAGAAGAAGCTCTCAAAGGTATCAAAGGTGTGGAAGAAGTCTCTTCTACTGCTTCTGAAAATACTGCACAAATCAAAGTAGTTTGTAAAAAACAGTATGATATCGATGAATTATTATCTGATGTTAAAAATGCTGTAGACCAAATTAGTTCTTTTCCTGAAAATGCCGAAAAGCCAAAAGTCTACAAAGAGAAGCCACTAGGTTCTAGTATCTTTTTGAGTTTATATAACACTGGAGAGAATGATTTGATGGCTCTAAAATATACAGCTGATCAAATAGAAAATGATTTTCTAAATTCTGGTGTAATTTCACAAGTAGTTGTCACAGGTATTCCTGCTTTAGAAATTAGCATTGAAATATCAGAGAGTAAGCTACTAAAGTATGGGATTAACATTAATCAGATTAGTCAAGCAGTAGCTAAAAACAATAGAGATATTTCTGGAGGTAGCATAAAATCTACCGATGAAGAAATTTTAATTCGTTCTCGTAACAAAAGTGTTTTAGAAAATGATATTAAAAATATCATTGTGAAAGCTTCTGAAGGTGGAGGAATTATTAGGATTAAGGATATTGCCTCTGTAAAGCAACAATTTGCAGAATCTCCTCAAAAGACTATTTTTAATGGACAACAGGCAATTGGTATTAACATCTTCAAACTACCAGAAGAGGATATTATTAAAATCACTGATTTTGTAAAAGATTATATAGAGGAACACAATCAAACACATGAAACTAGTCAATTAACTGTAATTCGTGATATGTCAATTCCTCTAAACCAAAGAATTGCTCTATTAGCAGATAATGGTTGGAAGGGCTTTGTCTTGGTCTTGGTTGTGCTAGGTTTATTCTTAAATACTCGCCTATCTTTTTGGGTAGCAATGGGACTTCCTATTTCATTTTTAGGAATGATTACCATTGCAAATGCTTGTGGTGTAACTATGAATCAAATTTCATTATTTGGGATGATTCTCGTAATTGGTATTTTGGTTGATGATGGAATTGTAATTGCCGAAAATATTCACAGTCAGTATGAAAAGAAGAAAAAACCACTTGATGCCGTTATTGACGGAGTTCTTGAAGTACTTCCCTCTGTATTCACTTCTGTACTGACAACAATCATTGTATTTGTATCTTTTTTCTTTTTGGACGGATCAATTGGAGATACAATTTTAGAAATGGCAATTGTGGTAATTGCTTGTTTGGCAGTTTCATTAGTAGAAGCAGTTCTTATTCTTCCGGCTCACTTATATGTCAAAAACCAAGATGAGAAAGGTGAGAATAAAATCAGAAAAGTATTGAATAAAGGAATTGATTATGTTCGTTTTAAGCTTTATGGAGCATTACTCAAAAAAATTCTAGAATGGAGATGGGCGGTTTTAGGTTTTCCAATTTTATTCATTGCATTCATCTTTGGAGCCATGGGAGGAGGAATCATCAAACAATCATTTTTCCCATTTATTGATGGAGATGATATTTCTGTCACCTTAGAATTTCCACAAGGTACACGTGAGATTGAAACTGAAAAAACGCTCCTGTATATCAATGAAAAGATTTGGGAAATAAACCAAGAACTATCGAAGCAGAGAAAAGATACCTTACAGGTTGTAAATTTCTCTCGACTCAATGTTGTAGATGGTCACAAAGGAACAATCGATGTTCAGCTATTAGATGGAAAAACTAGAAATATTCCAAGCTTTGAAATCTCAAATATGATTCGTGAACGTGTAGGTACTATTCCAAATGCTCAAGAATTTACAATTGGAGGAAGAAGATATTTTGGAAAACCTATTTCCATTCGACTTTTGCATAATAATGGAGAAGAATTAGAATTAGCAAAAGAAGAATTAAAACTGAATTTATCGAATAACGAACTTCTCAAAGACATTACAGATTCTGATGAAGAAGGTAAAAGAGAATTAAACATTACCTTGAAGCCAAAAGCCTACTTATTAGGATTATCTCATTTTGATATTACCCAACAAATTCGCCAAGGTTTCTTTGGACAAGAAGCACAAAGACTACAAGTTGGAAAAGATGAAGTAAGGGTTTGGGTTCGCTACCCAATAAGTGGAAGAACAAATATTGGACAGTTAGAAAACATCAAAATCAAGGTTCAAAACAAGCAATATCCTTTGAGTGAGTTAGTTGATTATACAATTGAAAGAGGAATTACAAAAATCATTCACTACAATGGATACAAGCAAATTAATGTAGAAGCAAGTTTAGCCAACCCAAATAATTCTGCTACTGAAATATTATCAGAAATTGAAGAAACAGTATTGAATGACCTAAAAAGTAAATACAAGGGCTTAGAAGTAGAATTTGGTGGACAAAAGAAAAGTAGTCAACAATTTATGCGTTCTGCAATGCTTGTGCTTCCTGTAGTGATTCTAGCAATTTATGCTTTGATTGCTTTAGTATTCCGTTCTTATTCACAACCTTTTCTAATTTTGGGAATGATTCCTTTAGGAATTCTTTGTGCCATATTAGGGCATTATATTGAAGGAAAAGCGATCGTAATTATGAGTTGGTTGGGAATGATTGCTTTATCAGGAGTAATCATCAATGATGCAGTTGTATTTCTAGAAAAATTCAACCAAAACTTACGAAATGGCATGAAGGTTTTTGATGCTGTATATGATGCTGGTATTTCTCGATTTAGAGCAATTATGTTAACATCTATCACAACTGTAGCAGGTTTATACCCTCTTATTTTTGAAGACAGTGTTCAAGCTCAATTCTTAATTCCAATGGCAATCACAATGGCTTATGGTGTAGCATTTGGTACCTTATTAATCCTCATTGTATTCCCTGCTCTGATTTTCATTAAAAATGATTTTAGGATAATGAGAAGATGGATTTGGGAAGGAGAAAAACCAACAAGAGAAGAAGTAGAACCTGCTTATAAAGAATCAATTGATCATGAATAGTACTAAATATTTGTTCATTATAGTCATGAGTTTTGTGCTTTCTGCAACAAGTGTAGCACAAGACTCTTTGTCCCTATCTCAAGCAATTGAAGTGGGACTTGCAAGAAACTTCCAAATACAGATTTCAAATCAAAATTTGGAAATTGCTCAAAACAATAATTCATGGGGAGAAGCTGGAGCTTATCCTATCGTTAATTTTAGACTAGTTCAAGGCAATCGTTGGTTGGATCAAAATAACCCGACATCCTTTGTGAATGGTAGTTTTTATTCAGGAAATGTTAGTCCTAATGTAGATGTCTCTTGGGTCTTATTTCAAGGATTCAGAGTTCGCATCAATAAACAAAGACTAAGTGAATTGGAAGCTCAAAGTGCTGGAAATGTTCAATTAATAATTGAAAATACTATTCAAGCAATTAGTCTTGCTTATTATCGATGCATTGTTGAACAACAAAAATTGGAAATAGTTGAAAAAACACTATCATTATCAAGAGACAGATGGCAATACATACAAGAAAAAAAGGACTTGGGAATTGCAAGTACTTTTGAAGTACTTCAAGAGAAAAATGCATACTTAGGAGATTCTCTAAACTTAAGTACACAAACTTTTAATGTGCAAGGTGCATTAAGGAATCTTAACTTATTATTAGCAAGTGAAGATATCAATCAAGCTTATCTGTTTCCAAATAGCCTGACATTACCAAACCAAAATTATTCTTGGGAAGCCATCAAAACACAATTAACAGAAAGTAATCAATCGCTCAAAAATCAATACATTAATTTATCTTTATTGAAACAAAATACAGCTCTCCAAAAAAGTGCCCTCTACCCTAGTATTAATCTCAATGTAGGAAGTAATTATAGTGCTTCACAGTTTGCAAGGGATGGAGAAAGTATCAATGGTAGTTCTCAAGATTTTTATGCAAATTTTACGCTCAATTTTACATTATTTAATGGAGGAAAAATAAAAAGAGCTATCCAAAATGCAAAAACACAAGAACAAATTGCCAATTTACAAAAAGATGAATTAGTTCTAAATATTACCCATGAATTGAGAAATGCATTTGAACGTTATCAACTACAACAACAACAGTATCAAATACAGAAAACAACACAAGCTTCCACCAAACTACAACTAGAAATGGCAGAAGACCGATTCAAAAATGGGTTAATTAACTCTTTCGATTTCAGAATAATTCAGCTAAATTATTTGAATACAGAACTTCAATTATTAGAACAATCTTTTCAAGTTCTGAATACAAACACAAATATTACTCGCCTTATTGGTGGATACATTCAAGAAAAATAATAAAATGGCTAGAACAGAATCAAATATGTTGGCTTTGGGTACACAAGCCCCTTCTTTCTCTTTGCTAGATACTGTTTCTCAAGAGGTAGTAAGTTTAAAAGAATTACAATCAGACAAAGCAACCCTTATTATGTTTATTTGTAATCATTGTCCTTATGTTGTTCATGTACACCAAGGAATTCTAGACTTAGCAAATGATTATCAATCAAAGGGACTAAACATTATTGCAATTAGCTCAAATGATGTGGTGAATTATCCTGATGATTCTCCTGAAAAAATGAAAAAACTAGCAGAAGAAAAAGGGTTTGGCTTTCCTTATCTTTATGATGAAACACAAGAAGTTGCAAAAGCTTATGATGCTGCTTGTACACCAGATTTTTATCTTTTTGATGGAGAAATGAAGTTACAATATAGAGGGCAGTTAGATAGTTCTCGACCAGGAAATAATATTCCTGTGACAGGTGAAGATTTAAGAAAAGCTTTAGATGCTGTTTTAAATCAAGAACTAGTTGATCCAAAACAAAGACCAAGCTTAGGTTGTAATATCAAATGGAAATAAATGAAGTGATTTAAAGTTTTAAGATTTCTGTTGATTTTTCTTATCCAAACCTTAATTGCAAAAAGAGTTATCCAAGTATCCCAAGATTCCTGAGAAGTGTCTTGTCTAATGAGTAAATTTCTCTCATTATCCATCCATGCATTCGTTCTTTCTACTACATATC
>JAAEPT010000092.1 GCA_024232295.1 Cytophagales bacterium
ATTGTTGAACTCCGTGATATTTTCTGGGTTCTGGTTGTAACGTGAACCATGAGTTTTGATCATCTGGATCCATTTGGAATAGATTTCCATGTATATCCGCACAATCAGTTCTTATAGCTGTTTTGAATGTTTGTCGTGATATTGGGTCGACAAATCTTACTCCTTGTTCTGTCTCAATAGGTATCTTATTATAGCAATACTCAACTTGTAAATGGTTGGATAATTTTTCTTCGCAATTATATAACCATGCAATTGCTCCGTGTATTTGTAAAAATTGAGATCTGTTTCCAGTTAATAGGTATCCTGCAAGTCTTTGGTTCACTAATGCGACTTGTAGTACTTGTAATTTTTGATCTCGTTCCAGGTCACATATTTTCTTTAGTAATTCTGTTTCTGCGGCTCGTATGAGTTCTGTTTCTTTCCATATTAGGAAGTCAATTTTCATTCCCATATGTAAATCATAGTTTAGATTTTTTGAAAAATTTTGTGTCACCATTTTCATGTTTTCCTCATGGGTTCCGGAGCGACTTCCAACATATAGATCTTCTTGGTCTATAAACATTCGTGTTTGACCTCTATCATAATATGATGTTCCCATATCAACTTGAGCTCTAACAAGTTTGTTCTTTTTTGAATACTTTACAGTGCAATCACTGCATCCTTGTGGTTTTCCAGTTCTTAGATTGAATCCTCCATCTAGGAGA
>JAAEPT010000093.1 GCA_024232295.1 Cytophagales bacterium
GAAACAACAAATAAGCATCTGTATTTCAATTAGTTAACATCTACTTTGATTAGTACTATAAATATCTAACTAAAAGTAAGAGTGTTTTGCTGTAAATCAGTCAGTTACATAGTTATTAAACCTAAAACTTTAAATCACTTCTTTTTGTAAAAGCAATTTACTCCTTCATATGTAAGTAATAATATTATTGTGAGATATCTATGTTTGAACTTTTTTATTTCTTTTTTTAAAAGAGTTGTTTTACTGCTTGTTTTGAGCTTGCCTATTAGTTTAATAGCACAAAATGACACAACTAATCAATCAACAGAGTTAGATGTTTATCGAATGAGTTTAGATAGCTTATTAAAAGTAGAGATTAACTCCCCTTCACTAATTAAGTTAAAAACAAATTTGTCATCGCTCCCTGTTGTTGTAATTTCTCAAAAAGAGATAGAATTGTCTGGGGCAAGGAATTTAGATGAATTACTAGAGATTTATGTTCCTGGGTTTATTTTGAGGTATAAAGGAGCTCAAGGTCATGCTATTGGTGTTCGAGGAATCATTAGTGATAGAAACAACAAGGTTTTGTTATTAGTTAATGGCAAAACAATGAATGGACGAGCTTTAACTGGAGCACTTTCTGAAAGGTTTCTAACTATGCTTAATGATATTGAACGTATTGAGGTAATCCAAAGTCCACAATCTTCATTGTATGGTCCTGGAGCTATAAGTTCTGTCATTAACATTTATACAAAAAATGCTCAAACTAAAGGTGCTAAAAATGAAGTACAACTAAATCAAGGTTTAGTTGATTATTTTACAAATGTTCAACTAAGACATTCTAATAACATAAGCAATGATTTGTCTTACTCAATATATTATGGAGGAGATTATGCTACAGGAGTTACTCCAGAAAATTCTCCAACAAAGTTTACATTTAATGGAATAGATGGTAATGGAGATACAATTATTGCAGGGGTACCCACTACCCATTTTACAAATAACTTAAATGCATCTTATCATAACCAACCAAGACATAAAGCTCATACTCAAGTTGATTATAAAAAATGGTCAACTTGGATAAGATATACTAATGGTGGATTGTATTTTTCTCCAATGCAGCCAGATATTATTAGCCGTGATGATAGTCAAGTTGATACTAGTTCTTTGAAGTATACACATTTGACAGCCTTTACAAATTATAAAAATGATTGGAAAAAGTGGGGGATAGATGCTCGTTTAAGTTATGATCAGTTTAGTAACCGTATTCAAAATAGGACGGAGACAGATAGAAAGGCCAAGATGAATAGGGAAGACGAATTGTATTCTAGAGTAATTGTTAAATATACCTCGGACAATTTTTCTGTCGGTGTAGGACCTGCAATTTCGTATGAAACATTTGGATTACCTGCCTATGGTGCCTCTGAACATGAATGGCTCTTAAACCCAAGAGTGAATGGTTATTCCTATGATGCTAACCAATCAGATTCCTTAAATGCTTACAGCGAAAAATGGTCAACTGTAATGCTCTCAGGAATTGGAGAGGTTCAATATAATTTGAAAGAAAATATCAATCTTTTGGGAGGAGTTAGAGTTGATAAACATACTTATACTGGCTTAATGGTTTCACCAAGAGCTTCTATTGTTTGGAAGCCTCAACAAGATAAATTACATCTATTTAGATTTCAGTATTCAAGGTCTAATAGAAGACAAGATGATGCTGATTTGAGGTATGAATACTTATCCACTAAAGAAGAAGATGGTCAAGTAGAAGTTATTGATTTTTATGAATTATCAGGTGATATAGGGTTAAGTAAAACCTTGATGATTAGACCGAGTATTTATTATAGTCATTATGATGTAGTTGCATGGGGAGGAAAAATTACTAAATACATAGGTGATTTAAGTTATTATGGAGGAGAACTTTCAATGATATACAAAGGAAAAAAAGGATATGGTAAAATATCACATAACTTCATTAAAATTATTGACTTCTCAAAAGTTACATCTCCTAAAAATAACGTGAGTGTAGCTGCATATGGATATGGAAATAGCTTTCATAGTTTCCCAGATAATATCACTAAGTTATTTTATCAGTATGAAATTAATGATAAGATGTCTTTAAGTACATCTCTTCAAGTGACTTGGTATTTGAATGGAGCAGAGGATAATGCAAAGTATAATAATGATACAATCAATAACCCAAATCCTAATGATATTGCTTGGGATCTCTCAAAAGAAACAACGACATCGTTTCAACCATCAGCATATTTACATCTAGGTTATATTTATAATATTACACCTAAAATAAAGTCTAGTCTATTTGCTTATAATTTATTAGGCTTAATTGATGAAAACTTGAATAAAAGAGTAGAGTTTCAAAAAACTAGTCATTATCGTATTCAACCAGTATCTTTTGTATTAAGAGTTGACTATGATTTTTGATAAGGAATATTTCTAATAAGATACTGGCTGTAATAATATTGTTAATGTTCATGATGATGTTCCATACCAAATGGGTTGATAATAATTCCAGCAGTAAATACAAAACCATCTGTAGGAGCATAAATCTCTGAAAACTGTGGGTTTTGGTGAGGAGGTAGTGTTTCTGGAGAAAACTTACTTTGTTTTCTATCAGTAAAGTTTTCGAAGTTGATATATGGACTTCCCCATTTAAAATGCTTTTGAACCAATAAGCCCATTGTGAAAAAGTCAGGTGTTGCTTGTCCTGAACTTAGTCTTTGACTACCTGTATAATATACTTCATAGCCTATTCGCCATTTCTCATTTTCATACATCAAAACACTTCCTGCTTGGTGTTTGGGTGTCAATGTTTTTTGTGGGTTATCTGGTAAATAATTTAATGTAGTATTTGTATGAGCATAGTTTAAAAACCATCTAAAATCATTGTAAGAGAACTTGATATTGGTTTCTGCACCTCTACTCAAAACAATACCATCAGCATTTCCAAATACATAATTTTCATTACTTTGTTGGCTAAGTAATAAGGCATTATCAATACTTGTTAAATAGAATAATTGATTGATAGAAAATCGGATATTTTTAGAAAGGTTATTGGCATAATTAAAGTCAATATTTGCTCCATAAGAACGCTCTGCATCTAAACTATTTGCATCAATTGGTAAGATATTATTAAAGTTGATTGTTGCGGCTTCTTCTGTGAAAATATCAGGGATTTTATACCCTAATCCACCTCCCAAACGACTTGATAGGTTTTTGTTTGTTTTCCACAATAACGAAATACGAGGTAATGGAAAAACTCCCCAATTAGGTACATAGTCTGCTCTAAATCCTGATTCTAAGATAAATTTGTTTGATAGATCTGTGATATTATTCATGAACCCTCCAAAAGTTGTATTGGTTTGGTTTCTTGGTGTTAAGTTGTCTCTTTCTGTGAATGAATTGTTGTAAAAGTTTCCTCCAAAAATCCAATCTGTTTTCCTCTTATGGATACTATAATTTGCTTCTGAAAATATATCCAATTGCTCTCCTGAAAATAAAATATTGGGAGTGGTCAATTCTCTATCAAAATAAGAAACACTACCTTTTACTTGAAAAGATTGAATAGTATCTATCTTATTCTGATAACTAACTTGTGTGCTAAGTCTTGTTGATGTATTTTCTTCAATATATTGATGAATACCATTGTTGCCTTTTTTGATAGCAATTACATCTCCACCTTCTCTTTGGTCAAAAGTACCATTTAAGCCTAACCAAAAGATTTCCTTTTTGGATGGATAATAAAATAATTTGGGATTAAATGAGATTGTTTTGGTTTGAGGCAAATTACTAAAGTCATCATTGTTTGGGTCATATACATTTTGATAATGCCCAGAACCATAGAGTGTATAACCAATTTTCTCCTTTTTTTTGCTAAAAAAAACATTTGCAGTACTACCTCCTACATGAGTTTGAGCAAGTTGTATATCCAATTTAGGCTCATGTGTTGGTGTTTTAGAAATTAAATTTACCAAACCAGCAATTGCTCCAGCTCCATACAAAGTAGAAGCACTTCCTTTGATGATTTCAAATTGTTGAAGGTCTAAAGGAGGAATTTGGTTAATACTCAACCCTCCAGAAAAACCACCAAAAAGAGGGAATCCATCTTTTAGAATTTGAGTATATCGACCATCTAAGCCTTGAATACGAATGCTACTATTTACACTACTTAGAGAAGTTTGTTGAATTTGAATTCCTGTACTTTCACGCAAAACCATAGAGATATTGGCAGCATTCATCAATGCCTTTTCTCCTAATTCTTCTCCACCAATAAACTCTACTCTTGTTGGAATATTCTTGATTGTTCGTGTACTTCTTGTCGTTTGAATTGTGACACCTTCAAGTTCTACATTGCTTTCGTGCATTGTATATTTCTGTATTGGGGTAGAAGATGTGACTTGTATTGTATCAATAATTGTATCAAACCCAATAGAATAAATTGTAAGTATCTGCTCTCCAAGAGATACATTCTCTAATGTAGCCACTCCATTAATGTCTGTAAGAGCACCTGTTTTAGATGTTTCAAAATAAGTTGTCGCACCAACTATTGGTGTACTGTGCTTATCTTTTAATTCTACGGTTATATTTGTGCTTTGAGCATAAATAAGGGTACTACACAAAATGTATAGTACAAAGCTATATAATACTTTGTTCATGATATAGGGGAATGTTAGATTAAGGAAAAAACCTTATATGATATGAGTATTTGTGTGTTGGAGTAATTACAAAAGAATTACTCCATATTTTTTATGTGATTTTATTTAGAAACCATTTCCAATCTTGACCCCAAAGAAGAATGTACGAGGGCGAGTAGGACCATAAATATAAGCTGCATCACGATCGGTACCCAAATCAAAATCATCTTGATAAGCACTTAAGATGTTTTGAATACCTGCATTGACTTGAATCTTGTGTTTGCTCTTTAGTTTGAAGGTATAGCCTACTTTTAAGTTAAATTCTACAAAATCTCTTGTATTCTCCAGTACAGTAAATTCATTATCCACATTCACAATATGAGGAGCAATCATGCCTCCTGTATAAACACTAGAAAGTGTAGTTGTGAAGTGATCATTAGGATTCCATGTGAATGTCATATACCCATATAAATTAGGGCTTCTTAGAATTTGATTGGTACTAACAATTGTATCTCCATTTTCTGATTCCCAAATTGTTTCATCCTCATTGTAAATAGCTTCCTGTAATGTGATTGCTGCTTGTATTTGCAGTTTTTTGGAAGGAGCAAGCATTGCTTCAAGGTTAAATCCTCTTACAGTAGCACCACCACCATTTCTTTTTTCTACCAATGAAAAATACTCCACATCTGAAGAAGGTAATAATTCATTGACAAATTGATTCTTTAGGACTGTATAAAATCCATCCAAAGTGAAGATACTCTGCCACTTATTCCAGTCTTTTGTATAAACCAAAGAAGCATTATAGCTATTTGAAGTTTCTTTTTTCAAATCTTCTGCAAGTCTAATAAACTGTGCTTCACCTCCTACAGTGGCAATGTGCAAATCTTCATCAAACGCTTGTGGTGCTCTAAAGCCTGTAGCATAACTTAGACGCAAAGCTAAATGGTCTGACAAATCATATTTCAAATTGATACGAGGGTTTAGAGCATTTACATTGATGTCTGTATTTTGAGTTTCACCTACACCAAAATCATATTTTCCATCAATGATGGTATTATCAGAGCGAAGCCCCAATAGTAAAGTAGTTCTTTTGAGTGGTCTTAGTTCTAATTGAACATAAGCTCCAATATTATTCACTTCTTGGTCAATTGTTCGGTTATAACCAGAAAGACGATCAATAACACCATTGTATTGCCACTCGATACCACTTGTCAAAGTTGCTTTTCCTTGCAAAATGGTATCTAAATCCAAAGTATATTGTGTTCCTCCGACCAATGACAAATCATCAGTATTACCATAATATTTGGCAGCTAATTCTTGCTCTTGATAAAGAGCCAAAGAATCTTCTAAGTTTTGAGCAGTACTAAGATCAATGTTTCCACCACCACCATAGTAACTCAGACGTTTGGTTGTTTGAAAAGATAAATAAGTATTGAGATGATTTCTTTCATTTTTTGAGCTGTATTCATATCCCAGTTGTCCCCCAACTGTTTGGTGATCTAGTTGTTCTGTCACATCTGTAAGGTGAGCAGGTTGGTCAAATAAATTTCCACCACGTCTAAACTCCTTAATGGTATGAAACTCTAATTCTAAGCGTTTTCGAGGTGTTATCTTATAAAATCCCTTCAGACCAATTGAATTATTTTCCATCAAAGTAATTTCAGAAAAACCATCTCCATTATGGTCATAAGGGTTTCTATCTCTGAAAATACCAAAAAAACTAAGTCCTGTTTTTGAACTATCATCTACTACAGAAGCATTAAAACTAATGGCATTATCAGTAGTTTCTCCATTAATTAATGCATGATTAGTATTGATTTGGTAAGTGCTTTCTGTTGGATCTTTTGTTATAATGTTGATTGTTCCAGCAATGGCATTTGCACCAAAAAGAGCAGAACCACCACCTTTTACTACTTCTACACGGTCAATCATTGAAGCAGGTATTTGATCCAAACCATATACACCATTTAAGGCACTAAATACTGCACGACTATCAATCAATATTTGTGAATAAGGACCATCTAATCCATTCATTCGAACAGATGAAAAACCACAATTTTGACAATTATTCTCCAAACGAATTCCAGGTTGATAGATAATCCCCTCTGCCAAACTAACTGATTGTGTATTTTCGAATGTTTGAGAAGTTACTACATTGACAATGGCAGGAGCTTCTTGTTTTTTGATAAGATTTCGAGTAGCTGTAATGACCACAGCATCAATCATCAAAACATCTTCTTCTAGTTTTGTATTGGCAGTTGTTATTTCATTTTCTTTAATCTCAACTTTTTGACTATGAATACGATAACCTGTAGCTCCAATCTTAAGTGTATAGATTCCCTTTTCAATATCTTCTATGATAAAGTAACCATTCTCATCACTAATGACTCCTTGTTGCAAATCCTCTACCCACACAGAAGCAAAGCCGATCTTTTCATTTTCAGAAGAAGTTACATATCCCTCTAATGTTCCTTTGTTTTGAGCAAATGTGATAAAGCTAACAAGGTTTATTAAGAGATATATGAATTGCTTTTTCATTGATTTTAAACTTTATGTTTTAGCAAATATAGAACTTGATTCGTGAATGAAAAACTAATTTTAAGGTTTATTGTTTAAAAATTTTTAGACTAATCTAAAAATTTGCAAAAAAGCTTGAATCAGAGCACATAGGGTAAAGTTTTGATAAATAGGCTATTTTTTACGCATTATTTCAAATAACTTGCATGAGTGTGGCAAAAAATGGTCGAAGAATAATGGAGCAACACTTATTTAAACATACTCAAGAATTTGAACTGGAATCTGGAGAGTCTTTGCCAAGATTTCAGCTATTGTATTGTACTTGGGGAGAACTCAATGAAGCAAAAGACAATATTATTTGGATATGTCATGCCCTTACAGGAAATGCTGAAGCAGATGACTGGTGGGAAGGACTTATTGGAGAAGGTAAAAAGTATGACACAAGTAAATACTTTATCATTTGTGCCAATATGTTGGGGTCTTGTTATGGTTCTACCAGTCCATTAGACATTAATCCAATCACACAAAGCCATTATTTATTGGATTTTCCAATGTACACTGTCAGAGATGTTGCTCATTCTTTTGATTTGTTACGAAAAGAATTAGGTTTTGAGAAAGTACATTCATTAGTAGGAGGGTCTATGGGAGGTATGGTTGCACTAGAGTGGGCAATCTTACAACAAGATGTTTTTGAACATTTAATATTACTTGCAACCAATGCAAAAAATTCCCCTTATGGAATTGCCTTCAATGAAACACAAAGAATGGCAATTATGGCAGATAAGACATGGAAAGACCATTCTCCAGAAGCAGGAAAAGAAGGACTAAAAGCAGCCCGTGCGATTGCCTTATTATCTTATCGAAATTATGAAGCCTACTGGAATACTCAGAGTGAGACAGATATCGAAAAGACAGACCATTATAAAGCAAGTTCATATCAAAAGTATCAAGGAGAGAAATTAATATCTCGATTCAATTGTCAATCGTATTGGTTTTTATCAAAAGCAATGGATTCACATCACTTGGGTAGAGGAAGAAAAAGTCTTGAAAATGCTTTGCAGATGATTCATTCCAAGACATTAGTTATTGGAGTGACTTCTGATATGCTATTTCCTCCTTCAGAACAAAAATATTTGTCTGAACACATTCCAAATGCCATTTATGAAGAAATTGATTCCTTTTATGGACATGATGGTTTCCTAATTGAAACCAAGGCAATCACAGAAATTATCACAGATTTTTACGCATCAAAATAAACAGTTATGAAAAAATCAACACGCATTGGATTATTTGGCTATGGTGTCGTAGGACATGGTATTTATAATTTATTGGCAAATAGTAATAGTCTCAATACAGAGGTAGTCAAAATTTGTATTAAGCACAGAGAAAAGCGTAGAGATTTACCAGCTTATTATTTTACAACCAATCGTAATGAATTGCTAGATGATGAAAGCATTGATTTGATTGTGGAAGTAATTGATGATGCTGATGCTGCTTATGAAATTGTAACTTCTGCTCTTAAAAAGGGAAAAAATGTAGTGACTGCCAATAAAAAGATGTTGGCTCAACATTTAGAGGAATTGGTAGAATTACAACAAAAATATGGAGCTTCTTTATTATATGAAGGAGCAGTTTGTGGTAGTATTCCGGTTGTTCGTAATTTAGAGGAGTATTATGATAATGAATTATTATTTTCAGTAGGAGGAGTTTTCAATAGCTCAACCAACTATATTCTTTCAAAGCTATTCCTAAAAAATTCAGATTATGATTTAGCCCTCAAACAAGCCCAAGATTTGGGATATGTAGAGTCTGATCCTACCTTGGACATTGAAGGCTATGATGCTTTGTACAAATTGATAATCTTGGTAGCTCACGCTTATGGTGTGTTTATCAATCCAAGTGAAGTACTACATCATGGTATCCAAAATATTTCTCGCTATGATATTCAATATGCCAAAGAAAAAGGTTTTCGCATTAAGTTAATGTCTGTTGTTAAGAAACTAGACGATGAGAATATTCTAATTTATGTGTTACCTGAGTTTGTTAATAAAAATGATGCAATGTATTGGGTAGAATATGAAGACAATGCAGTATCAGTAGAAGCCGCTTTTTCTGATAAACAATTTTTCAGAGGAAAAGGAGCAGGAGGACACCCAACAGGTTCTGCAGTACTTTCTGATATTTCTGCCAATTCCTATCAATACAAGTATGAATATAAGAAGCTTCAACAACGATTAAAGTTGAACTATACATCTGATGTCACTTTGGAAGTCTATTTACGCTTCTTTGATGAGAAAAAACTTCAACACTTCAACTTCGAAAAGATCACAGAACGCTACACAAGCAAAGAATTTAATTATGTAGTGGGACAAATTAAGCTTTCAAGCCTTCTTGCTATTCAAGAAACACTCAATACTTCTGATGTATTATTGGTAAGTACAGGGAAGATTATTAAAGACTAAAGACTCAGTAAAATATATTTAACAAAAAAGCACCAGTGAATTCAATTACTGGTGCTTTTTAATTTTTTGATAATGTGTAGATTACTCAACAACAATCTTCTGAATTGCCATTAATTTTTCATCTTTATAAACATGTAAGATATATTGTCCTGTACTTAGAGAACTTACATCCAATTGATTCGTTTCAGTCTCTGCTGCATTTCTACCCAATTGGTCAAATAAGATGGCTTTGCTTCCAGCTTCCATATCAATTGTTAGGATATCTTTTGCAGGATTTGGATAGGCAATGCTAGTATTTTCTGCTATTTCTTGAAGATCATCAAGTCCAGTTACAGGGTCAACAGTTGTAGCCCATGCTCCACGTCCATAAGTGAATACAAATAAACGATTATCAGATTCTCTATGGCGTAAATCTGTTACTTGAGTACTAGGAATTCCTTCTAGTCTTTCCCATGATCTATTTCCATCCTCACTTAAGTGACCAAAAGAAATAAATAAACCAACATTTGTTCCTGCGATTAAGAAGGGTTTATCTTTTGGATGAATTACTACATTGAAAACAACATCTTCAAGATTTCCTTTGATTGATTCTTTAGTAAAATTCTCTGTATCCAAACCAGAGATTTGGAAAGCTTCACCACCTGATGTTGTCACATATACAGTATTTCGATCATTAGGGTCTACCATGATTTGATCAGGTGAACCTCCACTCCAATAATCAAAAAGATTTGGAAAGGTCTTTACTACTGGTGTAGTAGCAGCATTCTCAATACGAAGAAGAGAAGACTCCCAACTTTGTGTTTGTCTATCAGAGCCTATTGCATATACAATTGGATTGGCTGCATATTCTGTAGCAACTTTCAAGTCCTTTAAACTATTGTGATCTGCGATTTTACTGAAAGTAGTTCCTCCATCAATTGTTCTTTCAATTGTGGTATTTGTTGCCATATAGATTTGGTTTCCATCGGCATTGTTTCCAGCAAATTGAGTAATGAAGTTAGGATAATTATTGGAAAAATTACCAATAGAAGAATAATCACCATAGCTTGGTTCCAAAGCATCAGCAGTATATTGTAAACGACCATATTGAGTACAACCAAAAGCTTTGGTAGGATCTTGTTTGTTCACAAACATGGTACCTCCATCACCCACCAATACACGGTAATCAATATTATTTACATGTGCAAAAGAACCTCCATCTTGTTGTCCAAATAAGACAGCATCACCATATGCTTCTGGATAATAATCACCATAGTAGATTTGACTGGTATTAAAACCTTTATTCTTGCCTATTTCATTTTGTTCAGCTTGTTCTTCTTGTACATATTCTTGTCCATTCCAAACCCACTGATTTGCTGTTTTACTAAAATCTACTCTTCCAATTCCTTGGTCATAACCAATATAAGCTACATTAGGATCAGAAGGGTGGAAGTGTACATCATGAAAATCTACTTCTAAATCTCCTCCAGTAGTCCATGTTGTTCCTCCATCTTCGGTATACCCCCAGCCAATGCTACCACCAACTACAATATCTGGATTTGTAGGGTGTACCCCAATTGTGAAGCAAAACCAAGCTTGTCTAATGGTAAAAGAAGGAGTTGTTTTCTCTACCCAAGAAGTACCTCCATTGGTTGTTTTGAAAACTTTTGTTACATCATCTTTTTCAATCATTGCATAAGCAATGTTTCGGTTAGCTGCATGTGTGGCTACTACGGCATTTGTGACAGCTGCATCTCCTGAAGAGATTCCATTTGTCAGCAATGTGAATGAGTCATTATCTCCTGTTGTAGAAGTATAAATACCATCTGATTCTACTGCAAGCATTACTCCTGTATTTGCTGTAAATTCAAGAGAACGAATGTCTTTTCCTCTTCCTGCATCAAAAACCAACGCCCATGTAGTTCCTGCATCTGTTGATTTGTACAGCTTACTACGAGAAGTTAAATAAATTGTATTCTGAGTTTGAGGAGAGTATTTTGCAAAACGAATGTATTGAAAATCACTGTTTTGTTCTGGATCTGTTGATTGGATTTGTGTGAAAGAATTAGGTTCTATTTCGCTATCATCCGAAATAAAAAGCCCATTTCCTGCTACACCATGTTGCTCATCTCCTGTTGCAACGATCACTTCCTGTTTGTTGAAAGGATTTTGATTGATGCTTGTAATTGGCATAAATGGAGCAAAATCATTCACAGGAAGGAAAGAAGAACCATCTGTGCTAAACTTCCATAATCCTCCCCCAGAAGGAGCAACTAATGAAATATTGTTGTCCACATCTACAAGAGAAGAACGAACTCTACCTCCAATAATTGGGATGTCAATATTTACTGTATTGTAGTTTAAAACAGTAGTTGAAACACGACTATTCCATGCTTTAGCTCTTCGGTAAGAAGCGAAATCACCAGCAAAACTTGCATTTTCTGGACGAACAGTCTTTTCTTGTTTTTCTCCAGACTCGATCATCTCCTGTTTGTAATTAGGAGGAGTTTGAGCAAAAGATGCAGATGCTAATAAACCTGCTAAAAGTGTAAATTTATACTTTTTCATTACTTTTTAGTTTAAAAAACACTTACAATATACTAAAAATCAGTTCTATATTGCTATTTATTATCTAATAAAACAATACATCCTATTTCTATACCTTTGGGTATTTCCATAATTCCTGTGCCTCTCAAATCTAGCCTTTCTAATTTTTCTAATTTCTCAAAGCTATCAGGCATTTGTATTATTTTAGCATAATAAAGACATAAATCTTTCAACTCTTTTAGTTGTTCAAAGCTATCAGGAAGTTTTGTCATTTTCATACAAACCAAACTCAATTCTTTTAACTTACTCAATTGCCCAATACTTTCTGGTAATTTAACAATGTCTGTATGGTTAATACTAAGTTTTGTTAAACTTTCCATTCCTCCCAAACTCTCAGGTAAGCTTGCTCTTTTTCTTCCATAATCTAACAATAAAGTTTTGAGCTTTTTTAGGTCCCCAATACTATCAGGTAAATACTTAAGGTTGGTATTTGATAAATCAAGAAGTTCTAAGTTGCTTAACTCTCCAAGATTCTCAGGTATCTTTTGAGTAAAAGCCAAATTCAACTTTTTCAATTTTTTTAACTTTCCCAAACTAGATGGAAGAGCAGTGATTTTACGAGTATAATTTAAGTCTAAATCTTCAAGGTTTTCTAAGTCACCAATACTTGTTGGCAGAGCAGTAATTTTTTGAATATAGCTTAAATCTAGTTTTATCAGTTTGTTGAGTTCTCCAATGCTTTTAGGCAAGTTTGTAACCTTAATTCTTGATAAGTTAAGGTCGGTTAGCTTGCTTAGGTTTCCAAAGTTATTAGGTAAGTTGGTGAGTTGTGTAGAGGATAGGTTGAGTTTAGTGAGTGTAATTAAGTTTGCAAACTCTTTAGGCAATTCCTTTAATTTTGACTCTTCCAAGTTCAATTCAATCAATGGAAGATTGATGATAGATTCTGGTAGATTTGTAATCTTAGAACCTATTAGATTTAGCTTTTTTAAGGATTTTAAAGAACCAATTTCTGTGGGTAATGTATTTAAAGTTTTAGGTAATGATAGACTTTCTAAATTCTCTAATTTTTCAATGCTTGTAGGTAGCTCCTTTATTTTGGTATTAGATAAATCTAAGGAAGTGATGTTTGTGAAAAAATGACCTTCTTTTTGTACCATCTTTTCAAAGATGAATTTATCATCATTCTTTTTGAGTAGGTGCTTAAGCTGTGTGCTGCTTACTGTATATTTTCCTATTCTTTTGGGGAAAAGTTCTGCCCAAAAACTCAATCCAAAAACATTTTCGACCAATTCCTCAAAATCGATTTTTTGTCCTTTGCAAAGTTGCTCTGCTAAGTTGATGTTTTCTTCTTCTTGTGTATTAAGCAAAGAAATAATATGTAATTCTTCTTCTGTATAATTTTTCATCTAATGCCATTTATCCGTTTTGAGAAGGGGAAGAGAAGCCTTCTTTTTAATCCTTTCAATTGTCTCTTCTGGAAATTCAAGCCCTACATCCAATACCTTTAAGTTATGTAAATTATTAATGCTTTCTGGTAAATCTTCGAGATATGTATCTCCACAAAGTAACCATTCTAATTGATGTAAATTACCAATGCTTTCAGGCAACTTTTCAATGGAAGTATCTTCAAAATTAATAAAGAAAATCCCTTTCCAATAGCCAAGACTATTGGGGATTTCTGAAACAGAAGGGTTGTTAATGTGCAGTTCCCATGGCTCAGGGTCTAAAAGAGATAGTAATTGTTCTTTTTTGTTTTTGTCTTTTAGACTTAATCTTGCTTCTTTTTCCCAAAAGGACAAATGAAAAACTTCTTCAAGCAATTCTTCAAAGTTGATGTTTTGTCCCTTGCAAAGTTGTTCAGCCAAATCAATATTGGTTACTTTTCCAGTGAAGAGAAGGGAAATGATGTGTTGTTTTTCTTTTTTAATTATAAAGTCCATACTTCAAATTACTCAAATGTATACTGGGGGTAGTTTTTTATGAAAAGTACTTTTAATTCATCTTTTACACGTATTCTACATGTTGGAGGTAATCCCAAAGGAAGTTCTGTGATTTTCGTTCCCCACAATGTTAAGAATTTAAGTTTAGATAATGCACTCATTTCTTTGGGGAGTTCTGTAATTTGTAAATCACTCAAATCTAAGTCTTCCAAATGAATTAGTGTACAAATATTCTGAGGGAATTTTGTTATTTGAGCACCTTCTAGGTTTAGTTTTGTTAGTTTTGTAAGATAACCAATATCAAAAGGAAGTTCAGGTATAGATGGTATATCTAGTTCTTTGAGCTTGGTGAGTTTTCCTAACCCAATAGGAAATGATTTCAGTTTTTTATTATAACCAAGTTTTAATTTCTCCAAGTTGGTCAAGTTAGAAATATTCTTAGAGATAGAAACAATGGCTGTTCCCATACAATCTAGCTCTCTCAGTTTCTTTAGGGTATAAATACCCTCTGGTAATTTCTTGATCTTGGTCCAAGAAAGACTTAGTTTTTGTAGCTTATTTAGTTGTTCAATACTTGTGGGCAACTCTTTAATTTTGCTGTCCCACATTTTCAACTCTTTCAAAGCACTGAGCTTTCCGATGTTTTCGTCTAGTTTTGAAATTTTAGTTCTAGAAAGGTCAAGTACTTCTAAGTTATGTAATTCAGTGATTTTTTGAGGTAATTCCTTCAATCTTGTTCTACATACATTTAGTTCTTTCAAACTTTGTAGTTCACCTATTTCTTCGGGCAGAGTCGTAATTTTTGTGAACTCTAAATTGAGAGCTTTTAACTTGTTTAATTTCCTTATATTTTGAGGTAATTCCTTAATATTTGTACCCTCCAAGTTCAATACTTCAAGGCTCTTAAGATTGATAATACTATCTGGTAGAACTGCTATTTTTCGATGCCTAAGTTCAAGCTCTTTCAAATTCTGTAAAGCCCCAATGTTTTCAGGTAATGTCCTCATGGTATTGGGCAACTTGATTGTTTCAAGTTTTATCAATGATTTTATACTTTCAGGCAAAGTTTTAATATTGGTGTAGGCAAGGTCTAGGTGTACAATATCTGAGAAAAAAGTGCCATCCTTTTTTACCTTTTCCTTGAAAGTAAATTGCCAATCTTCTTTGAGTAAATGTTTCAGTCGAGTTTTTGTTGTTTTGTGTTTACCAACTCTTGTTTTTAAAAGTTCGCTCCAAAAACTTAGTCCAAAAACAACCTCAACCAATTCCTCAAAATCAATATTTTGTCCTTTGCAAAGTTGTTCAGCCAAATCAATGTTTGCTTCCTCCTCACTATTTAGTAGAGAGATAATATTTTCTTCTTCTTGAGTATAGTTGTGCATATTTTTGATGGTTTTACTTCAAATTATTCAAATCTATGATGAGGATACTTTTTCATGAAAAGTTCTTTTACTTCATCATCTACATATATCCTACATGAAGGTAATTCTGAAGGAAGTTCTGTGATGGGTATTCCCCACAATGTTAAAAAAGTGAGCTTAGATAGTTTTTCTGTACCCTTGGGAAGTTCTGTGATGGGTAAATAAGCCAAGTCCAAATCTATAAGCTCTGTGAAAATACTAATATCAAAAGGAAATTTTGAAATAGGAGTATCTGATAATTGTAGCCTTTGGAGCTTTGTAAGCTTTTCGATTCCCAAAGGAAGTGTTTTTAGGTTCTTACTAAATGAAAGGTTTAGTACTTCTAGATTTACTAGATTGGAGATGTTTTCTGAGATTGATGAAGCTGAAATTCCTCCTCCATATAGTGTTTTTAAATTCTTTAATCTAAAAATTTCTTCTGGTAAACTTTTCAATTTATTGTGGGAGATAAGTAATGATTCTAAGTTATTTAATTCTCCAATGCTTGCTGGTGTTTCTTTAAGATTTGTATTACAAATGACTAGCTCTTTGAGATTTTGTAGCTTTCCAAAATCTTCTGGTAGAGTTGTGATTTTTGTGCTATCCAGATCAAATATTTCTAATTTTTTTAATTTCGTGATACTTGTTGGTAACTCTTTAATTTTTGTGTCAGAAATATTTAATTCCTTTAGGTTTTGTAGTTCTCCAATCTCTTCTGGCAGCTCCTTAATTTTTGAAAAACCTATGTTGAGTACACTTAATTTTTTTAGTTTATTAATGCCCTTAGGTAATTCTTTAATTCTTGTATTTGTGAGATCAAGTGTGTTTAGTTCTTTTAGGTTTATAATGCTTACTGGTAAAACAGCTATTTTTCGATACCCTAGTTCTAGTCTTTTTAATTTTTTTAATTGCCCAATGTTTTCAGGTAATGTCCTTAGGGTATCAGGTAGGTTTATTGTTTCAAGCTTTTCCAGTTTTTCAATACTTTCTGGCAAAGTCTTAATATTGGTGTCAGAAAGATCTAAGTGAGATGCTTCAAAGAAATAATAACCTTCTTTAACAACTGTGATTTCCTCTTTTAAAAAGTATTTAAGACGAGTTTTTACTGTTTTGTATTTACCCACTTTTGTTTTGAAAAGCTCACTCCAAAAACTTAGTCCAAAAACAACCTCAACTAATTTTTCGAAGTCAATATTTTGAGATTTGCATAACTGCTCAGCTAAATCAATATTTGCTTCCTCCTCACTATTTAGTAGAGAGATAATATTTTCTTCTTCTTGAGTATAATTATTCATTCTTTGTGAGAGTTAATTCCAATCAGAAAAAAAAGAGATACAACTAGCTGGTAATCTTTTTTCAATCTGGATACTCTTTTCTTGTGTCATATTTGTGTTGCTGATGTCAAGCACCAATAAACTATTTAATTGATCAATACTTTGAGGTAAATCCTTCAACTTGGTATGCCCTGCCAACAAGTATACTAGCTTTTTCAAGTTCCCAATACTTTCTGGCAGTTTTGTGATTGCTGTTTTTTCGAAATTAATAAATTCAATACCCTCCCAATAACCAAGACTATCAGGAATAAACCTGATAGATGGGTCGTTAATATGTAATTCCCATGTATTATCTTGGAGTAAATGGATAAGCTGCTCTTTTTTTGTTTTATCTTTTTCCCAATTAAAACCTGCCTTTTGCTCCCAAAAAGATAAATGAAAAACCTCTTCAAGCAGTTCATTAAAGCTAATATTTTGTCCCTTGCAAAGTTGTTCAGCCAAATCAATATTTGTGATTTCTTTCGTTTTGAGAAGAGCAATTATGTTTTGCTTTTCTTGATCAGAATCTGTCATAATTACTGTTAATAAAATGTAGAATACCCTTTATTGATTTTCTCTCTTTCTAGCTTTTGAATGATTTTAGGAAGATTTGAAATGTTTGTGTTGTTGATATTTACTTCTCGAAGCCATTGTAAATTATCCATTTCTTGAGGTAAGTGCTTAATATTTGTACTATTCAAACTCAGATGAGTTAACTGCTTTAGTTTCCCAATATTTTCTGGTAGGCTACTTATTTTTGTATTGTTCAAGTGTAATTCTTTGAGATTTGTTAATTCTGTAAGGCTATTGGGTAACTTTTCTATGGGACAATGAGAGATATTTAAGTATTTCAAAGAAGTTAATTGACCAATATTATCAGGTAGTTCTGTAATCTTAGAGTCTTCTATGGTAAGGTATACCAACTTTTTCAGTTGATTGATATTTTGAGGTAAATCTGTAAAAGGTGTATCTGCCAGATGTAACTTTTCAAGCTTTTTTAGATCACTAATACTACTAGGAAGATTTACTAGTTTTAGACGATTTAATCGTAACTCTTTTAGATTTTTTATTCCACCAATCCATTCTGGAATTTCTACAATAGGAGCACCATATAATTCCAGTATTTCTAGCTTGTCTAGATTCAATATGCTTTTAGGAATTTCTATTTTTTGTGCTTGGTTGAAAAACTGTATTTTCCTTTTGCCAAGTAATATTTGAAGTCTCTTTTTTTGGATGAGTAGTTTGATTGTACTCATTTCTAATTCTTCTTGTATTTCTTCAGTTCCTATAGCTTTTCTTAGTCTACTAAATTCACTTTTTATCTTCATTCCGGAAGGAAAGACTTTCCTCCAAATATTCAATTCAAATACTTCTTCTAAAAAATCTCTAAAATTAATGCCCTGTCCTTTGCATAAAATTTCAGCTAAATTAATATTATCTTCTTCTCCTGTTTTTAAAAGTGAAATAATATGTTGTTCCTCTTCAGAGTAATTCTGCATATCGTTTTGTTTAGGTTTTTCGGTAAACCTACGTACGAGATTTTATCCATTAAGATTTGTAAAAAGAAAAAGAGCTAAGATTTTCTTCCTAGCTCTTTTGTTTTTTTTAGCTCAATATGTCAGCAATATCTTCTTTGGTTAAACTCTTTATAAAGCTTTCTTCGGTTGAAATTAGCTCATCGGCAAGTTGTTTTTTATTTTCTTGAAGCTTTAAAATTTTTTCTTCTACAGTATTTCGAGTAATGAATTTGTAAGTATGTACTGTGTTTTTCTGCCCCATTCGGTAAGCTCTATCTACTGCTTGTGCCTCTATAGCAGGGTTCCACCAAGGGTCAAGAATAAATACATAATCAGCAGCTGTTAGATTAAGTCCCAAACCTCCTGCTTTGAGTGATATGAGGAAAATTCGGACATTTTTATTTTGTTGGAAGTATTCTACCTGTTGTTGACGATTTTTTGTGCCACCATCCAAATAAGCATAATCAACCCCTTTCTCTTCCAGTTTTTCTTTGAAAATTCCTAAATGTTTTACAAACTGACTAAATACTAATATCTTATGATTATTTCTCATTGCATCATCTAGCATTGTGAGTACATCATCACCTTTTCCAGATTTATGCTCATACTTTTCATCTACTAATAGTGGATGGTTAGCAATTTGTCGAAGTTTGGTCAAACCTTGTAGAAGTATGATTTGAGACTTATTCATTCTCTTTACATCAATTTCTTCCAAAATTTGATTACGATAGAATGATTTCACTTCTTCATATTCTTTTTCTTGTTCCTTAGTCATCTCACTGTACCAAATTTGCTCCAGCTTTTCTGGAAGTTCAGTCAATACTTGCGACTTTTTTCTACGAAGGATGA
>JAAEPT010000094.1 GCA_024232295.1 Cytophagales bacterium
ACCTTGATGATCAACTTTCAGAGCAATTTATCAATGCCAAAAATTATATAGGAGATCAAGTTGTACAAACAGTTACCAGTCGAGCAGATTTAAGAGAAAAACTACAAGGAAGAAACTCAGGAGGTGTTTTCTTGACTACTATTCATAAATTCAACGAAGATACAGACCTATTATCCAATCGAAACAATGTAATTTGTATTTCAGACGAAGCCCATCGTTCACAAATTAATTTAGACCAAAAGATAAAAACCACTGAGGAAGGAGTAAAAAAGTCATATGGTTTTGCCAAGCATTTACATGATTCCTTACCAAATGCCACTTATGTAGGATTCACAGGAACACCAGTAGATGCAACCTTAGCTGTATTTGGGAAAATCGTTGATTCTTACACCATGACAGAATCTGTAAAAGATGAAATTACAGTGAAATTAGTCTATGAAGGGCGTTCTGCAAAAATGGTATTGAACAATCAACAACTAGAAGAAATCGAAGCCTATTATGATAATTGCGTAAGAGAAGGAGCAAGTGAATATCATGTAGATAAAAGTAAACAACAAATGACAGGTATGAGTACGATTTTAGGTGATCCAGATCGTTTAGAAGCCATCGCCAAAGACTTTGTTGAACATTATGAAAAAAGAGTAGCAGAAGGTAGTACAGTCAAAGGAAAAGCGATGTTTGTTTCAAGTTCTCGTTATGTAGCCTATGATTTTTACAAACAGCTTATCAAACTTAGACCAGAATGGGCAGAAGTACTAACTCATGCAGAAGGAGAGGAATTATCTAAAAAGGATAAAAAGGAGATCATGCCAATGGAACGTGTAAAAATGATTATGACACGAGGTAAAGATGATCCAAAAGAATTATATGATGTATTAGGTGACAAATCCTATCGAAAAACACTTGATACTCAATTCAAAAATCCAAAATCAAATTTCAAAATAGCGATTGTAGTAGATATGTGGCTAACAGGATTTGATGTACCATTTTTAGACACAATTTATATTGATAAGCCACTACAAAAACATAACTTAATTCAAACCATATCAAGAGTAAACCGAAAGTTTTCAGGTAAAAATAAAGGTTTAGTAGTCGATTACATTGGTATTAAAAAGAGCATGAATGAAGCTTTAGCCATGTATAACAAAGAAGAAGAGCAAAACTTTGAAGACATTAAACATTCCATTACCATTGTCAAAGATCACCTTGATTTACTTACTACTTATTTCCATAAATTTGATACAACAGCCTATTTCAAAGGTACATCCTTAGAGCAACTTAAAAACCTAAATGATGCTTCCGAATTTGTATTAACCACAGAAGAAAGTAAAAAGCGATTTATGGACATGGTCAAACGTCTAAAATCAGCTTATGATATTTGTTGTGGAGATGAAGAAGCTTTTACTCAATCACAAAAAGATCACATTCATTACTATCTAGCCATTCGTACCATTGTTTTCAAACTCACCAAAGGGAATGCACCAGATACGGAGCAAATGAATGCTCGTGTACGAGAAATGGTCAAAGATGCTTTACAAAGTGATGGAATTGAAGAAATTCTAAAAGTAGGAGATGAAGAAGGAGAAGAAGAAATCTTTTCTGATGAGTATTTGAGAATGTTAGAAAATATAAAAATGCCTAACACCAAAATTCAAATGCTTCAAA
>JAAEPT010000095.1 GCA_024232295.1 Cytophagales bacterium
AAGATGTGAAAGTGACAGTTAATTCATTGCCAGTCATTAATGTAAGTGATGAAACGATTTGTTTGAATGATAATGTAGAGTTGAAAGCAAGTGGAGGGACTAAATATGTTTGGAAGAATGTAACCACAGATTTGTCTTCAACTACAATTGCTAACCCAATAGCATCCCCCAAAGCTATAACAACTTATACAGTGGAGGTTACAGATGCTGAAAATTGTGTATCAGAAAAAGATGTGAAGGTAACAGTCAATCCATTACCTGTCATTAGTAGTGTAAGTGATCAAGTTATTTGTGTAAATGATAACGTGGAACTAAAAACAAGTGGAGGAACAAAGTATGTTTGGAAAAATATAACTACTGATTTATCTTCAACAAATATTGCTAACCCAATAGCTTCCCCAAAAACAACTACAACTTATACAGTAGAAGTGACAGATGCTAATTCTTGTGTATCAGAAAAAGATGTGAAGGTGACTGTAAATGATTTACCAAGTCCAACTTTTGATAGTCCAAAGACAGTTGTTTGTCCTGAAGAAGTGGTTACTTATAAAATCAATGGAGGTAGTGGTTCTACTTTTATATGGAACTTCTCACCAGATAATAAAATAGCTTCTGCAAGTCCTGCAAATGATCAAAATACACTTACATTCTCTGAAACTATTGATGGAAAAGTAACCATAGAAGTGGAAGAAGAAGACTCAAAAGGATGTAAGGCAAAAGTAAGTCAAGAGGTAACTATTGATGATATTACTACTTTAGCGTTTGATTTAATCGATGAAATTTGTGAGGAT
>JAAEPT010000096.1 GCA_024232295.1 Cytophagales bacterium
CTGCCATTGGATATATGACTCCTAAAGAAAAAGAAAAACAATTATTAATGCAACTCAAAAATGTAACTTAACTTTTTGTAACGTTTTTGGTTGCAATTCCACATTTTGCGTAAATAATAAGAGATGGTCATTTTTATCTTCTGATATTGTCTGTTACATTTATTTAAAATTTTAAAAATAATAACATATGAAGAGAGGTGATTTTATTCTAGTATTGATTTTGTTTATTATTACATCTGTAATAGTCAACTTTATTCTAGAGTAACGAAGAAAGACTATTTCCTTTCTAAGCGTTTTGAAAGAAAATGTGAGGTAACATATTATGAGTGGTTTCTTCCTTCTCCTATAGGTCTCACATCAGAGTTTTTTATGACCAATCAATGTATTCTAAATAAGGATTATGTAATCTATTTGAACTCAGAAAAAATTGATACTGATGATTCTTTATTCCTTCAAAAGAATTTGATTGTAAAAAAGGCTTAAATTATCATGTAATTAAGGAATCTCCATTACAATTTGTCAAATCAAGTTATATAGAAAAGTTTATAGCATTGCTTAATAAAGAAGATGGAAATTCTCCTCAATATGTCTTGCCTAGAAAAGGAAAGATTGAATTTATTAATAATGAGAAGTATAAACATTCTATCACAAGAGAAGATATCGAAAATAGTGATGATATTTCTGAAAAATACCTCTTTCTGAAGAAGTTTTACTTTGATGATGAACCAGTTTTTTAAACAGAGAGATGAGAGGTTGGGAGTTGTTGCATATTAAAAAAGGCGATAGCTAAGTACTATCACCTTTTGGTTTATCAAAACGATACTTTTTGATAAAATGAACATTTCTTTTTTACTTTTTAGCTTCCACAATATGTTTGAAGTATCCCTGTAAACGATAATGTAAAGTTGTATCAAGAATAAGTAGGCTCAAGAACAAAGCAACTCCTCCAATGGCTAAACCTTTGAAATAATAACTAGAGAAGATAAAGTATAAGATCACAGATAGTATAATTAATCCTGCCCAAACTGGTTTTAGGGTAGAATAAGCTTTATTATCTTTCATTGCTTTATTGTATTCTTGCTCAATCGCTTCCTTTGGATTTTGTTGGTAGATGGTATTTACTTTATCAATATGTGCAGGTCGTCCTGCAATTTGAAACCCTCCATATCCCAAAAGAGCAATGATAATGAGTCCCAGAGGAATCAGTGTTCCCCTAAGTACTTCATGTTCACTTTTGAAAATGGCAATTGCTCCTACCAAAAGAAGAATCCCTATGCCTATCATAATTTTTCCTTGGAAGACTTCTCCTTTTACCCATTCTGTTGTGTATTTAATAAAATCCATAGTTATTTGGTGTCAAATTTTTGAATAGTAGATTATTTTGGTTGTAATATTTTTTCATCTACCAATACTTGAAAAGAATCTTCCATTGTTTCTTTTAGTGGTTTGAAATTGATTCCTAATTCATTAACAATTTTTGAATTATCAGCTTTCCATTCCACGTTTACATTGTTTCTGATGAATTTTCTTGTAAACAATTTATTAGCCATTGGTCCTACAATCATCAATAACCATTTTGGCAATGCTTTTTTAGGCAAAGGATATTTATCACCAAATTTTGGAAGCAGGGAGGTACCTAGTTCTAAAAGGTCTGTATTATGAGCAGCTGTGATATAACGTCCATGTGCTTCTGGAGTAAAACCTGCTTTAAAATGTGCTTCTGCGACATCACGAACATCAACCAGTCCAATCCCCATTTTAGGAACACCAGCTTTCATGGTTCCATCACCTAATTGTTTTAGGATATTATAACTTTCAGAAGTTACTGCTTGAGCATTCAATGCTGGTCCTAAGACAAGACAAGGGTTGATAGTTACCAAATCCCATTGAGATTGACTTTCATTCATTTCCCAAGCCTTTCTTTCAGCCATTGTTTTAGAATAAGAATAAGGTTGGTATTCTAGAGATGCAGTAGTATTCCAAATGTCTTCCGTTAAGACACCATTAGGAGCACTTTCACATTCAATGGCATCTGTATAGATAGACGCACAACTACTTGTTACCACTACACGCTTTACAGAAGGAGTTTGGTTTGCTGTTTCCAGTACATTTTGAGTACCATTTACAGCAGGATCAATCAAATCTTTTTGAGGGTCTTTTACATCTGTGATAAAAGGAGAAGCAGTATGGTAGATCAATTCACAATCTTTCATTGCCTCACCATAAGAACCTTGTTTTAGCAAGTCACTTTTGAAATACTTAATTGTTCCCTCTGTTTTTGCAGCAATTTCATCAAGGTGAGCTACCTTCTTTTTGTTATCTGGATTTCGAACAGCAGCATGGACTGTCATTCCCTCTTCTAATAAGCTTTTTACCAACCAAGCTGCTACATATCCTGTTGCTCCTGTTACTAATACTGGTTTTGATTTATCTATCTGTGTCATATTTTTAATTTTTTCATTGTTGATATTTCAAAGGTCACTATTATTGAATTGATCCTTGAACACAAATCACGGAAAATAGAACACAAATTGCAGAATCTCTCTTTTTTGTAGGCTTGTATGAAAGGTTTTAGTTGATACTTCTGTATTTATTAGGGCTAACTCCTGTCTTTTTCTTGAACATTCTTGTGAAGCTCTGAGGGTATTCAAAACCTAGGTTAAATGCAATTTCTCCAACTGTTTGATTAGAGTTTAGGAGAATGTTTTTTGCCTTTCGAACAATGTAACTATCAATGTGTTCTTTGATTCCCTTACCTGTTTCTTTTTTGAGTAAATCACTTAAGTAGTTGGTAGACATATTGAGCTCTTTTCCAAAGTAATCGGTTGTAGGCGTACCTTGTTCAATGATTAAATCAGAACTAAAATATTCTTTTAGTTTTAGCTCAAAAGTACTCACAAAGTCTGTATTCAAATTTGTTCTTGTATAGAATTGACGGTCATAAAAACGCATACAATAATTGAGTAACAACTCTAGATTGGAGAGAATAAGGTTTTGACTGTGTTTGTCAATATCATGAGCATATTCTGTTTTGATTTGCTCAATGACCTGAAAGATAAATGCTTCTTCTTTTTGTGATAGGTGTAGTGCTTCTGTTACTTCATAAGAAAAAAAAGTAAATCCATCCATTTTATTTGCCAAATGCGATTTGGACAAAAGATCAGGGTGGAAGAGAAGTGTCCACCCAACTTTACCTTCTATTTCTTTTTTTGTAGGAGAAGTAAATACTTGTTCTGGGCTTCCAAAAATCAATGTTCCTTCTTGAAAGTCATAAGAACTTCTGCCATACCCCAAAGAACCACTTATTTTGTCTTTGTACATAATTGAATACATATCAGACGAAAAACGAATATTGTACATAGATTCGTCCACATCTATTTCACTCAAGATTTCTTTTTCATTCAGAAAGCTAATGAGAGGGTGTTCTGGAGCAGTTAGTCCCAGAATCTCATGAAATTGTGATATGCTTTTGATTCTTAATATTTCAGACATATTCTTTTTAGTTTAAGCCAACCAAATTTCTACTTACTTCTACCAATTTTTTTGCATTATTCATGTCATCAGCATGAGGATTTGGTGTTTGCATAGGCCATCCACCTTTTCGACATTCCTTGTCTCTGTACAATACACTATGCTGACTAAAGTACTTACCAGAATATTGAATTGCTTCATCTGATAGCAAACAATGTAAAGAAGTTTGTGCAGATTCCCAACTACTATCACTGAAGTTAAGAAGAGAGAAAATAGGCTTTGTTATGCTCATCATGGCTTTCATAATAGCATTTCCACCACCACCAAAGTTTGAACGAGCCCAACCTGGATGCACAGAATAAGTTGTGACTCCTGTGTCTTTCAAGCGATCATTCAATTCCTTGGCATATAATACAGAAGCAACTTTTGCTTCACTATAAGCATCAAGGTTATTATACTTTCTTTTCTTCCAATCTAAATCATCAAAGTGTAAATGATGACGGTTTTTAGGACTTCCTGCATGAACTACAGAGGAAAGAATAAGCATTCGTGACGCTTCTGTTTTCTTAAGAACTTCTAGCAAAAGCTCTGTCATTAAGAAATGACCATAAAAACTAGCTGCCATTGTTAGTTCAAAACCATCCTTAGAATATTTTGGCTCGTTATCCATATTAACCATTCCTGCATTACAAGCAAGACCATCTAGTTTACCATGTTTTGATAAGAATTTTGCTACAAATCCTCTCACTGATTTTAGATCAGCAAGATCACATTGGATTACTTCAAAACTTCCTTCTAATTCGTTAAAACCTTTTGCTACTTCTTTTCCTGCACCTACTCTTCTACAAGCCATTACAACATGAGCTCCTTGCTTAATCAATTGTTGAGTAGTTTCAAATCCTACTCCAGAATTTGCACCAGTTACAATGTATATTTTACCTTTTAAATCCTTTTCTAGTGTTTTTTGATCACACCAAATTACATTCTTATTTGCCATAACTTTTTTAGTTTTTTGTTATTACAAATTTCGTCTATTCAGTAGAGATCCATTTAACCAAAATATCAAAGCTTATAACAATTTTACGGTTTCAGGTATTTCATGTGAGAAATGTTTGTACCTCTTTGATACAATTATAAAAAATAGATTAGAATGGGTTAATAAGTTGGGTTCCTTGTTTGTTTTCTCTTACTTTTTTACGAATTTTCCTATTGAATTTTGTTAAAAACTAATTGAATTACAATTACTTAAAAAACATGAGGCATTATTTACAAACTTTTATGGGATGTTTTTTAGCGTTGTTTGCACAAACATTATACGCTCAAAATGACTGTCCTGCCTATCCATCACAATCAACATGGGATGAAAGCTGTTATATCTCAGCAAATACTCCTGATCCTGATGCTACTGACAGAAGTTCAGGGAAATTGTATCTTCCAGAAGCCTTCTTTTCAGGGAAGTATAACGGAGTACAAGGACAAGCTGCTAGAATTCCAAAAAATCGTCCAACTTGGGCTATTGGGATGGCACATGCATGGAATTATAGCCGAAATATTATCAAAAGCCCATCTTACCCAAAGATCAGTCTTTGGATGGCAACAATCACACAAGAGTCACAGTGGGGATGTGATGCTGGTGCTGAATGGAAAGCAGGAACAGGATCTCCAACAGGAGTTTTGGTTCCAACTGTTGGGGATGATGGTTGTTTTCAAATAGAGGGGATAAATAATGGTTCTGCTTATGGAGCATTGATTCAATACTACCCACAACGTTTTAGAAATAATGAACACCCTAATTTAATTGGTGGAAATAATGTAGAAACTTCTGCTTTGGTAAAAGCTTACTACAATCTTTTTACACAAAGAATTGCTAATTATCGTTGGGGATGGGATTATATGGGAGCTGTAGAGAATACTTGTGATCCTTTTGCTTTCGATAAGCTTTCTGCTTCTGCTTATAATAGTGGTTTATATGGTTTTCAGGGTGCACAATCTTTTATGACTGGACAAGAAAATAATTGTTATTGGTCAGGTTTACCAGCAACAGTAGGAGGATATTCTAGCAAAATTGGAGATATGATGGCTGTATTAGAAGGAGGTTGGTTTGATTATGAAAATAATTACCAGATTGCTTCATTTACAAGTCAGTCATCTTCTTTTGAGGGTTATTATGATGCTGATATTCAATGGTCTGATATGGAAGATTATTTGAATGCAATTGATGATATGTATTGGGAAGTTGATTTTGAATCTGATGTAAGACCTCAAGTAATTGAAGCTTGGACAAAAGTTGCAGGTAACACAAATACAAGCATTAAGTTTATGGATTTAGGAACTGTAGTGGATGCAATCATTTTGGCATTGCCAAAAGAAGATCCTTTGTCTGCTTCTGTTTCATTATCTGGTTTCCCTCAAGGTCCTAATGGAAGTGCTTGTTCTGGTGATAATGTTCCTTATGCTTCTATCGATATTGAAGGAGAGACTTCTGTTTGTTTAGGACAAACAACTAAGTTAGTTGCGAATACATTAGGTCAGGAAGGATATACCTTTAAGTGGAAGAAAGAGGGAGTAACAATTGTAAGTACTGATCAAGAGCTTATTGTCAATGAGGAATTAGGGACTCATAGTTATTCATTAGAAGTTTGTAATGATAATGGATGTTTTGAGTCAGATTGTGATATCTCTATTGAAGTAACAAATTGTAGCACTTGTTCTTTAACTGCTACAGCTACAGCTACTAATTCAACTTGTACAACTTCTGAAGATGGGAAAATTGATATTGTAACATCTAATGGATCGGCTACATACAATGTGAAGTATTCTTCTGATGTATATGATGGTGAATTTGATTTGGAGGCACATGATTTTACAATCAATAATGTGCCAAGTGGATTTTATAGCATTGAAATAACAGATTTGATAGATGCTACTTGTAAAGCATATGCAAGTGTATTGGTAGATTATACTACTGAAAATAATGAAATATTGAATGCTGAACTTGTGTCTACACAAAACTGTGAAGCAGAACTAGAGGCTAGCTTAAATGCATTAGATGAGTCTTGCTCTTATCAAGTGAGAGTTGCTGGTGTTCAAGTTGGATTTCCATTCCCTACAGACACAACATATATTCAACAAGGACAATGGGAAGAATGGATTGATGCACAAATCACAGTCAATGGAAATACTACAATCTCTAAACCAAATGTACTTGGTTATCAATGGGGAGAAAATGCATGGGAAATTAGTGATTTTGTATCATATAATTATCGTGTAGAAACAGGAGATATTATTGATTTTTCTTTAAATTTTGGAGGAGGAACACCAGGTGCTACTCAATTGCAAAGCTATTTGTTTGAAGTATGGAATGAAGATGATCAAAAAGTGGCTAGTTATTTTGTACCAGCCCAATCTGCAATATCAGGACAACCTTATAAGGCAGGTTCTTTTGAAGCTTCTTGTGCAGCTACATTCCCAGATTATACTTATTCTTGGTCTCCAAGAGTAAATAGTCAAACTGACACTGATGAAAGTACTACTACAATTGTAGATGTTTCTGGAATTGAAGATGTAGAGTATGTGGTAACTGCTACTAATTCTGCTCAACCAAATTGTATTTTGAGAGATACAATTGTTGTTGAGAAAGACCAAGCTTGTTTTGTTTGTAACAACCCAGGTACTGTAACATTAAATACAACAAGTAATACAATAGAGTTGTGTGCCAATGAAGCATTTACGCTAGAAACAACAACTTCTTCTAAAGGAGCTTTTGTTTTTGAATTATATGAAGAAGATAATTTAGAAGAGAGCAATTCTACAGGAGTTTTCACATTGACAAGTGTTGGTAACTACAGTGTTTTGGTAAGAGATAAAAATGATACAGAGAGAACTTGTGCTAGCGAAAGTATTATCATCAAAGTGAAAAGAAATTTTGCTCCTAATGAACCAACATTTACTTTATTTGAAGATGAAGTTTGTGAAGGTGATTTCACACAACAATATACAGTGAAAGTAGTAGAAGATGTCAATAACTATGTTTGGAACTATACAGGAGAAAATACAATCATTAATAATGCTTTGATTTTGACAGATGGTGTGGAAGGAAATGAAACAGTATGGTTAGATTTTAATCAAGGAGCTACTTCTGGTGTATTATCTGTACAGGCAGAAAATGGTTGTGGGTTGAGTGAGCCAGCAATAATTGATATTCTTGTTGATAAACCATTTACTCCAGCAGTAGAAATTGTAGCTTCTGAAACTCAAATTTGTGAAGGAGATCAGGTAGAGGCTTTGGTAAATCAACAAAAAGGAGGAGTAGGAGCCACTTATGTATGGACGTCAAGCATCAATGGACAAATTGGTGAAGAAGAAGAAATTTTATTGACTAATCTTCAAGATGGAGAGGTAATCTCATTAGAGATGACAGTTCAAGACAATTGTGTTACTAAACAAACGGCAAGTTCTAACCAAATTACATTTGAGGTAATGAAACTTGTAGATCCGTTTGTAACCATTGAAGCAAGTGAAACAACAATTTGCGGAGGAACAACAGTAGATTTTACAATTCTTTCTCAAAGTGGTTTAGGTAATAATCCAACTTATACTTGGATGTCAACACTTCAAGGTGATCTTGGTACAGATGATAATTTAACACTTTCAAATCTTGAAAATGGAGAAATTATTTCATTAGAGATTGTTGATTTACCACTTTGTGCACTAGTAACAACAGTTACATCAAATGAAGTTGAAATGACTGTAGAGGTTTGTACAAACTTAGAAGAAGTACAACAAACTGATATTACAGTTTATCCAAATCCAACAAATGGACAATTAACAATCAATTCTGATGAAGAAATTGAAGAAGTAGTTGTTTTATCTTTGGATGGAAAAGAGTTAGTAAAAACTTCAAATACAACTATTGATTTGAGTGCTTATGCTTCTGGAATTTACTTAGTGAAAGTAATTACTCAAGAAACAACTCAAGTAGTAAGAGTAGAGAAGAAGTAATATACTTTTAAAACAATAAAGAAAGACCTTATCATAGTTTTATGGTAAGGTCTTTCTTTGTTTGAGGAACTTTATATTATTCTTCCAACTCATCTAACTTTTTCAAAAAAGTATCTTCAAGCTCATCATATTTATCATCATTAAATGTTCCATCTACATAATAAACATGATTAGCCACATTGTATGCATCACCTAATTGTGTCATTAATTCATCTCGATTATCAGCAGAAATGTCATGGAAATAAGATTGAATAATATGTATATCAGCTTGTTTATTTGTATTGGTATGAAAAAGTGTTCCGTTTTCTTCTCCTAATGTCCATGCATCATAAACAACTTCATTAGTTTCTGTATTTATGATTGTATAATGTTCCCACCAATACATTTCCATTTCCTCAGCTTCTTCAAATCGTTCTTCCATTGATTCCCCACCAACTGCTTCATCCATAGCAATAACTAACTGCTCAATTTGTAATTCTGATAAATCTAAATAATTAAATCGATCAATGTATTTTGGTTCTGAAAATTTAAACTTCATATATATATTGTATACTGGTTAAAATTCTTCTTTTATCTTTTTCTTAACTTCTTCGATTGCTTTTTCCAAATCATCAATCTGTTGAATATTATACCTTTGACAAACAATATCAATATTTCCTTTTTTATAGAATCCTTCTGGACAACAAACTAATAATTTTTCTTTGAATAAGCCTGTCTCAAGCAAAGAAATTGGGCTTTTGGAATTGGGAGCAAAATACATCAATACCAAATCAGCTTTTTCAAGACAAGCTAACTCCCAATTGACTTGATGGTTAAATTGTGGTTCATGAATATCTTCTTTCCATGAACTATCCCAATCTGGTCTTCTAGGGTTATAGATAATCACATCTTCCTCTTGAAGAGCCTCAATTACTTGTTGTTGCCAATCCACAGAATTTCCCATATCAATGGTTCCTGCCAAGAAGATTCTCTCTACTTTTTTTACTTTGTTTGTAGGATATATAATTATTGCCATACCATAAAAAATTAGTTGATAGGACTATGTTAGTTTATTTGTGTAAATATTACAAATATTAATTGTTTTTTCTTATTTTGATTGATTCAAAAATAGCATTTGAGGTAGAAAATTTGTCAACAATCCATTATTCCTATGGTTATTCATTACAAACAGTATCTAATTGATTTCAACAAGTAAATAATAAATAAAATGGAAAAACTAAATCAACAAGAAATTCAGGGGAAAATGAAGGAGCTGAGTGATGCATGGATTTTGAAAGGTGAATCCATTCATAAGGAGTTTTTATTTAGGGACTTTATTCAAGCATATTCATTTATGACTTCTGTTGCGTTTGTAGCAGAAAAATCAGACCATCATCCCAATTGGGAAAATGTCTATAACAAAGTAAATATTATTTTAAATACACATGATGTAGGGGGGCTAACTAATAAAGACTTTCAATTGGCAAAAGAGATTGACCAGATCATCAAAAGCTATGATAATATAAACTAATCAAATGGTTGATATCAACAAAAAGAAACTCTTCAAGAATGCTTAATTACATTTTTGAAGAGTTTTTTTGTGGGATAAGGAGAATTATTGTATGCTATTTTTCTAGGATTTTTTGTATCTTAATATGAACAAGACACAATTTTTATAAATTATTTAAGTGTACAGTATGTTTCGTTATCAAGTATTACTTTTATTATTATTTACCTTATTTAGTTGTCAAGAAGAAAAACAACATTTTAAAGTTGCCACCTCCTCAAAGGGTGGTTCCTATTATACAATTGGAACACAAATTTCTGCTCTGTTCAATCAAAAACACCCCAATACATTTTTGGAGGTAGTTTCTAATGATACATTATCTTCTTCTGTAAATTGTCAATTATTATTAGATAAGAAAGTGGACTTTGCTCTTTGTCAAAATGATGTGAGCTTTTCTCATGAAGGAGTTCAAAAGGTACATATCAATAGTATTTTGCCTTTGTATCCAGAAATTTGTTTTATCATTTTTCCAGATTCTTTAAATCCTCAATCACTTAGAGAGTTGATTGTGGGAAAAAGAATTGGTTTAGGACCTAAGAACAGTGGTACAGCCAATTTTATGACACATTTATTCAAGCATTTTGGTATTTTACCCTCAGAATATACTCCCATTTATACAGGTTTTGATGAGAACTTACTTAGCCATCCTGATATTGATGTAAGTTGTGCCATGACAGGTTTTAATAATCAACGCATTCAAAGAATTCTAACAGAACAAAATGGAAAACTATTTTCCTTGGATCAGCAAAGGCATTTATTTGATAATGGTAGTTCTGTAGATGGTTTTTGTTTATTATACCCTCGTTCCAAGAAGTTTATCATACCCAAAAAGCTCTATCAGATAGCTCCAGAAGAACCTATTCTAACAGTAGCTGTTGATGCAATTTTATTAACACATTCTGATACACCTCAAGAGTTAATTAATGAGTTTACTCAAACAATTATTCATAATAGTCAACTTCTCAGTAATAAGAATTCTTTGTTGGGACAATTGAGCGAAAATTTTGATACACAGCGATTAAACTTTCCTCTTCATGAGGGAGCCAGAATTTATTATGAAAGGGATAAACCTTCATTTTTTGAGCGATATGCAGAAATGATTGGAGTAGTATTTTCAATTTTTGTGGTTTTGGTTGGAGCTATTTCATCTATACAAAAGTTCTGGCACCAACGCCAAAAAGACTTAATTGATGAATTTTATATCAAAGTGATCAAGATAGAAAATAGAACTAAAAACTTTAAGACTGTTGAGGATTGCATTGAGAATATAGAAAAAGTAAGAGAATTGAAGAATGAAGCTTTTTTATTATTGGTTCGAGAAAAGGTAAGGGCAGATGAAAGTTTTCGTATTTTTATTAGTCAAGCCAATGATACCATTCGCTATATAGAAAGCAAAAGGCAGTTTTTAAGAGATTAATCAAAGTCCTTTATTTAACAGAATTATTTGAGTACCTTAATTATACTATTAGAATTAAAAGAAAAACAATGAAGCGTTTAAGTATTTTTATGATTGGTTGTCTTCTATTGACTGCTTGTTCTGAGTCAGGACCAAGTACATTAACCAAAAAAGAAGAAATTATTGATAATTCTCCAAAGGAAGAAGTTGTAACTACTAATCCGGAGGCAACACCCAAAACACCATCTGTTAAAATATCAGATGAAGAAGCACAAGCATTGGTCAAAGAATGGCTAAAAGCTCAAAATGATGGTGTGTTTGAGTCTTATAAATCATTGTATGCTTCTAAGTTTGAAGGAGTAAAAAGAGTGAGTGATAAGGTTTTTCGCTATGATAAAGAAGGCTGGCTAAAGGACAGAAAAAGAATGTTCAAAAAACCAATGGTTGTAGAAGCTAGAGGTGTTAAAGTAATTTCTACACCTCATGTAGTACTGGTTCAGTTTGAGCAAACTTGGGCTTCTGGTTCTTACAAAGATGTGGGTATGAAGCAACTAGTTCTATTCAAAGAGAAAGATGATTTGTTGATTTCAAAAGAAGAAATGCTAAACTCTAATCTTTTGGTGAATCAACTCAATATGGATGCACAAGAATTACAGTTGGTTGTTAGGAATAAATATATTGTGCTTTCTACCCTCAAAAATGAAAGTTGGATTTCGCCCAATAGTATGGATTTAGTGAATGCTACCACTGTGAAAAGAGGAGTTATTGAGCAAAATATTCCCAAGGATTACCAAGTATGGAAAAGCAAGAATGTATTCTTATATGATATACAAGGAAACGAGAGTAGTGCAAAGGTAAAAGAATTGTCTTTACTTACTTTGGCTCAATTACATTTTGCTGTGGAGCAAGATTATCAAAGTGGAATTATGTCAAAAGAAGAGTATGCACAGAATATTTGTGATGTGGGTACAGAAGGATACACTTATCTAGTGGCGGAATTGGATACTGATGTAAAGGGAATGTTAGCAAGTACTACTTCAAGAACAGGGCAGATAACAACAACTATCAAAGTCACAGAAGAAGATCAAAGAGAACTACTAAGTGCTTGGAAAAACGAAAGTTCTTATCAAAAAATTCAAAAAGGTTTTGAGAAAGAAGGTATTCCAGAAGTTGATGCTTGGGTAGATTATGAATCTAATAAGAGATTTGCTTCTTTTGAATGGGAGGGAGCTACTTATTATTATGCGTTTGTCACTGCTGGATTTGGTTGTGGTGAATACTTTGTAGAATTAGCTGGTTTATGGAAAAAAGAAGGTGGTAAAATAAAATATTTGGGTGATGTCAAAATTCCGAATAGCTTTTTGAAAGGATTTGTTCCTGATTTTATTTCTGATTTTGATGGAGATGGAAACGTAGAGTTGTGGAACAATGAGACTTTATTGATCAAGAAAGGTGCTCAATGGGAAGCAAAAGAAAATATTCAGGAAGGGTATTTTAGTTGTGCCTGTTAGTCAGTTATTTATTTGCTGTTTGTAATAAAAAACTTAGTTTCTTAATAATTATCAAACAATACGCATTAAGTGTTTGTTTTTTAGTAACAGTTTACTAACTGTGGTTTCTTGAAAAAATAAATAAAAAGTGAAACCTTTATGTTGTGTAAATCGTTGTAAAACTTGAAAATTAAAATTATTTACAAAATGGCAAAGTACGTGAAGATTATCGAAGGCGCTCAGAAAGGAACTACTTGCTTTGTGAAGCAGCCATTGGAAAATGCAGATTTTTATGAAACTTTTCAAAATGAAAGGCTTCCAAGAACACACTGCATTGAGGTAGATATAGAGGAATACTTAGAAGAAGATAGTAAGCTATCTGACCTTTATATGAATTAATTTCAACCCAGCTAAGACATTGAACCACTCTACTCTAGTAGAGTGGTTTTTTTTGTGCCCTTTTCTGAACCAATGTGACTCTTGTCACTGTTGTAAGTTTCTTTTTCAGTTAGTTTTGTTATATCATTTAAAAAGATTAAAAAATGGAAAACATAATCACCTTTATTAGTCAGCCTTGGGCATGGTATGTAGCAGGACCAATGATTACACTTGTCATGTTCTTATTGGTATATTTTGGGAAATCTTTTGGAGTATCTTCCAATTTGAGAACAATGTGTGCCATTGGAGGAGCAGGTCGTTATGCAGATTTTTTCCAATTTGACTGGAAGACTCAAATATGGAATTTGATTTTTGTGTTAGGAGCTACCATTGGAGGATTTATTGCCTTCCAATACTTAGGGGCTAATCAAGGAGTACAAGTTTCTGAAAACGTAATCACAGAACTAAAAGCTTATGGTTTTGATGCAGGAAATGAATATACACCAGTCAAATTATTTGAGGATTTAGGATGGAAAGAAATTTTATTCTTGGTTGTAGGAGGTTTTTTGGTCGGTTTTGGAACTCGCTATGCAGGAGGTTGTACTTCTGGTCATGCCATTAGTGGTTTGAGTGATTTGCAGTTGCCATCACTAATTGCTGTCATAGGTTTCTTTGTCGGAGGCTTGACAATGACTTATTTTATCCTTCCTTTTATTCTTTAATTACTTTAAAATTAGTTATTTATGAAATATATTAAATTCTTATTGGTTGGGGTCATCTTTGGGATTGTGCTAAGCAAGGCAGAAATTGTTTCTTGGTATCGAATCTATGAAATGTTCAAATTCCAATCTTTTCACATGTATGGTGTAATTGGTTCAGCAGTAGTCTTGGGCATTATTACTAAGTTGATTATCAAAAAAGTAAAATTACAATCGATTGAAGGAGATGAGATCATCACAAACCCCAAAGACATGAGTATTCCTCGCTATTTGATTGGAGGAACACTATTTGGTTTAGGATGGGCAATGACAGGAGCATGTCCTGGTCCTATGTTTATCGTGATTGGTCAAGGAGTTTGGGCAATGGGAATAGTGATTTTGAGTGCAACTTTTGGTACATTTGTCTATGGGCTTATTCGCCATAAATTACCACATTAAATAATATAATTATGAAACAAATTCTTTTCTTATCGCTTCTTGTTATTACACTCTGGTCTTGTAATGCACAAAGCACAGAAGTTCACAATGTACAAGTTCAAGAATTCAAAGAAATGTTGGCAAAAGATAGTGTACAGCTAGTAGATGTACGCTCGATTGTAGAATACCAACAAGGTCATATCAAAGGAGCAAGTTTGTACAATATTCGAAATACGGATTTTGAAACAAATATTGAAGAATTGGATAAAAACCGTCCTGTTTTGGTCTATTGTAGATCAGGAGTGAGAAGTGCTAGAGCATGTAATATTTTGATTGAAAAGGGATTTACACAAGTCTATAATCTCGAAGGAGGTTTTGTAGCTTGGGAAAAAGAAGAGTAATATGGGAAAATACAGTGAAATATTTATCAGTACATTCAAAGGGTATGCTAGTTATTTATGGGGTTTGGTAATCAATCCTTCATGGACAAATTACTTTTATTGGCTCATAGGTATTTCACTGTTTTTCTTTTTGTGGGAAATTGTTTTTCCTTGGAGAAAGAATCAGAAAGTGCTTAGAAAGGACTTTTTCTTAGATTCTTTTTATATGTTCTTCAACTTCTTTATTTTTTCTTTATTGGGTTTTCAGGCAGTTGCTACTATAAGTGCAGAAGTATTTAAAGATACACTTGCTTTTATTGGCTTAGAGAACTTTCAATTTTTTACGGTAGAAAGCCTACCTGATTGGGCTCAATTATTAACCCTATTTATCCTTCGTGACTTTATTCATTATTTTGTTCATCGTTTATTACATCGAGTAGAATGGTTGTGGCAATTTCATAAAGTACATCATTCAGTAGAAGAAATGGGTTTTGCTGCTCATTTACGATTCCATTGGGTAGAGAATATTGTGTACAGAACATTAGAGTACATTCCTTTATCTTTGATTGGTTTTGGTGTTGATGATTTTTTCATTGTATATACCATTGGTACAGTGATCGGACACTTCAATCACTCCAACATAAAGCTCAACTTAGGAATCCTTAAATACATCTTTAATAGCCCTCAAATGCACATTTGGCATCATGCTCATAAAATTCCGAATAAGCATGGAGTGAATTTTGGACTAAGTTTAAGTATTTGGGATTATTTATTTGGGACAGATCATATTCCAAAAGATGGAGGAAGTGAGAAGCTTGGTTTTGAAGATATGAACAAATTTCCCATTTCATCATTCTGGAAACAATTTGTATATCCATGGTTTCGATCAAAGGAATGATGATATGTAATTAATCATAATGAGTACTGTGTAAGTATGTATTTTTTTGTTTTGTAAGTTTTTGAAAAACAGATTTTTATTGCAAATCTTAAGCCAGTTATAAAATTTTATAAATGACTTATTTTTTAGGATTTTATTACTATTTTTGTTGCCCAAAATAAAGTAGACTTTATATCCTTATCTTAAAACAAGAGTCATGAAAATCAAACACATCGCCTTGATGTTGCTCACACTCATTACGAGTGTGTATTCTCAGTATGCTCATTCACAGAATATCAACTATGATGCATATGTTTATCGATTTCAAAGTAATCAGTTTAGTGGTGCTGGTCGTCAATTCGATTGTAGCGAATCTGGAACAAAGGAATACACCAGAAAAGCATGGCTCGGTGAGAATTCACTTTTTAGTAATACAACTTATTCAGGTTGTATTACTTGTAACAGTACAACAGATTGTACAACCAATGGAAATTGGGCAAGACGAACAAGAAATAATGTATCTGCTACAGGCTTAGTATTAAGAATAGATGCTTGGGAAGATGATCGAGGAGGTCGATGTGATTATAATCCTCCTTCTTCGCTTGGGCCTAATGGTGATGATTGTAGAGCACAACTATCTACGACAACAATGCTATCAAATCCTTTGGAGTACACTTCAAAAACATTAAATTTCCAAACAGGAAATGCTGATCATGTTGCATACGCTAGGTGTACTTATAGATATGCCACAACAAATCTTGCAAATGCCGTAGATAATGGTAGCTACCCTTATATTACAGGGGGAACGAGAGGTTTTTGGGGTTCAATGGGTAATTGGTCAAACATTGGAGGAGATTGTGCAACCTCAGGTACAATTACTCACAATCAAACTTCTTCTTTTTCTACCACTGTTTCTTGTGTAGATCAAGTAAGTTTTAAGTGGCGTGTAAGTAGCGAAGCAAACTTTGATTTTTTAGAACTTTATGTTGATGGAGCGAGAGTAGATAGGATTTCTGGAAGTATAGGGTGGATAACAAAAACAATTTCTCTTGATCCTTCATTTAATCATACCATTGAATGGCGTTATACGAAAGATGGTTCTGTATCAGTAGATCTTGACAGAGGGTTTGTAGATAATATTTCTTATCGAGATTATAATGCTCCAGCAGTTAGTTATGGTTCAAATCGTTGGAATGTTTTAGCTTATAATGGGAGAGATATTAATCTTGTAGGAACTACATATCGTGGTTATTATGATGCTGGTACTGACTTAGGTATTAATACAGAATTTCGTTGGAATCCTTCACAAAGTCCTTCTCATGCATCTGGTTACATAGGTTGTGCTGTGACTGTTGATAATCATACAGTAGTGCATAAGCGTAGAGGTTTTCCGTGTGGACAATATGCTATTAGTATTATTGATCATGATGATGAAATTCGTATATATGTTGATGGTGTAATAGTAGCAGACTATACAGGTTGTTGTAGTAGATATGATAATGTTTGGACAGGAGTACTAAATGCTAGTTCTACTGTTGAGGTTAGAACTGGAGAAGCTGGAGGTGGTTCACGAACAAAAGTATGGCTTAGAAATATATCACCTACATTAGCTGGTGGTACAATTACAAGTGATCAAGCTGTTTGTGTGGGTTCAACAGCTAATTTGTTGACATCAACTGGAGCAGGGGCAGGAATTGGAAACCTTGCTTATCAGTGGCAAAAGAGTGAAAATGCTAGTAATTGGACAAATGTAGCAAGTGCAATTGCAACTACTTATCAGCCATCAAGTCTTACTGAGACTACATATTATAGAAGACGTATCACGGATCAATGTAGTAGAGTAGCTTATTCAAATACAGCAGAAATAGAAATACAAACACTGTCAACAACTCCAGTTCCTTCTGTGATTGTTGGTACAAAATGTCCAAATAGCAATACCACATTAACGGCTTCTGGCGGAACACAAGGAACAGGAGCAGATTTATATTGGTATACTGATGATCAAGGGGATGATTTGGCAGGTACAGGAAGCCCAACAGTTACCCCTTTAGAAACAACTACTTATTATGTTCGTAGAGAGGGTACATGTAATACAACTGATTTTGCACAAGTTACACTCAATGTAAATGCACCTGTATATTCATCAACAGGTCAGGATGTATCTACAGGATATTGTACAGACAATGATGGTTGGCATCACTTCTTGAATGCAAGTGGTAATATTATTCTTTCATTGCAAGGAGATTTATCAGGAGCTACACAAGCCCCTGAAATTACAATCAGTACTAATGGTACTTTTTATGAAACAACTGTGGGAGCACAAGGTAGTTGTAGTGATGGGTTAAATCCAGGTGAAAAACGCTTTGAATTACCACGTAGTTGGGACGTTAATTTTGTGGGTACATTAAACCCTCCATACAATGTTCGTTATTACTTCCCTGCATCTGATAAAACAGCCTTAACCAATGCTGCGAAAGCTGTAATTAATGATAATCCAGATTGTGGTTATACTTACAAATACCCAGATAATACAGATGGTTTTTATTGGTTCAAAAATCAAGGAACATCTTATGTAGCTCCTCAATTTGATGGACTTCATTTGACAGCAAGTGGTGGTAACTTCAACGGAATCAATTATTCTGAAATGACAAATATCACAAGCTTCTCAGGAGGAACAGGTGGTATTATATTAGTTCCTAATGGAATTTTACCAATTGAGTTAATTGATTTCTCTGGAAAAAATCAAGGATTGACTAATACCATTTATTGGGCAACTGCTTCTGAGCTAAATAACAGTCATTTTGAAATAGAACATAGAAGTGAAAGTTCTGAAGAGTTTGAGGTAATTGCTAGAATAGAAGGTGCTCATACAACTAATGAAACTCAAAACTATTTATACATTGATAAATTGCCTACAGTAGGAACAAATTATTATCGTTTGAAGCAAGTAGATTTTGATGGAACAGTAAGTTACTCTGATTTAATTACATTAGATGTAGATAATGAAGAGGGTACACTTTGTTATCCAAATCCTGTACAAAACAATATGATGATTGATGTTGAGGCAACAATCGACAAGGTAGAGCTATTTGACTTGAAAATGCAGAAAGTATTAGAAGTAATTAATCCTGCTAATGATTCAGTGGATTTATCTTCTTTGGTGACAGGAATGTATTTGGTGAAGATTAGTACACAAGAAGGTGTCTTTACTACTAAAGTTTATAAAGAATAACCTCAAAATAATTTCAAGTGAATATCTTGGGAGAACCCATTCGTACAATTGTATGAATGGGTTTTTTTATGATTTGTGTGTAAACTTTCTGTTAATTTTAAAAAACTAGATGCTTTCAAAATCGTGAAAATGAGTGTTTATGGTTTATATCCTTTTTCTCAATACTTTTATCTACAATGTAAAGAAAGATAACTAAGGGCTTTTTGTTATATTTGTGGCAGAATACAAATCGCACTCCTTATGCAAGAAAAATATTATAATCGAGAACTAAGTTGGTTATCTTTTAACGAAAGAGTATTACAAGAAGCACAAAACAAGAGTGTTCCACTAATTGAGAGGTTAAAATTTTTAGCTATTTATTCATCCAACTTAAATGAGTTTTTTAGGGTGAGGGTAGCCATGCAAAGAAACCTTCTGAAGCAAGATGCTCACAAACAACAAGCAAAGGAGTTATTGATAAAAATATATGAGCAGGTAAATGCTCAACAGATTAAATTTAGGGATGTCTTTCAAAATGAGATTCTTAAAGAATTAGAAGAACACAACATTCAGTTGGTCAATGAAAAGAATCTTTCTGAGGAAGAAGAGAGCTTTTTATGTTCTTTTTATGACAATGCTGTTCATCCTCATATTGAAGCAGTAGATCTAACAGTCACTAGTTTTTTGGAAAATAATGTCAATTATCTTGCTGTAGAGGTTTTTAATGAAATGGTTCCTTTTCATTTGGTGAAAATTCCTCGCTCAGTAAGTCGATTCATTAAATTGCCAAAAGGAAAGAATGAAAAGTATTCAATCATATTTTTAGATGATGTTATTCGTCTAAATCTTTCCAAAATATTTCCAGATGAAGAGATTGGTTCTGTTTATTCTGTGAAATTGACAAGAGATGCAGATATTCACTTAGATGATGAATTTTCGGGAGATTTAATTGAAAAATTAGAGAAAAAATTAGCCAAAAGAGATTTTGGTACTCCTGCTCGTTTTCAATATGATAAAGATTTGCCTAAGGATAAATTAAAGCAAATCAAGAATATTCTAAACTTACAAAACGAAGACCTTGTACCAGGGGCGAAATATAATAATTGGAGTGATTTCTTTTCTTTTCCAAATCCATTATCACCTGCTTTAGAAAATCCAAAACTTCCTCCTTTGACATACCCTGCATTGGAAAGATATGATTCTTATTTTAAAGCAATTGAAGATCGAGACTGGTTATTGAGCTTTCCTTATCAATCATATGACTATTTCATTAAATTCTTGAATGAAGCAGCAGAAGATAAGAAAGTAACACATATCAAAATGACAATTTATCGTGTGGCTTCAAATTCTCGTGTTATCAAAGCATTGGTAAAAGCTTGTAAGAATGGTAAGAAAGTAACTGTTTTTCAAGAAATCAAAGCTCGATTTGATGAAGAATCAAACTTATATTGGGCTGGTATTTTGGAGAAAGCAGGGGCCAATGTATTGTATAGTTATCCAGGTTTGAAAGTACATAGTAAATTGGCAATTGTATCTCGAAAAGAAGGAGGAAAGAAGAGTCATTATGCATTTTTGGCAACAGGAAACTTTCATGAGAAAACAGCTACTTTGTATGGTGATCATGGCTTATTTACAAAGCACAAAGGAATCACAAAGGAGGTAAATAATATTTTTGCTTTCTTGGAAGATTTCAGAAAGCGTTTTGAATTCAAGCATTTATTAGTGGCTCCAGACCATATGCGTTCTGATTTGTATAGCATGATTGATCAAGAAATCAAAAATGCTTTGAAGGGGAAGAAGGCAAGTATGATTTTGAAAATGAATAGCTTACAAGATAAGCGAATGATTGATAAATTGTATGAAGCAAGTCAAGAGGGAGTGAAAATACAATTGATTGTTCGTGGAATTTGCTGTTTAAAACCACAAGTCAAAGGTTTGAGCGAAAATATTGAAGTGGTAAGTATTGTTGACCGATTCCTGGAACACGTTCGTGCATTTGTTTTCCATAATGATGGAGATAGAAAAGTATACATTTCTTCTGCTGATTTAATGACAAGAAATCTTAGTAAACGTGTAGAGGCTGCTATTCCTATTTATGATAAGAATGTTCAACAGGAAATCATTGATATTTTGAACTTACAATTGTCTGATAATGTGAAAGCAAGAGTCATTGATGAACACCAAACCAACCAATTCAAAGAAAGAGGTTTGGGAGATACACATGTGAGAAGTCAATTGGCAATTTATCATTACCTCAAAGAGAAAATGAGAAAGAGTTAAGAAAATAAAGGAAAAGCATATAGTTTGAAAATTATATGCTTTTTTTGTGCTTATGATTAGTTTAGAAAGACAAACAAAAGATTTTCAGCAGTTATATTGGGCTTGTTATCCTTGTGATCAAGGAATAGTCGCACTCGCCTCTACAGATAATGATGAACTGTGTTTTTTAGGTTTTTGTGATGAGAAAGAGACACTAGAAGAATTGATGAGTCGATTTCCAAAGGCTACACTAGAACAGAAAAAATGTACTGTTCACCAAAAAGTGCTTGCTTATTTTTATGAGGAAAAAGAAGATGAAGATTTGAAGCTTTTGGTAAAAGGAACAGATTTTCAATGGGAAGTTTGGAATGCTTTATTATCTATTCCAAAAGGAGAGAAGGTTTCTTATGCTCATGTTTCTGAACAAATCAATCGTCCTAAAGCATTTCGTGCTGTAGGTACAGCAATTGGCAAAAACCCTATTTCTTTGTTAATTCCATGTCATCGTGTATTACAAACAGGAGGGAAGCTTGGTGGTTATGCTTGGGGCTTAGAAATAAAGCAAAGCATTTTGGGTTGGGAAGCAAAGTGATGATTTTCAATTGTAGACACAGTTGATTCCATCATAATCTAATTATTGTATCTGTTTTTAGGTATTGTAATAACTCTTTTGGATCAGTTATATCATCATGAAAAATCCAGTCACTGATTGTTCCTTGAGGTTTGGAATATCTCTTTTCAAGAGCATTCATATTTCTAGTGATGATTCCTGTATTTGAGAGATTCTCCATGATCTCATTTATTAAGTCGATAGATTCTGAGTCTGTCAATTCTTTCCAATTTTCTAATTCAGGTGCTGAAATTAGACTCACAAACTCTTCTAGACTCATAGAATTCCAGTAAGTTTTAAGTAACTCTTTCTTGATAGTTGTACCAGTAAGCTTATTAATGTTTTCTACAGCATCATTGATGGATATTTTGTCATCTTCATATTCCCGAATTAATTCCCTTATTTTATGAGCATTTGATTCCATATTGTATTTTTTAAGATTAAGGATGATTTACAAAATCGCCCAAGCAAAAAAGAATATTTAAAATCACTTTTGGGTGTAAATGTATGACTTCTTGTGAAACCATATTGAAATTCAATATGAGTTGTATTTAAATCTATACTGTTTTCAGTACCATCTACTGTATATTTTAGCCCCGTAAATGCCTGGAGTAAAATTATAATTAAAAATAATTTTAACTTAGGGTTATGAAAAGATGGTCATTATCTGAAAAAGAAGAGATATTACAAGCCGCTCAAGAAGGTAATACAGTGGAAGTTTGTCGCAAGTATGGTGTGAGCACAGCTACTTATTATGTTTGGA
>JAAEPT010000097.1 GCA_024232295.1 Cytophagales bacterium
AAACTATAAATAAGCATCTGTATTTCAATTAGTTAACATCTACTTTGATTAGTACTATAAATATCTAACTAAAAGTAAGAGTGTTTTGCTGTAAATCAGTCAGTTACATAGTTATTAAACCTAAAACTTTAAATCACTTCAATTACTTATTGAGTCTTTTTCGAATTCTGCTCAATGATACAGGAGTAATGCCAATGATATTTGCAATAAACTTATCAGGAACACGATTAATAATATTTGGAAATTGATCGATATAACGTAAGTATCGTTCTTCTGGAGTATAAAGCACAAAAGACTCTATTCTTGTGAACATACTACGTAAAAACTTTAAGTAAACAAACTTATGGTTATTATTGAGCTCTTGATTTTGTAGTAAAATTCGTTCTGCAACATCATAATCAATGGACAATGTAGTTGTGTCCTCATAAGCTTCATAATAATATCGAGAACTTTGCTGAAACAATAATCGATCAGCATTCATCATGATCGAATTTTCTGGATATAATGCAATGGTAATATCTTCACCTTTTTCTGTAATCAAGTAAGCTCTTACGAGACCTTTTTGAATAAAAAATACTTCAGAAGAATCAGAATTAATATCTATCAATTGCTCCTTTCTTTTGGTTTTTTTCCTTTTCGAAGCCTTTATGAGCATATTAACATCTGTAATATTTAAGTTTTTTGTAAAACGATAAAGTTCCTTGAGTTTTGATAAATTTATCATTGATTGTTTAGTTTATTATTCTAGCTGGTATGATTTGTTACTAAATAAAAATCAAAAAAGCATAAGATTGTATAGTTACATATTTTCTTCTCCCCAATTTTTCATTGCATGAATCACTGAAAAAATAGATTCCCCTTTTGATGTAATAAAATACTCAACTTTTGGTGGAACTTCTGCATACATTTTTCGTTCCAAAATACCATCATTTTCCAACTCTCTTAATTGAGTTGTCAATACTTGTTTACTAATACCATCAATTCCTTTTTGTAAAATTCCAAAGCGATTCGCCCCTTTTGAAATTAAAAATAAAATAATTGGCTTCCATTTCCCTCCAATAATACTCATGCAATATGTAACAGGACAATCTACATTGGGTACTTTTTTAGACTTAATTTTTTCTAAATTTTTATTAACCATAACTCATTGATAATCAGCTTTAGTCATTTTTCCCTGACTAAGTCTTAAAATTATAACTACTTGATTTCCAATAACTAAAGTGTATAATTTATCCTATAAAAACAATAAAAAACTACGAAATTAAACCATCAAAGTTGTCATGAAAGCAATTATTAGAGTTAAATCAGGAAAAGATTTGTCTACCATGCAAATTCAAGAAATTGAAAAGCCAAAAAGACTATTGAAAAATGAGATAAGAGTTCAAATGGTTTCTAGTAGAATCAATCCTGTAGATATAGATTTGATGAAAGGCATGCCTTTTCTAAAGTATAAAAAACAACAAATAGAAGGAATTGATGGAGCTGGAAAAGTGTTAGAAATTGGACAAGGTGTGCAGAATGTACAAATTGGTGACCATATTTTCTTCTATCAAAAGTTTACAGACATTGGTACATGGGCAGAAGAGATCATTATAAATGATACAGATATTGCCAAAATACCAGACAATATACCAGTAGAAGAAGCTGGAGCTATCACACTGCCACTACTTACTGCTTATGATGCTTTATTACAATTGAATCTACAGAAAGAGAATACAATCTTGATTCATGGAGCTGGTGGTGGAGTTGGTTTTCAAGCTGCAATCAACAAAGGCTTAAAGGTAATTGCTACAGCAGGAGAAAATGATTTTGAAGTGCTGGAGAAAATAGGTGTTTCCAAAATCATCAACTACAAAACACAGGACTTCTCAGAAGAATTAAAAAATCCATCGGTAAACTACATTTTTGATACAATAGGAAAAGAGGTATTGATCAAATCTATTCAATTGGCTCCTCAACAGATATCTGTACATTATATTGATGCTTCTAAAATGATTAAGACAGGAATACAAATGCCTAAAATAGTGAAATGGTTATTAGGTTTATCCATGTCAAAATTCAGAAAACTTGCTAAAAAACATAATGTTCAATTAATTGGGCAAGTGACAGGTGCAAATGGGGAGCTACTTCAAGAAGTCTCTGATCAAGTTGGTACAATGGATTATTCTATCAGAGAATATCAAAAAATTGAATTACAAGAAATTGAAACGAAAGGTTTGGGTAAAAGCGATCTTGGAAAAGTAATTATTATGTGATAATCATTAGAAAGGTCAAGTTTTGAAGCTTGACCTTTTCTTATTTTATCCTTTTACAGATTTGACAAACTTGTCAATGTCTCCTTCGAGATCTGTACTATTTTCAATGGCTTTGATAAATGCACTTCCAATGATTGCTCCATTTGAGTATTTAGAAGCATTCGTAAATGTTTCATTATCTTTAATATTGAAACCAATCAATGTTGGATTTGATAAATTTGCATTTTGAATACGCTCAAAGTAAGCTGTGTTATCATCAATTTTCTTATCAGCATTACCTGTAGTTGAGTTTGTAGAAACTACATAGATAAATCCTTCAGAAGATTCATCAATCACCTTCAAACGCTCTTCTGAAGTTTGTGGAGTTACCAAGAAAATATTTGAGATATTATTTTCCTCAAATACTTTTTTGTACATAGTGTTGTACTCATGAAATGGTAAATCAGGTAAAATCAAACCATCAATTCCTAACTCACCTGCTTTCTTGCAGAAGTTTTCAATTCCATACTGCATAATTGGGTTGATGTATCCCATAAACATAATTGGAAGCGAAACTTCTTCACGGATTCCCTCTAATTGCTCAAATAATTTTTTGATGGTCATTCCATTATCCAATGCTTGTGCTCCACTCTCTTGAATGGTAGGACCATCAGCCAAAGGATCAGAATAAGGAATTCCTAATTCTACCATGTCAGCACCTGATTTTTCCAAAGCTTTCAAAATACGAGTTGTATCTTCGATTGCTGGAAAACCTGCTGTGAAATATATATTTAAAACTTCTTTATCTTTCTTCTTAAAAAGCTCAATAATTCGATTGTTCATCTCTGTTAATTTTGAGAGGTTAATAATAAACTGTTAATAATCTCCTCTATCGATATAAGTTTGTAAATCCTTATCCCCTCTTCCCGATAAATTAATGACCACAATATCATCTGGCTTAAATTCGATTTGCTCCAATACTGCAAAAGCATGAGCAGTTTCTAGTGCTGGAATAATTCCTTCCAAACGACTTACACGAATACCTGCTTCATAGGCTTCATCATCTGTTGCCGAAAAGAAGCTTCCTCTACCAGATTCAAATAAATGAGCATGCATAGGACCAATTCCTGGATAATCTAATCCCGCAGAAATTGAATATGGTTCTACTACTTGTCCATCTTCTGTTTGCATCAATAAAGATCTACTTGCATGCAAAACCCCTGGCGTTCCTAAATAGGTAGTAGCAGCAGATTTATCAGTATTTACTCCCAATCCAGCAGCTTCTACAGCAATTAAGTTTACATCTTCATTGTCCAAGAAATGATAAAACGCACCCGCAGCATTTGAACCACCCCCAACACAAGCAATGACATGGTCAGGATTTTCACGTCCTGTAAGCCCTTTTAACTGCCATTTGATTTCTTCTGAAATAATTGCTTGAAAACGAGCTACCATATCTGGATAAGGATGAGGACCTACCACAGAACCAATAATGTAGTGAGTATCTACTGGATTATTAATCCAATCACGAATTGCTTCATTTGTTGCATCCTTCAATGTTTTGCTACCACTTGTAGCAGGGCGAACCTCAGCACCCATGATACGCATACGCTCTACATTAGGCTTTTGACGCTCCATATCAATGGCTCCCATGTACACGATACAATCCATTCCCATCAAAGCACAAACTGTTGCTGTTGCCACACCGTGTTGTCCAGCTCCTGTTTCAGCAATAATACGCTTTTTACCTAGTCGCTTAGCCAATAAGATTTGACCTAAAGTATTGTTAATTTTGTGAGCACCAGTGTGGTTTAAGTCTTCTCTCTTCAAGTAGATTTTGGTATTGTACTTTTCAGAAAGACGCTTTGCAAAATACAAAGGTGTTGGACGACCTACGTAGTCTCTTAGTAAATCCTCAAACTCTGCCTTAAAACCAGGCTCGTTCATGATTTCTAAGTAAGCATTCTTTAGTTCTTCAACATTTGGGTGAAGCATCTCTGGAATATAAGCCCCTCCAAACTGTCCATAATAACCATGTTCATCAACCGAATATTTCATACTTTTTATATCTAAAATATTAGAAAGCTTTGTCAAAGTTTTTCAACCTTTCTAAAACTACTTAAATTCTTTAAAAACAGACTCTTGTAATAATTGAATATCTTTGAATGCAGGTTCAATTTCAAATTTACTATTCACATCCACTGCATAGATATTTAAAGAAGATAACTCCTTCACTTTTGAAATGTTTTGAGCATCTAAGCCACCACTCAAGAAGAATGGTTTTTCGTTATCATAACCTTGTAATAATTCCCAATCAAAGGTTACTCCATTCCCTCCATACCCTTTTCCTTTGGTATCAAAGAGGAAATAATCACAGCTTGCTTTGTAAACCTCTAATTGGTTAAAATCAAAGTCTTCTCCTACTGAAAAAGCCTTGATAATTGGTAGACCTAAACTTTTTAATTCTTCGCATTGAGCAGGCGTTTCTTTACCATGCAATTGCAAAGCGTTTAAATCATATTCTTTGACAAACGTTGTAATTTGTTCTGTGCTTTCATTCACAAAAACACCTACTTTTTGAATGTCTTTTGAAATTTGATTGATAAATTCTTTATCCACTAAATCCACCACATAACGAGGCGATTTTGCATAAAAAATCAATCCTATATAATCAGGTTGTAAAGCGATCAACTCTTGTAAATTTTGAGAATCACGCATTCCACAAACTTTGATTTTCATAACTTACTTTTCTAATGTTTTGATTTCAGAAATCAATTGTTGTAAAGCTTGTGCAGGATTTTCTGTTTTCATAAATGTTTCACCAATTAAGAAACCTTCAAAACCACCTTTTTTCAAGTCAACAATTGTTTCTGCATCCTTTAAACCACTCTCAGAAATCTTTCTAAACTCGTTAGGAATAAATTCAGCTAAATCTAAAGAAGTTTGTATAGAAACATCAAATGTTTTTAAGTTACGATTATTCACCCCAACCACATCCAAATAAGGATTTAAGCTTCTATCCAATTCTTCTTTATTATGCACTTCCATTAAAACCTCCAAACCCAAAGACTTTGCAAACTTTGCTAATTCCTCTAAACGTTTAGGCTCTAAACAAGCAGCGATCAATAAAATCACATCAGCACCAATCGCTTTTGCCTCTAATAATTGATATTCATCAACAATAAAATCCTTACGAAGCACTGGAATTTCAACCACTTCACGAACACTTGTTAGGTATTCCATTTTTCCACCAAAGAATTCTAAGTCAGTTAACACTGAAATAGCTGAAGCACCAGCTTCAAAATATCCTTGACCAACCTCTTCTACAGTTACTTTATCATTGATAATTCCCTTAGAAGGAGACTGTTTTTTAACCTCTGCAATAATTCCTGATTTCTCAGGTAACACCAAATAATCCTTTAGAGAATAAGTTTCTCTCTCGAAATAAGCTGAGTTTTCCAATGTAGAAGTTGCCACTTGTGCTTTACGCTCTGCTACTTCTTTCTCAGTATTGGCTACAATCTTATCTAAAATTGTCATATTATAATGCTTGTAAAGTTTTCAATACATTCAATGCTTTTCCAGACTCCAAAGACTCCTTAGCTTGGGCAATTCCATCCTCTAAAGTTCCTTGATTTACTGTCTGAATTGCCAAACCAGCATTTGCTAAAATTGCTGAATTTTGCTGTGGAGTTCCTTTCCCTTCTAAAATATCCACAAAGATTTTTGCTGAAGATTCCACAGAAGCACCACCAAATAAATCAGATTGTTGATTTTGAGCAAAACCAAAATCCTTAGGCGTTAATAAGGCCTCTCCTTTATTAGAAATTACTTTTGTGGAACTTGTTAATGAAATTTCATCATAACCATCTAAAGCATGAACAATTGCATAGTTCTTATCTGTATTCTGGTGTAAATACCCATACAGACGTGCTAATTCTAAATTGAACACTCCTAATAATTGGTTTTTAGGGAAAGAAGGATTTACCAACGGTCCTAAAATATTGAAGAAAGTACGCACTTGCATTTCCTTACGAACAGGCGCAACATGCTTCATTGCTGGATGGAATAAAGGTGCATGCATCATACAAAAACCTGCCTTATCCAACATATCTTGTAATTTCGCTTCCTCATTTGTAAAAGGAACACCTAAATACTCCAATACATTTGAAGAACCACAACTTGAAGAAACTCCATAATTACCATGCTTAGAAACTTTCACTCCTGCACCTGCTGTCACAAAAGACGAAAGTGTAGAAATATTGAAAGTATCTTTTCCATCACCACCAGTTCCTACAATATCAATGGCGTTGAAATCTGATAAATCAATTTTGATACACAACTCTAACATCGCATCACGGAATCCTTCTAATTCTTCTACTGTTAGACTGCGCATACAAAATACTGTCAAGAAAGACGCAATTTGAGAAACACTATGTTTTCCCTCACCGATTTCAATTACGGCATTTTTGGCTTGCTCTTTTGTTAATGTTTTATGCTCAAATAAATAATTTAATAATGCTTTCATATTTTTATTTATTGACGATTAATTTTCTAACCAATTTTTTAACATCTGTTTTCCGATCATTTGATCTTCATACACTGTCAATACTGATTCTGCGTGAAATTGTACTCCTCTTACATCATATTCTTTGTGACGAATTGCCATTACTCGATCATCCTCACTCATCGCTGTAATTTCCAAAGGAGTTTCTTTTGTAATACTATCCTTATCCACAACCCAAGAGTGGTAACGACCAGAAGTAAACGCTTGAGGAACATCCTTAAAGAAATAGTCCTCTTTCACTAAATTAGTCGTCATTCCAAAACCGTGAAGTACTACATCCATGTTAGATAAAGTTCCACCGAAAGTTTCTCCAATTGCTTGATGCCCTAAACATACACCAAAAATACTTTTCGTTGGTGCATATTGCTTTAGTAAATCCATCATGATTCCTGCTTCAGAAGGAATTCCAGGACCAGGAGAAAGTAAAATTTTATCATACTTATCAACCTCCTCCAAAGAAATTTTATCATTACGATACACATCTAAGTTTTCAGAATATCCCAATTCTTTGATGATGTGCACTAAATTGTATACAAACGAATCGTAATTATCTAATACTAATATTTTCATTGTCTTTCTGAATCTTAGTTGTTCACTTTACTTGCTCTCTCGATCGCTTTTTTCAAAGCACCTAATTTGTGATTCACTTCTTGTAGCTCACTTTGAATACTTGATTTTACAACCACACCAGCACCTGCTTGGTAGAATAAGTTTTTGTCTTTACTCAAAATGGTACGAATCATAATCGCATGATTGAATTCACCATCAAATCCTAAATATCCAATAGCACCACCATAATATCCTCTACATCCATGCTCATACTCATTGATTAATTTCATTGCCATTGGCTTTGGTGCACCAGACAAAGTACCAGCAGGAAAAGTATCAGCAAATAACTGTAAAGAAGAAATTCCTTCATCCATTTGACCAGTTACTTTAGACACCATATGAATTACATGAGAATATAATTGAATATCTTTGAAACTCTCCACAGTTACTTGTGATCCATGACGACTTAAATCATTTCGAGCCAAATCTACTAACATAATATGCTCAGAATTCTCTTTTGGATCATCAAATAATTTCTTTGACAAACGAATATCTTCTGAGTCATTTCCTGTTCTTTTGAAAGTTCCCGCAATTGGGTGAATCGTTGCTTTATTATCTTTGACAACAATCTGTGCTTCTGGAGAAGAACCAAAGATTTTGAACTTTCCAAAATCGAAAAAAAATAAATAAGGAGATGGATTTACTGATCGTAAAGAACGATACACATTAAACTCATCTCCTTCAAATTCTTGTTGGAATCTTCTTGATAATACAATTTGAAAAACATCCCCTCTTTGACAGTGGTCAATTCCTTTTTGTAAAATCTCTAAAAATTCTTCATCTGTAAAATTAGAACTTTCCTCACCTACAACATTAAAATCGTAAGTAGCATAGTCCTTTTTATTAATAAAAGCTTGCACCTCTGCAATTTTCTCTTCTTGATCTCCATACTGATGATCAATAATATATAAATCATTATTAAAATGATTGAAAGCAATTACATGACGATATACATAATAAATCATGTCTGGAATCTCACGATCACTTTCTGTAAAATCATCAATCTCTACATCTTCAAAATAACGAACCGCATTATAACTTGAATACCCAAATACACCATCTGTAATGCATGGAATATCTAATTCTTCTGTAGCAAAGCTTTTTGAAAAATTAGTTAAAGCCTCAATTACTTGCTCTCTTTGTTCAATCTGAACAGTAGCACCTGAACCATCAGGATATGTAGTAATAATTTCATTATTGATGACTTGGAAACTCGCTACAGGATCACAACAAATGTATGACATACTGTGCTCATCACCATGATAATCAGAACTTTCTAATAGAATAGAATTTGGAAATTTATCCCTAAGCTTTAAGTAAATTCCCACAGGAGTATAAGTATCCCCTAATATTTTTTTATAAGAAGTTTTAAATTCAAACTTTTTCATCTTCTAAGTATTTTCTCAATCAGTATTAAAACAAAAAAAGCTTACTGAGTGAACAGTAAGCTTTATATAATTTGGTTAATATAATTCGTCTTAAAATCTAACCAACAACACGCCATTCACAACTCTAACAGTAGAAGTTGTGCCACCACCAACGATTGATATGTGCGTTATTGATTAACATATGCTCAAATATATACAATTTGTTTTTTTCTCACAAACTTTATAAAGTTCTTTTTAGTTATTCGGAGTATGGTTATAGGTCACAATATCAAACAGGAAGAGGCAAATAAAAAGATTGATAAACTACTGGGAGAAAGCTTTTCAATTTTCAAAAAAATTGTCTCTGGAACAGATGAATCAAAAGTATTTAGTGTTCAACACATAAGCCCTCACTTTAGAATTCCCGCTGATGAAATTGACAACTATCAACATGGTATTATCGAAATGCGTCCAAATGGAATCTTAGTTCATTTGATGTATGGAGTTCAAAAAATTTCTTGGGCAATTCCTTATTACCAATTAGTAATTTACAAGTCTGAAGTATTAAGCTTTCATGCTCAAGGTTATGTCGTTAAATTTCATTGTAATGAACATTACCAAAACAACTTAGCGTTTATTGATCAAATCATGGAAAACAGAAATGAATTTTTAGATCAATATGGAATGTTGGGGGATTATTATGGTTGATAATTATCATCATTTAGTCCTTTTTCAATGAGTTTTTGGAGGTTCATAAGGAAGAATTAATTGTTTTCCAATTCCATTTTATAAACTAAAATGTCATTTTCTATTTTCTCAAAAAACTCTAATGCTTTTCCTGTAAATAAAGATTTCTTTTGAAGAATGTAAACATCAGTGTCCAATAATACAGCTTCCACTGCTCTAAGCTTATTTTGGTAAGCAACAATATCTTCAGTAGGATTAGTACTAGCTTGACCTATTTCTCTTTTCTTTAATCCTGTGATTCTCCCACACAATTCCCTCAAAATTTCAATAATCTTTCGTTCTAAATCGTGTCCTCTTAAAAAAAGATAACACTCAGTAGGAACACAACCTAAATTTTCAATTTTTTCTTCAAAACTTTGTGATAGACTATTTTGAAATTCTCTTTCCACAATTTGCTCCAGATTTGATGTAATTGAATAATCATTTTCCAATTTAAATATCAAATTGAAGATACTACTTAGTTTTTCCATATCTGACTCTTTATTTTCTAAAAATTCCAAAAATAAAGAATAGACAATTGTTGAATATTTGGCTAAAAATTGTTCAAAATCGCATTTGGGATTGCTATCTAAAGTAGCTTGAACAACTACCTTCTCTAAATTTCTTGGAATACAACGAAAGTTTTCAATTGCATAAACATAGGTTTGGAAAATATAAGGTGAATCTTGCATTTGTATGCCTATCTCTGTTTGTAGAATGTAATCATAGTCACTATCCAAACAAATAACTAAGTCAGTTCCAACACTGTCAAAATGTTTTATTAAACTCTGTTTACCTCTTTCTCCCGTACTTGGAGCAGTAATATTAAACCTAGTATTAGGAATTAACCCATTAAAAAATGAAAACCAAAAAGGAACATCTTCTTCATTTTCCACCCAAACACTAATTTCTTGATCTTCTTTTGGTTTATATTCTTGAGAACCTTTGAAGAAGGAATTATTAGTATTTTCCTGTAATGAACTCATTTATTTTATAAATGTTGAAATTTCACTGACTTCTACCACATTGTTTATCCAATTCTCCATGATTAATCCTGGTGAGTGAGTAGCAATAATCAATTGAGCATTTGGATTTAATTCTACCATATAACTAATCAATTTCTTCTGCCAATCAATATGTAAAGTTAAGTCTGGTTCATCCATTAAAACAACTGTAGGTTTACCATCCTGTAAAACCATAGACAATAAGATAATAAGTATTTGGATTTCTCCTGACGAAAGCTTGTCTAACTCTATCCTTGTCGAATCTTTTGAAAAGAAGATTGTATTATCTTTATTATACATAAGCTTCTTACCTGTTTTAGAAAAAAGCTCATTTATAATCTCTTCAAATCTTTTCTGATATCTGAATCGCTTTTCTTGATACTCTTTGATTTCTTCAATAGAAGAAGTATCGAAAAGTTGTTGAAGTTCCAACCCTAAACTCAATCTATAACTAATATATCGTCTTTGAACTTCTTTTAATTCATCTTTTAATACTTTATCTATTGGTGAGATAAATTCAGAATCAAAATGCTTTTTAACTTCTTCTGTTGTAATAGCACTTCGACTACCATTATTTTGTTGATATGTTGCTAGAGTAAGTGATATAGGAATATGAAATGGCATTTTATTACCTAAATATTCTTGTCTAACTTTTTCTAATATTTTAGATGCATCACCAAAAACATTATTTTGGAGTTGACCTTCTAATTCTGAAAAATTAGAAGTAAAAGCTTTCATATAAAAAGTACCTGCTTCTTTTATTAAACACAACTCATTAAAAAAAGGATTATATTCATGCATATTCTTATCATCATAAATTAACCCTCCTATAATATTCAATATTGAACTCTTCCCACTTCCATTATATCCTCCTAAAATATTAACATGTGGGTCTAGTTCCCATTCAATATCTGTTGTTCCCCAAAGTCCTTTTATTTCAATTTTTTTTAGAATGCTCATTTCTTCTGATTTTGAATTCGAAAAATACAAAAAAAGCCTACTGAGTAACAGTAAGCTTT
>JAAEPT010000098.1 GCA_024232295.1 Cytophagales bacterium
AGCCATTGACAAAAATATTCTATTCAAATCGTATAGGGATTATACATATGATGTAAAACATTAAAGTTTTCCTAATTAACTTTGATTTTAAAAAGTTGAAGTTGGAAGTTGAAACAATGGCTTCGTTTTTGTTCGTTTCTGTTTAATATTTGCACTTGTCACAACTTTTGCTAACTTCTCTGGATACAACGATTCTATTTCTGACATAAACAATGGAAAGCAACCACATCCAAAGATAATGTACACAATCACAGAATATTGTTTGGTATAAATCAGAGAAAATATAACACAAATAACAAATAATAATAGCATGCTTCATTTGGTGTCCTGATGTGAGTCAACTGCTTATGTGAACCTGAAACGATTTATGTTTTGTGTCACAGTTATCATGATCAATTTTTTTATATTACCAAACCATTATGTGACAGAAATACATCAATGTTTGTGGTTCTTTTCTTCATGTTTGGTGGGTTATGATTTGTTGTCTGTGAACCGATTCCATACATTTATGCATTACGCAGCGTGCATTGCAATTTGAATATGTTCAGATATGAATCTTTTGACATTTTGATACCGGAATTACAATCCTTCCAATGATATAAGTTGGCAGAAGTTGTACCATGCCTCAATTGTGTGCAGAAAAGGACGAAAGCGAGGCCATTGTCTGAACTTCCAACTTCAACTTTTTGAAATCGATTGTAAGTAGGAAAACTTCATTGTATCTTCAAATTATATTGTTTTTGGAATGATTTTTTTTTTGGATAGGATCGGACACTTGTATGTTCAATATCCCAAGATCA
>JAAEPT010000099.1 GCA_024232295.1 Cytophagales bacterium
TAGATTCTACCAGAACTGTGATGGTGGTGGCTTATGCTCATGGTTTGGTAGTCTTAGACCAACCAATACTTCATGTGAACCTGCATTGTAGTTATTCAAGTCAGAATAATTGAAATCATAAGAGTAAGCGATATCAATTAATCCTTTTAATGTTACACCTGCAATGGCAACAACTGCATCTTGGTTACGATAAGAAACTCCTAACCATGCCTTGTCTTCATAACGGAATTTAGCATTCAAGTCCAATGAAACAGGAGCAGGAGCTACTGCTTTCACTACAAATGAAGGAATGATGCTAAACTTATCATTCAACTTGATATTGTATCCAAAAGTAGCAAAATAATGTCTTGCTAGTGTACCTCTAATGTCTGTGTTGGCAATGTCTGGTGAAATATTGATATTATTTCCCAATAATTGGAAAGCAGAAATACCTCCATAAAAGCTAGTTCCTTTGTAGAACCAAATTCCTGCACTCATGTCTGGAACTACAGAAGAAGCTATATTTTGAGCAACAGGATCTACTGTACCATCTACAGAAGACTCTAATTTATCGACATCTACTGTATATTGTTTCACTCCTCCAAATGCACCAAAAGACAAGATAAAGTCTCTTGTAAGTGGCAAGTGGAAAGAATAAGAAGCCTTTGCTGTCAAAATGCTATAAGGTCCAATATTATCGCTAATGACAGCACCACCAGCTCCATGGAAAGGTAACTGATCTACATCATCAAAACGACTTGTGTGCTTATTGATGGCAGCATGCCCACTCAAAAAGATAGTAGCTGGAGCACCTTCCAAACCTACCCATTGAGTACGATATCCTAGTTTTAGATCAACAAACTCCTCAGTACCTCCTTCAGCAGGATTCACCAAGTAGTTGTTCATCATATACATACTATAATGTTCTTGTTGCTGTGCCCAGAGAGCCGAAGAACAAAATAAACAACTTAATATGATTAATATTTTTTTCATGATCTTCTTGATTAGTTTTGAATAATAAGAGGCTGAAATTTCTCAACCTCTTATTTTTACTATTACCAATTTTATCTCATAATAGTTACAGAACCTGCTCCCGTTTCTAACTCTTCTGAACCAAAATCAATGATATAGAAGTAAGTAGCCATTGGCAAGTCATCACCATTATTTCTCTGTCCATTCCAACCTTCTTCTGTCAAAGGACCTTCATATACAAGTGCTCCCCAACGGTTAAAGATTTGAACTTGAGCATTTGGATATTTCTCAATGTTACGAATTACCCATGTATCAAATTGTCCATCATCATTTGGAGAGAATGTATTTGGAATCCATGTTAAGAATTTATTGAAGATTACTGCAGGAATGTAGCTTGTACAATATCCATCAGCATAAGAAACAGCCAATTGAATTTCAGTTTCTTCTAACTCTAAAGGCTTTTGGTATAAAGCAACTTCTTGATCACCATTTTTCAATAATTCAGTTTGCATTGAATCAACTTCTGGATTGTAGTATGACCATTGATATGTATATTCAAAGTTCTGGTTATTTTCTTCTAAACCAGTTGCTGTGAATTGTAAACTAATTACATCATCAATTACAAACTGTCCTTCATCATTGATTGTTACCTTACCTTCTAAATCCTCTTCATTAGTACCAACAGCACCAACATCAATACCACCTACAGGATAGTCAATTACATTTACAGCTATTGTTTCTGTAAGAGATGTAGATCCATCAATATATTCAATACAGAAATTAGGATTAATTGTTAAATTAACTGTATCACCTTTTTGTGCATTTTGGTAGATCATAACCTGATCGTTAACTAATGTGTCAACACCCTCAGCATTAGGATTTGTAGCAGCAAGTAATTCTCCATCAGCATTAGTATATGACCAATAATAATCAATACTACGTAATAGTTCTTGCTTTTCCTCACCTGTTACACTTGTGAAATCAGGGTTGAAGATATCAATAAAAGCATATGTTTTGCTTTCATTACCAATACATATAGGATCACCTGATGGTGTTAATGAAATTGCTTTGCTTTGTCCAATTTCAAATTCCTTCTTGATAGGCTCTGGTTCATACTTACAACTTGTATTTTGAGGAGTTACCTCAATGATAAAGTAACCAACTCCATCAGTAGAAGCTACTTCAACAGTTGTTGAATCTGAATTTGTGTTGACAATAGATACTGTTCCAGAAGTTTCTTTAACTTCATGTGGCTTAATTGTCCAGTTAAAAGCATCAATTGCTATTCCAGGATCAAATGTGAACTCCCAAATTTCTCTTTCATCTCTTACATCACAAATCTTATTAGAACCTTCAATTCCTAATCCATCAGCTAATAAATCTTGAACAGCAACATCTGGATTTACTGTGTGTATTGATGTGTTTTCTGGAGAACAACCTTTTTCATCAGTTACATTAACAAAGAACTCAGTAGGTTGTGTATACTCATTAAAGTCGTTGATAATATACTGAATTGCATTATCAGTAGTATCAACGTTAATACGAGTAACAAAAGAGCTATCTACAAGTGTTTTATCAACAACTCCCCATTCAACAGTCCACTCTTCTGGAGCATCAATAGACATTGTTAATACATCATATGTAACACATAACACTGTATCTCCTACAATATTAGGAATGATAGGTAATGCATTAATAGTAACTAATGTATCATAAGTATCACCAATACAACCATTGTTATTTTGAGCTACCTTGATATTACTTAAAGTATCATTAACTTCAGTTGATAAATTAAAGTTTGCAAGAACTTGGAATGATTTATCTTCTGCATTAACAAATGTTGTTGTAGAAGTAGAATCAGTACTCCATAAGAACTCGTAGTTTGCTTTACCACCTACAGCTTCAAATTGCTTTTCTCCTAAGTTACAAATCTCATCTTCATATGTTATTGAAGTAATTTGAGAAGGAGTAGTTGTTACATTGAATGTAACTTGTGCAGCATCTTCATCCAATGTCTTACAACCATTTTCATTGATTGCTTTCACACTTAATTGAGCAGATACAGAGTCTAAACCTGTATTATTAAATGATACATATACAGAATCTTGAGCACTATTTATTGCATTAATTGTCTTAATAGCACCTTCTCCAAATGACCACTCATAAGTGTTATTTTCTGAAGCATCAATTGTAAATAAGATAGAATCAGCAGAACAAATTAAATCTTGGTGATTAACTGTGAATGCATCAGGCTGATCTTTAATAAATACAGTGTCTAATTGACTACTTGTACAACCAAACTCGTTTACTTGATCCAACGTGAAAACTACAGCAGTTGTATCAAAATTGTATGTGATAGAATCTCCATCTTGACTGAAGTTTTCAGCAGTCCATTTGAATGTTGTATTTACTCTAGAAGCAGACAAAATTCCTTCAGAGAATCTACATACACTATCAGGTCCTACAATTGCAACATCTGTTGGTGTTTTATGAATTGTAAATTGACCATTAATTGTGTCTCCAATACAACCGTTATTGTTTTGAGCAACTTGAACAGAGATTAATGTATCAGTAGAACCATTTAATGCATAACTAGCATCAATTGGATTTCCTGTGAAAGTAGTTCCTAATGAATCAGTTGCTAATGTTAGAGTTGCATCATTTGTACTCCATAAGTAATCATATGAACCATTACCACCATTTGCTGTAAATGTACCACCTTCATTATCACAAGGTAATCCATCAAAGTTAATTCCAGTTAGAGTATTTGGTGTTTTATTGATCGTTTCAACTTTCACTACAGTACTATCAATTAATGTAGTACAACCAAATCTATTTGTTTCTCTAACTTCTAAAACAGCATCACTATCAAGAATAATGTCTTTGAATTTTACAAAAACAGAATCATTACCATCACCTTCTAATGTTTCAATTGCTCCAGAGAACTCCCATTCATAAGTAGAGCGAGAATCTACATCATTAGGATCTACATAGAACAATACTGTTGTATCATCAGAACACAATAAAGGTTTGTTAGATAATATATTAAATGCATCAGGTTGTTCTTTTAAATAGATGTTTTTAACAGATTCTGTAACACATCCCAAAGTATCTGTCTCTGTGATTGTAAATGTTACATCATTTGTGATAAAATAATCAATTTGATCTGTGTTAGAGAATGGAATTGTGAAGTTATTAATCTTCCAAGATAATGTACTTGTTTCATCCAAACGATTTACTGTGATAGTTGCAGAAGTTTGAACACACAATGAATCATCAGTATTAAATACTAATTCTGTAGGATTTGGATTGATAATAAAATCAATGATTAAACTATCACCAATACATCCACCGTTATCTTGAGCTACTCTAATATTTGTAAGAGTATCTATACCTGTTACCAATCTCAATCTACCTCTTACAGAATTTGCTTTGTCATCTGCATTTAATAAAGTAGTTGTTTCTGTGAAGTCAGTTCCCCACAAGTAATCGTATGCAGGATTTCCTCCTTCAGCTACGAAAGTCATTGTGCTACCATCACAGATGTAAGGAGCTCCAGTGTATATAATAGTATCTAATATTTCTGGAGTAGTTGTGATATTAATGTTTAATGTCACAGCCTCACCATCTAATGTTTCACATCCTGTATCATTATTTGTTTGTTTTACAGTTAATGAACCAGCTTCCGAATTATTTGTAGATGTTCCAAAATGAACATATACTGAATCTCCAGAAGTAGAGAAGTTTGTTACTCTATCAATATTACCTGTAAACGTCCAATCATATGTTGAACTTGCAACACTTGGATTGATTACAAACAAAGCAGAATCAGCAGAACATAATAATGAATTTTCAGGAACAATCTCAAAATCTTCAGGTTGACCTTTGATAGTTACTGTCTTATCTTGAGATGTTGTACATCCAAATTGATTTGTTTGAACAACTGTAAATGTTACAGCATCACTTTCAAAGTCATAATCAATACTTTCTACTCCTGTAGCAATTTGATTTGTTCCAACGAACCAATCATAAGTATTTCCAACAACATCTGTCACAGCAATATTTTCTGTAACAAAACTACAAATTGCATCAACACCAGTGAATGCAACCTCTTCAGGGTTTGGATGAGCTACAAATTCAGCTTCTATAGTATCTCCAATACAACCATTATTGTTTTGAGTTACATAGAAAGTTGTTACAGTATCTTGTCTATCAATTAGAGAGAATGTAACATCAATTGTATTGCTACTATCTGTTGTGAAGTTTACAAAACCATTAGCGTCTACAGTTGGGTTCCATTTATTTGATGACCATAAGTAGTCATAATCTCCATTTCCACCATTAGCAGTTACTGTTTTGATATCACCATCACAAATAGTTCCATCAAGAGTAATGCTTTGAACTGCATCAGGAGTCAATGTAACTGTTAACTCTAATTCATCTGGGACTAATGCTGTACAACCATCATCAGTTGTTTGGCTTACCAAAAGAACAGGGTTAAGAATGTTTGTTTGTCCTGTAGAGAAATCAATTGTTACACTACTTCCATTTGTGTTAGGAGTAATTGTCGCTGTATAAGCAGGGTTTTTCCAAGACCACTCATAAGTAGAATTTGGATTTGGATTTTGAATTGTATAAACTCCTTCGTCATCCGCAGAACAAACTCCACCATCACCTACAACTACATCAGTATCTGGTTGATCAAATAAGCTGATTACTTTAGTTGCTTGTGCTTGACATTGTGTTTCTGTACTAGTTGTAACATCAATTGCTGTTACTGTAATAGTACCACCTACATCTCCAAATTCGTAAGCTACTGTATCTTTGTTAGTAGACTCATAAGCTACACGTTTAGCATCAGAGAATGACCAAACATAATCAAATCCATTATCTACAACAGAGAATGTATCAGTTGTTTGGATACATACATTGTCTACACCAGACAAAGAATTAATTACAAAAGCACTAGGATTAGGGTTAACTTTAACACTAACAATGTCAGTTTTTGTTACTCCATCTTCTATGATATCCATTTCTACTGTATAATCTCCAGCAGTAGTAAATGTATAATCTAATTGCTCACTATCATTTAATGTTTCGATTACTGTACCACCAGCATCTTTCACTCTCCAGTTTGTAACATCAGCTACTGCATCATTTTGAGTAGAGAAATCTAAATAAGTTCCTTCTTCTCCAGCACAAAGCTCTAAGTCATTTGTACTAATTGTTGCAACTAATCCACAACTTCTTGGTGAAATCACTAAATTATCGATTTCTGCAGAACATCCAAATTGTGTTGTTTCTGTAACTGTTAATGTTAGTTGTTTATCAACTACTCCAATGCTTACTTGATCGTTTGTAGCATTATTATTACTCTCTGTTAAGGCAACATTAGGAGTGATGTCCCAACTATATGTAGAAGTTGATGTTGCACCATTTACATTGTATAATACATTTATGTCATTACATTCTGGGTTATTGTCTCCAGTAATTGCATTAGCATCTGTATTCGGATTACTATTGATTGTTAATAACTCACTTATAGCAGTTGTAGACGAACAGTTATCACTATTTGTTTCTATTACTGTGATGTCATCAGTTGTACCATCTAATACAAATGTGATAGAATTCTGATTACTAGCACTTGTAATATTAGAAGTTACGTTACCTAAATCCCAAGTATAAGAAGAATTTGCATCTCCTCCAGTTGCTGTTACTGTAATTTCTCCATCTTCACAAGTGATTGCAGGGATAGAGATATCATTAGTAGAAGGTAAGTTATTCACTGTAATGTTTAATGTTGCAGGGCTAACGCTCTCACAACCTAAACCTTGAGTTACTTCAGTTACTGTAATCACTCCATTTGCTACTACCTGATCTAAAGGAATGTTAACTGTTTGTGTTTGTGCAGCTAAGTTGTTTCCTAAGTATGTCCATTTAAAAGAAGAAGAAGCATCAACATTTGTTGCTGTAAACTCACCTGTATCATTTAAACAGAAACTAATATCACCATCAATTGATGGTTGAGAAGGTAGTGCTTGTACAAATACTGCATCAGTAGAAGGAGTAGCACTAGAACAATTATCATCATTTGTTTCAATTACTTCAATTGTAATTGATTGATTTTTGATATTTAAGAAATCTACATCAATACTTGTTCCTGTTCCTGTTTGTGTACCATTAGGTAATAAAACACTCCAAGAATAAGTACTTCCTGTTGTAGGAGATGTAATACTTAATGTCGCAGAACCATTTTCACAAATTTGATCTACAGCAGTAATATCTACATTTCCAGGTCTTGAGTTAATTGCAATAGATTTATTTGCAGGAGTTGCCGTAATACATCCTGTAGCATCAATTTCTTCAGAAAGAGTAATTGTAGTAGCAGTAGTTACTCCTGTAAAATCGATTATTACTTCATCACCATTTACATTTTGAGTTTCTACATTATTGCTGTAAGACCAAGAATAAGTACTACCAGAATTTGCTCCTCCTTGGATTCCAAAAGTAGCAGAAGATCCTTCACAAATTTCATCTACTCCAGTAATTACTACAGTAGCAGGTCTTGAGTTAATTGCAACAGATTTATCTGCAGGAGTAGTTGTTGTACACCCAGTAGCATCAATTTCTTCAGAAAGAGTAATTGTAGTAGCAGTAGTTACTCCTGTAAAATCGATTGTTACTTCATCACCATTTACATTTTGAGTTTCTACATTATTGCTATAAGACCAAGTGTAAGTACTACCAGAGTTTGCACCTCCTTGAATAGTAAATGTTTCATTTGCTCCTTCACAAACATCATTTACACCTAGAATAGTAGCAGTAGATGGGTTTTGATTTACTACCACATCTAATTCAATAGCATTTTCTAAAATACAACCAGCAGCATTTTCTTCTGTAAGAGTTATGTTGGTAGGTGTATTTGAAATCCCTGTAAAATCAATTGATAATGTTTGAGAATCATTTTCATTAACAGTTGATTGATTTCTATGTGTATATGTCCAATCATATGTGCTATTATTATCTGGAGAAGTTACAGAGTAAACAACTGTTTCTCCTTCACAAACTTCATTATCTCCAGTGAAAGCAGTTGCTGAAGGTCTAGCATTAACAGTAACACTCAAATCTGTAGTTGAAGCCGTTGTACAACCATTAGCATCTCTCTCTCTTACTGTAACCAGTGTTGGAGTTGATGAAATTCCTGCAAAATCAATTGATAAAGATGGACCAGTTGAAGTAACTGTACTTCCTCCATCATGTGTATAGGTCCAAGTATAAACACTTGCTGTATTTGCAGAAGTTACTGTGTAAGTCTCATTATCTCCTTCACAAACATCATCATCACCAGTGAATACTACATCAGGTAAAGCAGGATTAATTGTTACTGACTTAGTAGCAGGACTAGCTGTAGCACAACCAGTAGCATCGATTACTTCTGTTAATGTAATTGTTGTAGCGGTTGTTACCCCAGAGAAGTTTATTGTTACTTCATCACCAGTTACATTTGTTGTTCCTAAGTTATTTGTATAAGACCAGTTGTAAGTACTACCAGTATTTGCACCTCCTTGAATAGTAAATGTTTCGTTTGCTCCTTCACAAACATCGTTTACACCTAAGATAGTAGCAGTAGTTGGTCTTTGATTAACAGTAACATCTAATTCTACATCTGTTTCCAATTCACAACCAGTAGCATCAATTGTTTCTGTTAATGTAATTGTTGTTGGTGTGTTTGGTACACCAGTATAATCAATTGATAATGTTTCAGAATCATTTTCATTAACAACAGATTGATTTTTATGAGTGTAAGTCCAATCATAAGTGCTTCCTGTGTTTGGAGAAGTTACAGAATAAATTACTGTTTCTCCTTCACAAACATCATCATCACCTGTGAATGCAGTACCTGTAGGTCTTTGATTGACTGCTACAGAAAAGTTTCCTACTTCACTTGTACAATCTCCATTGTCCTCAGTAAGAGTAATTACAGTAGGAGATGTTGTGATACCATCAAAATCAATTGCTAAAGAAGTACCTGTAAAGTTTACAGTACTACTTCCATCATGAGTATATGACCAAGAGTAAGTACTTCCAGAATTAGCACCCCCCTGAATAGAATATGTTTCATTGTCTCCTTCACAAACAGCATTATCTCCAGTAATTACTGGTGAAGAAGGTTGACTGTTTACAGTTACAGAAGTGTTTGCAGGTGTTTCTGTAGAACATCCAGTTGCAGTGATAGTTTCTGTAAGTGTAATGACTGTTGGTGTACTTGTTACTCCACTAAAATCAACACCTAGAGATGTTCCAGTACTATTTTGTGCACTACCTCCATCATGAGTATATGACCAAGAGTAAGTACTTCCAGAATTAGCACCTCCTTGAATAGTGAATGTCTCATTGTCTCCTGGACAAACCTCATTCACTCCATTAATTGTTACAGCACTTGGGTTTTGGTTAACAGCAACATCTAATGTAGCATCAGTTGTTGTAGTACAACCATTATTATCTGTTTCTGATACAGTAACTACTGTTGGAGTACTAGAGATACCATCAAAATCAATTGCTAGTGTATTTTGATTGTTTACATTGACAATTGATGTGTTGTTGTGCTGATAAGTCCAATTATAAGTACTTCCAGAAGTAGCACCCCCTTGAATAGAGTATGTTTCATTATCTCCTTCACAAACACTATTGTCTCCAGAAATTGTAGGAGTACTTGGTAAATTATTTACATCAATAGTAATTGTTTTTGTTTCAGAGCTTTCACAACCTTCAGGAGATTTCAAGAATACATCAATACTTTTTGTTGTATTATCTGTAAACTCCAAGTATAGGTAAGCAATATCTCCTTTAATTTCTTCACCAACACCAGTTCTGTCAACCCCAGTATTTCCAGAAATATCCCAACGAACGTAAGTAGGTTCTGTATGTTCTATTGATATTGTATCTATGCTATTTAAACAAACAGAAGAAGGACCGATAGGGTCATTCTCAAAAACAGGCACATTTGCCAATACAATTTCTTCTGTTGTCGTTAATGTACTAGAACAAGTAGCATCATCAGCATCTGTTACAACTACAGTATAGTATGTTCTACCAATTTCTGTAATTCTGATAGACTCAGTAGTTCCCAAATCATCTCCTGCGTCATTTTGTCCTTTATACCAGTTTATGTTATAACTTTTACCACCTTCTTTGATCCAACTTACTGTTAAGTCAAACTCAGAACCACAAATTGGACTCTCATCACTTGATGTAATTACTAAATCGGCTGGTGGTGTACATTGAGGTAGAATTAATGAAGGTACAAAGGTAGGTAATCCCCTAAACACCGCATTTTGTCCAAAGTTAATTCGTGTACGATTATATCCAGGGCTACCATATAAGTTAGGAGTTTCCATAACTCCTAATGTGCTTCCCCAACCATTTACAGTAGAGTGGGCAACATATATTCTTTCATCAGGTCCAATACTTAATGCTCCATATACTGCTAAATTACTTCCTATTTTTTGTGAAGCAATTGGGTTAGTAGTTAAATCAAATTTAAATAATTTACCAGGACCACTTAATTGTGTTGCATATAAAACTGTTCCATCTGGCGAGAATTCAATACCATAAGCAAAAGGGAAATTTCCTAGGCTCACAGGGTTTGTAACACGACCTGTACTATTATCAAAGTCAAATAAACTTAATCCACCATTAACTGCTGCAGCTAACTTTGTGCTTTCTAAGTTTGTTTTCATATACCCTAGAGTAGTTAAAACTCTACCTCCAGGATTACTTTTAACTGGTGCACCAAGACCTGTAGAGCTTAATTGATAAGCCCAAATGTTTGTTGTCCATTGTCTTGGAGCAATGATAATCCAAAAATCTGTACCATTTGCATGTCTTGCTACTGCAATTTTTTCGGTAGGGTGATTTGCTGAGTTATTATCATATAGTTTTGTTCCAGTTCTGTTAACTACATCTCCCAAACCACCGTTTAGAGTCATGTCTACTTCATAGTACCAGTATCCAAAAGATCCTCCTGTTAGTTCTAATGAGTTGTGAACAGTGAAAATATAGAACCTATCAGGATTACCTGGCTTAGGGACTACAATTGCTGAACTAGTAGAAGATGCATCTCCTTTTAATCCGAAACCATTAGGCATTCGATCTCCATTTTTGTCCCAAACTTCTCTACCATCAGTGTAGAATAAGTCTTCACCATTAAGATCTGTCATACCAGAACTTCCCTCATTTGTTAATAAGCTAGAAGTATTAGAGTGAGCAGGTAATCCATTTGGTTGTACGTCATTGAAATCCAGTTTGGCATTATGACCAAAGTGCCAAATCATGTTGGTTTGGGAATACCCCGTGCCTGCAAAGAGTATTGCAAAGGCAGTTAGGAAAAACAGTTTAAGTTTTTGCATAATAAAATTTAATTAATTGGTAATTTGTTTTTTGTATCTACGTTAATTTGATTAGGAGGGTATACCTCTTCTATGGAAATACATCTATTTCTAGAAATAGTAACTTCATTTTTCAAAAAAAGATAATTTTTGATGGTGTTTTTTATATTGAGTTAATAGTATGTCTAGAAGCGATGCTTAACAAGTAAAAATATATTACATTTCCCTCCTTATTTGATGTTTGTTTTTTCTTTTTAGTAACCTCTTACTGAGAAATATCTTTTAAATTTTATGAATTCAAAGCTTCAAATAAGCTGGTTAAGACTAAACAAATATCTATTTTTTTCAGTTAGAAAAGCTATTATTTTGTCAGAATTATTGGTTGGTAAAATAAGTAATTAATGAAAGTTGTATATTTCTAAATTATATTTGCATTTATCTTATATATTGATGGTAGATAGTTAGATGAAGAATCTTTTTAGAAACTTTATCCTCATTCATTTTGTATAATATCTTGCCAACTGATCTTGGTTTTTGATTAGTTTAATGCTAAACAGAAAATAAATTTAGTGTTGAAAATAAAATATATTGTATTTTGCTATATACGTTCATATTCTTTTATGAATTAATGTCTAATTTTTGACAAATTATAGTGTGGTAAATTTACTATGTTTGTAGAAACTTGAATTTTATGAAAAATATCATTTGCTTATTCTTCTTCTTGTTCTTTGCTGCTTCCTCTTGGGCTCAATCTGATACAACTTGTTTTGATAATTTCAAGGGAAAAAGATTACTACTACGTACATTTACAGGCATGAGAAGTTATTCTTTTACTGTAAAGGATAATTTTTTTGGTACTGGAGATAAAATAAGATATGAATCAATTCAAAAAGCTTATTTGGGATTAGCAGTTCATTATGGAAGCCTTGGCGGTCATTTTTGGTTTGGACTTCCTATATATCGTCCAGATAAAGTAATGTATCGAAATGGAAAAAATAAAGCATTTGATATGCAAGCAAACTTTTATAAAAAGAGAGCCATTATCGATTTTAACTTTCAGAATTATCAAGGACTTTATTTAGCAAACCCCTCAGGGTATAACTTAGAAACAGATGCTAAAGGAGATGTGTATCGTGAGGATGTTAAATTAAGAACAGTTAATGGAAATTATATTTACGAATTTTCGGATCGTTTTTCTTCTTGTTCATCATTTACTCAAGCTAATAGACAAAGAGAAACAACAGGTTCAGCTTTGTTGATGGCAGGGTTAGAATGGGATATGTTTGAAGCAGATTCTAACATAATACCTCAACAAGCTATTATGTTTCCAGAATTATCTGAAGAAGTGACTTATGGTAATTTCATTTCTCTTGCTGTAGGAGGTGGTTACGGTGTTAATTTCATTCACAAAAAGAAGTATTTTTGTACACTTATAGGAACAATTGGTCCCACATTCCAATGGCAGAAAACAAATTCTTCTGATGGAGAATTTACACTAGGATTACACTATAATGCACGTGCAGCCATTGGATATAATGGAGACCGATGGATATCTGGATTATCTTATGTACAAGATTTCCAAAACTATAATTTCGATAATGTTTTTGCAGATTTTGAGAAGCATCATTTTAAATTATTCGTTGGATATCGTTTTAACTCAACAGGTCTTGATAAGTTTGTCAATCGCTGGTTGCCTAATTTTTAAATAGATAAATTTTTTCCCAATCAATTGAGAAGTTTGTTTTTTGGTTGGAGAGTATAACACTAGGATAGAAGGTTGTAAATTCAATTCCATGAATGGAAATGATGATTTCATATTGATGTCCCTGATAATAACAAGCTTTTACAATTCCTTCTAATTCTCCATTTTCTTCAATATGAATGTGCTCGGCTCTTAAGCATGCTTGTTGGTTTTGATTTGGAAACTTATCTGTAATTTTTGCCAGATCTTGTAGATTAAAGATACTAGGCGTTCCAAAGAAGCTAGCTACATAAGGGTTTGCAGGTATTTCATAAATTTCTATTGGATTTCCCCACTGTATCAAATTTCCATTGTGTATAATAGCAATATAATCAGAAATAGATAGTGCGTCTTGAGTATCATGAGTGACGAAGATGAATGCAGTATTTGTTTTTGCAATAATTTCTACGATTTCTGATTTCAATTGTCTTTTAAGGACAATGTCTAAATGACTGAAAGGTTCATCCATTAGGATTAACTTAGGTTCATCAGCAAGTGCTTGGGCAAGTGCTACACGCTGTTCTTGTCCACCAGAAAGTTCTTTGGGTGTTTTGTATTCGACATTTTTAAGATTGCAGAGCTCAAGTAATTCATTGATCCTTTGATCTTGATACTCTTCATTATAAGCTCTTAGTTTAAATTGAATAATATCTCTAACTTTATGATTAGGGAATAAATCAAAATCTTGTTGAACAATCTCTATTTCATCATGTCCAGCTACTAGTTTAGAAAGTGGTCCCCTAATTCGTTCTCCATTAAGGTATGCATTTCCTTTTGTCTTTTCTTCCAGACCTGCTAGAATTCTCATTAGGGTTGTTTTTCCACATCCACTTTCACCAATGATAGATAAAAGTTGCCCTTCTTCCAGTTCAAAAGAAACATTTTGTAGGGCATAATCATCTTTTCCTCGGTACTTTTTATAAAGGTTTTTTACACTTAAAAGAGCCATACTTCACTTATCTTTTATTATATCACAATATTACTAGTTTTCAAATCAAATGAAAAAAATATTGGTATCTTTGCAGTTATGAGTTTTGAAAAGCTAAAATTAAATAAGCAGTTGGTAAAAGCTATGCAATCTTTGGGGCATACAGAACCAACGAAGGTACAAAAGAAAACAGTTGCTAGAATTGTAGGAGGGCAAGAATTAGTAGTAACTGCTCATGAAAAATCGGGCAAGACAACTGCTTGTTTGCTTGCGATTCTCAAAAAACTACAAAGTCCGCAGGAGTATGACGCAAGAGCCATTTTATTAGTTCCCACAAAAGAACATGTTTTGGCTGTTGAGCAATTATTGGAAGTACTAAATCAAGAAATTAATCTTCGTTATATTGGTGTGTATTCTGGTGGTGGAATGACAGAGCAAAGTGATACTATCTTTGAAGGAATCGATTTGATTGTAGCAACTCCCGAACGTATGGCTGAACTTTATACTCACAAAGGGGTGATTTTACGAAAAGTAAAGGTGCTCTTGATTGATGGAGCAGAAGAAATGTTGGAAAGAGGTCTAATCTCTTCTGTTCACCGTGTATTAGAAGCATTGCCACAAAAATTTCAACGAGTTTTGTTCACAGAAGTATACGATCATCGTCTTAGAAAATTAGTAGGAACATATTTTGATATTCCTGCTTTTGTTGAGATTGAATTGGATAAAAAAGGAGTTGAAATTATTGAGACTGGTTTGTATCAAACTCCTAATTATCGTACCAAGCAAAATTTAATTATTCAATTATTGAATGATTATGAGTGGTACTCTAAAACTGTTATTTTCATTAATACACAAGTAACTTGTCAAAACCTTTATAAAAGTATTGATAAGCGATTTGCTGGAGAAGTAGCTGTATTAAATGCTCGTTATATTGGGCATGTAAATTATGAAAGTATTGAGGAGTTTAGAGAAAGTGGTTCTCGAATTCTATTAGTCTTGCATGATGAAAGAACAAACTTTGATGTGAGTAATTTTCCGGAAATATTCTTTTTTGATATCCCATCTCATATTCAAACATTTGCTGATGTAGTAAATATTGAAAATTATAAAGAAGAAGAGAAAAACGCTCCTATTTTAAGTTCATTTGGAACGCCAACTGAATTATTAACTTTTGTAAAAATAGAGAGTTTAATTGGTCAGAAAGTTGAGCGTTGGGCAATTCCTGGTGGAGTAATAATTGAAGGTACAAGACAGAGGAATAATACAGCCAAAGAGAAGGAAGAAGATCCAAAAGGTGGAGGTGCTTTTCATGAGAAAAAAGCAAAAAATAGAAAAGAACACAATTATACTTACCATAATCCGAAACCTTCTGAAAAAGCTAAGCGTAAGAAGAGATAACAAAGGATTTAAAGTCCTTTATTGTTTTGTTTCATATTTGTTTTTGTTTACATGTTTGGGGTGAGTAGGATTTATTTCCTACCCACCTTTTTTTGTTTTTTGGAAAACTTACTCTCCAATTTTTTCACCCATCAAAACGGCTGTTTCCATTCCATTTCGAGTGTTTTCTAAAATATCTTTATCAATTGTTAATTTGTCAGAATCTACCAAAAGGATTACAGAAGAACCACCAAAGGCGAAATAACCTTTTTCATCTCCTTTATTGATAAAACTATCTGCTTTATAAGTTTGTCCAATTGTTCCTACCATAGTAGCTCCAATTTCACTAATCAAAACATCTCCTTTATCTTCTGTAGAAAGGATAGAATATTCTCTTTTGTTTTCACAGAAAATGGTAAAGTTCTCTTTCACTGCATAAGGAGAAACTGAGAAATAATCTCCATTGATTAACTTAGAACTAGAAATTTTTCCACTCATAGGAAAGTGAAAACGGTGGTAATCATTTGGTGCTAAGCGAATGAGTAGGAGAGAAGCATTTTTAAATTGCTCAGTCAATTTATCATCTTGTAAATATTTTGCCAGTGTGAAGTTATTTCCCTTTACAAAGAATTCTTTCAAATCTTCTACTTTCTCAAAGGCTAATAATTTACCATCAGCAGGAGATACAAAACCTTCTTCAATTGTTCTAGCTCCTTCTTTTAGTTTTCTGTAGAAGAAATCATTGAAAGAAGTATAACCACCTTCAGGTACTTGATAATCTTCCATTTTGATATGGTAATTTTTTACAAATTCATCCACTTTTTCAGCAGATTTTGGATTTGCCATTTTCTTTCCATACCAACTACTCAAGAACTTTCTCTTTACTAATAAGTTTAATGCTAATTTTCCAAATGGATTATGGTACAAAAACTTTAAATAGCCTTCTCCAGGAGGATTCTCTGAGATAAGTTTTCCAGTTTTTCGGTCGATATATTGTATTCCTTTCATTATTTTATTTTTCTAAGAAAGCAAAGATAATAATTTTCTAAGGGCATAAAATGAAAAAAAGGATTAAGGCAAAACCCTAATCCTTTTGTACTGTACAAAATGCTTTTTTATTTATTCAACTTTGCATTTTCTTTGATTTCTTCAAAAGTATATTCTTTGGTAATTGTTCCATTTTCAAAAACAGTTACCAACTCATCTTTTAATTCTGGACTTTCTTCTTCTCTAAGTGTTTGGTATGTGTCACCTGTTTTCACAAGTTTCAAACGACCTGCTTTAGACTTTTTGAAAGAAGGAGTAATGTTTCCATCTTTGTCCATTTCTGTTGGACTTTTTTGTACATCAACATCTTTTCCATTTACAGTAGCATAAGAACATTTGATGGCAAATTTTTGAGTATCTCTATCTAACTTTTGTAACAAAGCACCACCCATTCCTAAAGCCAAGTTTTCAGCAGAAATTTTAGTTTCTTTTAGTGCTTCATACATATCAATAATTGCATCATAATTTACACCATCTCCTTGAATGACTCTGATTTGAGGAGGCAATACACGGAACCCTTTTTCATTAGTTGTGTATCCAAACTTTTCAAACAAGATTTCAAAAATAGTTAATAAAGTTTTGATTGGGTCACCACTATCTGGACGAACAACCAATACACCATCTCTTCCTAAAATCTTTTCTTTTAATTCTGTTCCCCAATATTCCTCACAAGCAGTGAAAATATTATAAGAATCAGAAACACAGGCTACCAATCCATTAGGAACTGTTTCCAAAATGTGTTTAAAAATGTCTAATTCACCATCTTGTCCTAATAATGTACAAATTGAGTGTTCTGTTGCTGGAATTGATTTCCCAAATACATTATCAGTGTTATAGTAGCGTTTTGCATACATACTTCCCATGATTGTATCACTACCATTGAAGTTGATAAGGTGAGCAGAACCGCCTAAACCTGCACTTTCTACAGAACTTACTCCTCTGAAACCAAAATCATTTAATACAAAATCAATTCCTGCTTCACTACCTTCTGTAGCTGTATCTTTATAGAATTGAGTAACTACTTTTTTCACTTCTCTTGAGATAGTAGCCACTGTACAAGGGTACCAAACTTGCATCAATAATGTTTCTAAAAAGTTAGTTAACCAAAAGCAATTTTTATCAGTACTTTCAATAGTCATCATTGCATTGCTCACAGGAACTACACAACCTTCTGGCACAGCCTTAATTTTTACAGGTAATTTACCATCATATTTCTCAAGAATATAATCAAACTTACTTCTATCAAAAATATCAGTTCTTCCAAAAGTAGCTGTCAAAACCTCTTCAGCTTCATCAATGTCTTCTTTGGTGATGACAATTCCTTCTAAGTAGTTTTTTAGGAAATATTGTAGACCATAAAAAACTGTATTATCAAACTTGCCCCCACGACTTTCTAAATATGAGTAGATTTTACTTGTACCTGGATAATAAAGTTTGTGGTGAGAGTATTTGTATGCATCGGCTAATAAAATAATATTTTCTCTTTTCATAATCGTACTATTTAAAGGGTGGGACAATTAGTTATTATATTTTTTAATAATGTGGTTGAATAAATCTATGTGTTCTGGAGTTGTTTCTCCATCTTCCAAAAGCTTTGGCAAATCAGCAATTTTAATCCACTGAACTTCTGCAATATCATCTGATGCAGTAGGAGTACCAAAAACATAATCTGCTCCATAGAAAATGGTAATGATTTTATCGGATTCACTTCTGTATCTCCAATCATCAATTTTGAAAGAAGCTTCATAATTAACATTGGCAGTTTCTATATTTCCTGCCTCTTCTTGGAGCTCTCTAATGGCTGCTTCTTCATAACTTCCATCTGTTGGGTCTACAAAACCACCAATAAATCTCCATTTGTTATTGATGCTTTTCTTACCAAGTAAAATTTCTGTTCTTTCATTTCTAAAAACAGCCATATCTACTGTTGGATATACTTTAGTATAAGTGTTGTAAAGACCATAGATGATTCCTCCTCTAAAATCTTCAGAATCTGAAACCTTATCAGCATATTGTTGTCTGATAGCAGTTGCATTAAAATCACCTTTGGCAGGAATTTCTAATGTTTCCAAACTTCCAGAATAGTAATTGATAAAACTATCTCTACTACCATACAAAGTGAATTGTCCATTATTAAATGTAGTTTTTAACAATCTATCCAAGTCTTTAGACCATTGAGTATCACTTGGATGGTCTGCCAAAGGAAGTACAATTACATCTGGAAAAGACTTCTTTAACATTTTTTCTCTTGTATGGAAATCATAAGGATTTCTTCTGCTTCCACTAAGAGGAGAGACTCCCAATACAATCACTACTTTCTGGTGTTTGTTTTGAGTTTGCTCAATTAAAGAAATATGTCCTTCGTGAAGATAAGGTGTTTGAAAACGTGCGATAATTACTCCTGTTCCTTTCATAATATTTTGTTGTTTTGCGTTTTTGTTACACAAATATAAATAAGTATAATCTAATTAGTCAAGTGTATTTGTGTTTGTTTTACGCAAATAAAATTTCAAAGGTTACAAAACACTAAAAAATCTTGTTAAGTAGCCTTTAGATAATGAAAAATTTATTATATAATTTAGTGTTAAATACTGAAAAATAACAGAGAAACTTAATGAAAAAGCAGTAGGCACTATTTTTAGGAATAGCAATTTTGAGTAGCTGTTCAAGTTCATCAAACCAAGTAGAAAAAATTAAACAAGAAGAACTTGTAAACAAGGTTAAGGAACTAGAAGAGGATAAAACCAAGTTGATGAAACAATTAGAGGAGGAACATGAAAAACAAAAAGAAATAGAGGAAACACTATCCAAGGAGATTGAAAAACTAAAGGATGAGAATACCGCATTTAAGGAAGAATTATTGGTTTTACCTTTGAAAGGAGAAAAGGGGTTTATTACTCAAAAACAAGGAGGAGAGTTTTTAAAATATCTTTCATTACTAGATATACTTTCGACTAATGATATAAAAGAAAATGATATTATTGGTAAGTACTATAAAATTGAGAAAACAGGTAATTATTTAGTTTGTTTTTCTCGTTATTGTCCAGCAAATACTTTTGGTGATCACCCAATAGTTGAAGTCAGTTCAACAGGGAAGTATGTAAGGCATGAAGTATTTAGACATGGAAACTATTGTAGTTGTTGGAGCAAAGAACCTTTTAGTGGTTTTAATAAGTATGGTGAATTTTTTGAATTTTCTTCTTGTGGTACTGGTTCAGGGCATAGCAGTAGTCACTTGTATATTTTCAAAGAATTGAAATCACAAGAATCAATGAAGAGTATAGTGGAGTATTCTTGGTCATTTTTTTATTATGCACAATATTTACGTTCAAATAAACAATATAATGAAAATCATACTACTGGACAAAAATAAGAAGAAGTGAAAAAAGCGTTATCTTTAGCTTCCTAGTTCAAAAAACAACATGCTTAAATCACTTCTGTCCGAAATTACAAAAGAATTTAGAAATCAAAA
>JAAEPT010000100.1 GCA_024232295.1 Cytophagales bacterium
GGTCAACAGGAGGAACTGAAATGTCAGAAACTGTTTCTACTTCTGATAACCCAGTTGCATTAACTGTTACATTAAATGGTTGTACAGGAACTTCACAACCAGTTACTGTTGAAGAAAGAGCAAATCCAGTTCCAGTGATTATAGGAGAATTATCTTATTGTAGCAATGATGGAGGGACAGTATTATCATCAGATCAACAATATGACAGTTATTCATGGTCAACAGGAGGAACTGAAATGTCAGAAACTGTTTCTGCTTCTAATAATCCAGTTGCATTAACTGTTACATTAAATGGTTGTACAGGAACTTCTGAAGTTGTTTCTGCAATCGAGGAGGTTTGTACAGATTTAGAAAATGCAGTATCAAATGAAAGTTTTGTATTATATCCTAATCCAGTACAGAATGGTACTTTATTCTTTTCTCAAGAATTAACAAATATTGAAGTGTTTAACTCAAACGGAACAAGAGTTGCATCTTTAGAAGAAGGAGAATCTATCGATGTTAGTCAATATGCAAATGGCTTATATATTGTGAAGTCTGAGCAAGGAACAAAAACATTTATTGTAGAATAATATTTATTTTCTTTAACAATTAAATCCCCACAAAACATTTATCTGTTTTGTGGGGATTTTTATTTTTTTACTGAAATAACGTTCCGTTCTCTGTCTAAAAATAGAGTTACTTTTTGTGTTAAATGATGTATAAAATGATAAAAATACAATAACTTCTTTCAAACAAAATGTTCATGAAAAAACTACTATTAGGAGCAACTACTATTTTACTGAGCATGTCAACTTATGCTCAAAAAGCTTTTGATGAATATTTGGTCAAAAAGGATTTTGTGAGTTTTGAATCTTATGATGAAAAATCACTGCCTACTACTACTACCAATACAAACATTATCATTGAAGCCAATAAACGAATTAAGCCAGTTCATAAATCTGTATTTGGACAAAATGCAGTAGCTTGGCAAGGAAATGTAAATACTGAAGCAACTAGAGAAACAAACTGGAAAAATGCTAATTTTTCTTTGTTGAGGTATCCAGGAGGAAACTGGTCAAATATTTTCTTTTGGGATGGTAATTTACCGAATTCTATCAAGTACGAAAGTACTGTCAAAGGAAGTGTAAGTAACTTAAAATCTGGTACAGAAGCTTGGATGTTGGAAACAGATGAATTCCCTACATTATTAGATCATACAGGAGCTGATGGAATTGTTTGTGTTAATGTTGGATATGCTTTTTATGGACAAGGTACTAATCCTGTGAATACAGCTGCTGAGTATGCTGCTGGTTGGGTGAATGAATACAATGTTAATAAAAATTTAGGTGTCAAATACTGGGAATTAGGAAATGAAAATTATGGTCCTTGGCAAGCTGGATTTGATTTGGCAACTCCTCAAAAGTATGGAGAAGCTTGTGTTGTCTTTGCCAATAAAATGAAAGCAGTTGATCCTAGTATCAAAATTGGAGTAGTCATTTATGAAGAGGAGGGTGGCTTTAATAATACTCCTCAGGCTAAGGATTGGAATAAAATTGTATTGCCAATTGTGCAAGATGTTGCAGACTTTTTAATTGTACACCATTATCCTCATCCTGTAAATAATCAAAATGATATTGCAGAAGCTGATATTTATGAAGCAACAAGTGTTGTTGAAGAATTTATGGAATTAATTCATCGCCAAGTAGAAACATATACAAATAAAGAAGGTGACTATTATCCAATAGCAACTACTGAGTTTAATGCAAGAACGGGTATTCGAAATATGTCCCGAACAAATGCTTTGTTTACTACTATGATGTTGGCTGAATATGCAAAACATGGATATAGTGCTGTTACACAATGGGACTTACAAAATGGTTTCAATACAGAGACAGGAGATCATGGTTTGGTGGCATCTAAAGACCCATTTTTGAATGATGGAGATGTAAACCCTGAATTTTATCCTTTCTATTATATGAATCGCTACTTTGGAGATCATGTAGTAGCATCTAGTTCTGATAATAGTAATATAGTAACTTATGCAACTACTTTTGATTCAGGTGAATTAGGACTTATTGTGGTTAATAAAGGAGCTAGTAATGAGGTCGTTAATTTGAATGTTGAAGGCTATGATTTGGGTGATCGAATGTATTGGCATACCTTAAATGGTGATGATAGTGATTTTGATCGCACAGTCTATGTTAATGGAGTTGGTCCTGATCGAACATTTGTAAAAGGACAATCTTATACAAGTACAAAAGGAGGGAATACATTGGTGGCTACCGATTTTGAAACTAATGGAGTAAGCGGTCCTCAAAATTATGTTGACATCAAACCTTATTCAGCTTCCTTGCCTTTAAATAATATTAAATTTGATGCACCAAAATACTCTGTGAGTTACATTGTATTGAAGGGTTCTACAACTGATTGTGTGGCACCAAATTTAGAGTCTGAAATCGAATTATGTCAAGAAACATCTGTATTGCTGGATGCCACTATTCAAGCCTCAAATGTTAGTTATGTTTGGAAAAAAGATGGTATTTCTATGAGTTCAGAACCAACAATTACAGTAAATAAAGCAGGGAAATACACATTAACAATTACTTCTGATAATTGTCCTGTTTATGAAGATGAGGTAACTGTAAGTTCAAAACTAATTAACATAGAGGGAGATACAGCTTGTGTATCAGGGCAAATAGTTGAATTGAAAATCTTGGATAATGGTAACTATTCTTGGTATGATAATGCTACTGAAGGTCAATTAATTACTACTGGAAATACATATTCACTTGAATTATCTACAGAATCAAAGACTTTTTATGTAGAGGATAATGATACACAGAAACTTACTTTTGGTAAATCTTCAATTGATGGTCAAGTTTACAATAATACAGGTGCTGGAGTGTATGAAAAGACAAATAGAAGTACAATTCTAACAGTAGAAAAAGAATTTACTTTGGAGTCATTAGATGTCTTTGTTCATACAGAGGGAGCTAATGTGGTATTGAATATTACAGGAGATAATAACTATAACAAATCATTCAATTTTGATAATTTGAGTGCTGCAAATGGAGGGCAAAATACCTTAGATATTAAAGAAAAATTAACTTCTGGAACTTATACATTGAACTTATCAGGAACAAGTGGTGGAATCAAAATTCAATATGATAATGTTAATAACCAAGAGCTTACTGGTTATGGTTCTTTTGAAGTTGGCGGTGGAAACACAACTTGGTATGGAATGTTTTATAATTGGGTGATTTCTACAGGTTCAACTTGTGCAAGAACACCAGTAAATGCTGTTTATGAACCAAATTCAGGTTGTATAACAGTTGTTGAAAGTCCAAACGTAAATAATCAGGTTAAGCTTTATCCAAACCCAACTTCTGATGTAGTGTACTTTTCAGAAGAATTGAATTTTGAACTTTATGACAGTCAAGGTACTTTATTATCAAAAGGTCAAGATGGTTTTGTTGATATGTCTGCTTTAAATAATGGAGTTTATATTTTGAAGACAAATAAAGGTGTTTATCGCCTAATGAAATTGTAATCATTACTTATTAATATCAATTGATACTAAAAATCCCCTTGCTTAACTTAAACAAGGGGATTTTTTATGATTATAATCTACTAAAAGTATTTTGCATTTACTCTACGTTTTTTGCGAATATGTACCTTCTTATTTTTTGGGTACTTCACACTAAATGAAGTGATCAATTTCTGAGTAGTTTTTGGTTCTATTTTTAATTTCCATTCTAGGCGACCACTTTTTGGATGATGATCTGCTCCAGAAATTTCTTTAACATCTACTTCAATATCACTTTCTTGAGAAACAGGTACTTGATCCACAACTTCAATTTCAATTGGTGTATTGTATGTGTTTCTAATTGCAATTTCATATTCAAAATATTCTGAACGATTTAAACCAATCCATTTCTTTTTATTGAAATCTTGTTTTTTCACACGTGTAATATTGATCTTAGAATCTCTACCCAATGAGAAAGCCAATGTATCATTTGCAGTAGCAGTGCTAATGTATGATTCACCTACATACTTTCCATTGTAATAAATGTTTGCATAAGAATCAATGATGTTTACATTTTCCCAGTTCGTAACATTTGCCATTAAGAAAGCATCACATTCTAACTTAGGAATTGCGTAATATTTGTAAGAAGCATTTAACTCATAACTATTTACTTCTACTAAATATGGTTTATTATCAGAAGGAATACTGTATTTATCTTTGATGACAAAATCAACAGAGATCTCAGAAACATCTACTTCATTAGAACCCATTCCAAAATCATTTAATTGTGCAGAAGTCTGATTACTATTATTTGAACTTAATGTTTGTTGACTTAAATATCCTTGTGATTGAGCTCTTCTTTTCTTGTATTGGTATTGACTTCTATAATTCAATGTCCATGCTTGTAATTTTGGAACAGTCAATGATTTGAAAGGATCACCAGTAGACAAAATTAATTCAACACCTTTCCAGTCAATTGCAGTATTATTAAATACCTTAGCCATATACTCAAATTGAATCGGTTGATCTACACCTTCAGCTCTTACATTATAGCGAGGAGCCCAACCAGCCTCAGATACTACATAACTAAATTCTAAATCAATCATTTGACTTTTAGGGTTATCTACTTTGATTGTTACAATATTGGTCGGTTTATCCTTAAGTGTATTGTCTGTTTTTAATTGTTTTGAAATGCGAACTTTGCTTTTTGTAAGTTCACGTACTTGCTTACCAAGTTCAAACTTTTCTTTTGAAATCTCTTTTAGACGCTTTTTGAAAAATGCAGAAGCAGATTGTAATTCAGCTACTGTAACGCCTCCTTTTTCACCCACTCGACTTCTGTTTGAGATAATCATATCTCGCTCATCATCAATATCATCAATTTCAGTAGTAAGCATTTCAATTTGATCTTTTAACAAAGTCAATGAATCCTTTAGTACTTGGACTTTCTTGCGATTTTGATGAGGATTCAAAAAGTTTTTTTCATTGGAAATTGATAAAATTCGAGCATCCCCAGACAAAAGAGCTTGAATTGATTTGGGTTTTATTTGTGTTGATAATCCTGAAATTTGAATATCAGAACGACCAGCAGGTAATTGAAACTTAGAGACACGATTGATTTCTGCTCCATTTAAGTAGACAACTACGCCTTTAATTTCTGAATCGATTTTGATTTTTCGATCTTCTGCCCATGTTTGCAAGGCAAACAAAATGAATAAAAATGATAATAACGAATGCTTCATAATGCTAAAATAAATTTGAATTTGTTAGTGAGATGCGATTTCTCTAAAAATCCATAAAATAAAATTGATTTTTTTCCTTCGAACGAAAAATGGAGTGGAAATGTTTGCACAAAAAAGTAGATACCATGAAAAAGAATACATTGATTTTAGGAGCCACAACAAATGAAAACCGTTATGCTTATCATGCAGCTCAAATGCTTACAGAATATGGTCATGAAATTTTTCCTGTAGGTGTGAAAAAAGGAGAAGTTTTTGGGAAAAATATTCAAAACAGTAAAGACAGGATTACAGAGGAAATAGATACTGTTACTTTATACATAAATCCTCAAAGACAAGAGGAGTGGAAAGACTTTATTCTTGAGAGTAATCCTAAGCGTGTTATCTTTAATCCAGGAACTGAAAATCAGCTTTTTATGGATTACTTAGAAAGCAAAGGAATTCAAGCAGAAGAAGCTTGTACTTTGGTTCTTCTTTCCACTGAACAATATTAGGCAAATCATTCCCTTAAATATTAGTTTAAATGTCTAAAAATGGTTATTTTTATGAGATAAACTAAAGTCAAAACTACAACCTCTTCTTCATTTTTGAATAATTAGGTGAAGAAGAAACATAAAAATATTATTTGAGCAATGTCAGAAGAAAATAAGCAGAATTATTCCGCAGGGAATATCCAAGTATTGGAGGGGTTAGAGGCAGTTCGAAAAAGACCTGCCATGTATATTGGTGATATTGGAATTAAAGGTTTGCATCATTTGATTTGGGAGGTTGTCGATAACTCTATCGATGAGGCTCTTGCAGGACATTGTGATGAGATTTTCGTGACTGTTCATCCGGATAATTCAGTATCTGTGAGAGATAATGGTCGAGGAATTCCTACAGATATTCACCCAAAAGAGAAAAAATCTGCCTTAGAAGTTGTAATGACTGTATTACACGCAGGAGGTAAATTTGACAAAGATACTTACAAAGTTTCTGGTGGATTGCATGGAGTAGGGGTTTCTTGTGTGAATGCCTTGTCTAAGCATTTAACCGTAACTGTTCATAGAAATGGACAAATTCATCAGCAAGAGTACCAATGTGGTAACCCTATGTATGATGTTAAAGTCATCGGTGAAACAGAAATTCACGGTACAGAAGTTAGATTCTGGCCAGATACTACAATTTTCACAGAAAGTGTATATCGTTATGAGACAATTGCCAATCGTTTGCGTGAGTTGTCTTATTTGAATAAAGGAATTACTATTCACCTTGAAGACGAAAGAGCTCAAGATGAAAATGGTGATAACTTAAAAGAATCTTTTGTTTCTGAAGGTGGACTAAAAGAATTTGTTCAATACCTTGATGGAACAAGAGAAGCATTGTTACCAACTCCTATTTACATGGAGAAGACAGAGGATACAGAGGTTCCTGTAGAAGTAGCAATGATCTATAATACTTCCTATTCAGAAAATGTTTTTTCTTATGTAAATAACATTAATACTTATGAAGGAGGTACACACGTTTCTGGTTTTAGAAGAGCATTAACTCGTACATTGAAAGCATATGCTGATAAAACAGGAATGCTTGATAAAGCAAAAGTAGAGATTTCGGGTGATGACTTTAGAGAAGGTTTGACTGCTGTAATTTCTGTAAAAGTTGCTGAACCTCAGTTTGAGGGACAAACCAAAACAAAATTAGGTAATAAGGAAGCTATCAAAGCTGTTGATAGTGTGGTAAGTGAGATTCTTAATGATTATCTGGAGGAAAATCCAAAGGATGCTAAATCATTAGTTGATAAAGTAATCTTGGCTGCTAAAGCTCGTCATGCAGCTCGTAAGGCTCGTGAAATGGTACAACGTAAGAATGTACTAACAGGTACTGGTTTACCAGGTAAATTAGCTGATTGTTCTGAAAAAGACCCTTCATTATGTGAATTATACCTAGTGGAGGGAGATTCGGCAGGTGGTTCTGCTAAGCAAGGTAGAGATAGAAATACACAAGCTATTTTGCCATTGAAAGGTAAAATATTGAATGTAGAGAAAGCTCAAGAACATAAGATTTATGACAATGATGAAATTAAAAACATCATTACAGGATTAGGTGTTCGCTTTGGAACAGAAGATGATGACAAGGCTTTAAATATGGAAAAGTTACGTTATCATAAAATTATCATCATGACAGATGCCGATATTGACGGTAGTCACATTCGTACATTGATTTTGACATTCTTCTTCCGTTATATGAGAGAGTTGATTGATAATGGATATTTATACATTGCATCACCACCATTGTATTTGGTGAAAAAAGGTAAAAAGCAAGAATATTGCTGGTCTGAGGAGCAACGTTTACAAGCGATTCAAGAGATCGCAAATGGAAAAGAGGATTCTGTGACTGTGCAAAGATATAAAGGTTTGGGAGAGATGAACCCAGAAGAACTTTGGGAAACAACAATGAACCCAGAGCATAGAAGTTTGAAGAGAGTTACCATTGAATCTGCTGCTGAATGTGACCATTTATTCTCTATGTTAATGGGAGATGAAGTGGCTCCTAGACGAGCATTTATTGAGAAGAATGCAAAGTATGCGAATGTAGATGCATAACACAAAATAAGAACAACAAAGGAATGGGAAACCATTCCTTTTTTAATTACAAAACTTAGGCAAAACAAAAACATGGCAAGGCAATTAACCGAAAACGAATTGATTGATAAAAGTAAATTTATTAGTCGAGATTTGAGTTGGTTACGTTTTAATGAACGTGTATTGAACCAAGCTCAAAAGAATTATCGAACAGTACTCGAAAAATTAAAGTTTTTGGCAATTACAGCTTCCAATCTCGATGAGTTTATGATGATTCGTGTGGGAAGTTTGTACAACTATTTGGATTATGATAGAGACCGAGTAGATTATTGTGGATTGCACACGATTCCTTTCAAGAAAAGGTTATTTACAGAACTACAAGATTTTACAAAAGCTCAAGAAAAAGTATTTCAAAATGAGCTAATTCCTAAGTTTAAAGTAAATGGTTTTCAACTGGTAAAGTTTGATGATTTATCTGTTTCGGATAAACGCAAAACCCAGTACTATTTTAGTAAGACTGTCTACCCAATGCTAACTCCAATGGTTTATGATGCTTTGCATACATACCCTATGTTGGTCAATAAGGTGCTTACTTTGGGGGTAGTTACAGAAGATCCTTTCCGAAAAGGAGTGAATAAATACTCTTTTGTTCAAATTCCTAAAAACTTGCCTCGCTTTTACGAATTGGAGAGAGATGGTAAAATTTTATTGCTTCCAATTGAAGATTTGATTACAGCATATCTTCATAAACTGTACAAAAATATCAAAATCATTTCTACTTCACTTTTTAGAGTGACTCGTAATGGAGATTTTGACTATGATGATTATGATGAAAGTGAAAATGATTTTGTAGAGGAAATCCAAGAGAAGTTAAAGGGAAGAAAGACCGGTCGAGTTGTAAGGGTAGAAGTTCAAAAAGGATATGATAAGACATTATTAGATATTCTGATTGAACGATATGAACTAGAGAAAGAAAACATCTTTATTAGTAAATTCTTAGATTATACATCTTTGTGGCAAATCGTCAAACTAAGAAAACTTTCTCATTTGTTGCCAAAAATGCCAAAATCAGTAAAGCCTTTGTTTGTTAATAAACGAAAACTAGAGGATAATATCTTTGAGCATTTGAAGGAAAAGGATTTATGTTTACACCATCCTTATCAAAGCATGGATACATTGATTCATCTTTTAGAAGAATCTGCTGAAGATCCAGATGTTTTGGCGATAAAAATTACCATTTATCGTTTGGCAGAAGATTCTCGTGTATCGAAAGCATTATTGAGAGCAGCAGAGAATGGAAAACATGTTTCTGTATTGTTCGAAGTGAAGGCTCGTTTTGATGAAGAGAATAATATTAATGAAGGACAAAAGCTTCAAAAGGCAGGTTGTTATGTGATTTATGGAATTGATAAAGTAAAGACACATACTAAGTTATTAATGATTGTGCGTAAGGATAAAAAAGATATTGTTCGCTATGTTCACATGTCTAGTGGTAACTATAATGAATCTACAGCCAAGCTTTATACTGATACAAGTTTTATCACGACTCAGCGTGTTTATGGAAATGATGTCTCTGAATTTTTTAATGTAATTACAGGGCATTCATTACCTTCTGTGTACAAGAAACTGATTACCACTCCAGGTGATATGAGGAAAAAGTTAATTTCTTTGATTCGTAAAGAGATTTCTTTTGCAAAAAAAGGCTTGAAAGCTGGTGTAATTATCAAGGTAAACTCACTGCAAGACAAAGATATTATTGAGGCTCTTTACAGTGCTTCTCGTGCAGGTGTCAAAGTGAAATTGATTGTTCGTGGTATTTGTAGTATTCGTCCTAAATGCAAAGGGTTGAGTGAAAATATTGAAATAAAATCAATTGTAGGAGATTACTTAGAACATTCACGCATCTTTTATTTTCATAATGATGGTGACCCAAAAGTATATGGTGGTAGTGCTGATGTAATGGTCAGAAGTTTTGACAAAAGAATAGAATCACTATTTATGGTGACAGGGGACGTGCAGAAGCAGTTTATGGCTATTTTGGATTATAATCTAAAAGATGAAGTAAATTCATATTATATGAATGAGGATGGAAGCTACTCTGCTGTAAAAGTGAAAAATGGAGAAGGTTTCAATACTCAGTATGCTTTCTTTAAATTAAAAGAGAAGGACTTAGATAGTATTAAATTGGTTTAATTTTCATAAACTGAACTCCATAAAAAAGGCTTGTTTGAAACTAATCAAACAAGCCTTTTTTATTAGTGATGGATAATGACAGTATTGGCTGTATCTTCACAATGGTTAATTAAGACAAACTGATCTCCTTCTTTTTTGAAGGTTTTTGATCCAATTTTTTTACCATTGCTTTCTGTGATATAATCATCACCATACAAAATTACAGTACAAGGACTATTTGTTGTGTTTTTTGCAGGTCTATGGTAGTAGTAGAATACAAAAATATCATCATGTTTTGTGATAATTTGTTTTAGGAAAACTTTGTGTTTATGTCCTTCTATTTTTGCACTAATATGAGCATCATTTTTAGTATGGTAGCTCTGGATATCATCTGCACTATAGCGATGTTTTTTTCCTTCTTTATCTACAAAAACAATCTTTTTTGCTTTGTGTACTGCATTTGTGATTTTGATTTCACCTTCTATTTTTAAATTATCATTTGTGATAACATAGCCTTCTTCATACTTTACGAATTGAGCAAAACTCAATGAAATTGTACAAAAAAGTAAGGTAAAGAGTAAATATGCCTTTTTCATATTCTTAAAATTTTCCAATAACTGATAAACCAATAGTTGATTGTGAATTGGTGAGCTTATTATTCTCTCCAATAAAATAAATATCTTTTGATGCTTGATCAAGACGAATTTCTGGTTTGATGGTAATAATACCATTTGCCATTGTCAAACTTCCTGTCAATGTTAATCCTTCATAGTATGCACCTAGATTACGAGTTCCTTGTGTATCATCAAATACTTCTGCTCTTATTCCTAAAGTGAAGTTATCAGTAAGTTCGTATCCTGCATAAAGAACAGCACCACCCCAGTTTGTGTTGATAGAATCTTGTCCTATTCGATTAAAACCCATTGAAGCATTTAGTCCCAAGCTCAATCGATCCGTAACATCATAAGAACTTGTCAGATCAAATAAATGACGATAAGCATCTGTTCCTTCTTCATTTCCTCCAATCCAGTTTAAATAAATCTCAAAACCATCAGCAGGAACAATATAAGCTTGTGAAATGATACTTTTCGCTTGGTTATTATCTGTAATTCCATCCCAACCATTTACAACTCCTACCATTAAACCGAAATAATCGCAGAAATGGTATTCAGCTTTGATACCTGTGTGATAAAAAGGGTTGTTGTTAAAAGAGTAAGAAAGACTATAATGCAAGTTTTCTGGAGCATCAATCAATTCATAACCAATGTGTGTACCAAACTGACCTACTGTTAAAGATAACTTATTGAATCTCTTTTCAATATATGCTTGCTTGATCAGTAAGGAAGTTCCTGTATTTCCAAAGTTTACATACTTTACACTTGGTCCTACAGTCAAGTCTGTAACAATATGAATATCATCTGTAGTATATTCTGCTTTGGTCTGAACCAAACCAATTGTCATTTCATTGTGTCTTCCATAAAAAACACGACCAGCTCCTGTACTACCATAACTATCTTGATTTGCAGGATTATTTAGGTTGTAAGAATAGTAAGTGTCTACATATCCATGAATGGACATTTTTTGAATTTGTTCATCATCAGTTGCTGTGCTATCCACAGCTTGGGCATTTGCATATAGGGATAAACAAAAGACAGCCAAACTTAAAAGTATTCGTTTCATTTTCTGAATTTAAAAAGATTTGTTCTAATGAAAATACTTAAAAAATATGGCTCTGCCAAATTGATAATGACCTCTTATTTAATCCATGAAAGATTTGCAGCAAGTATTGAAAATAAACGGTGATAGTATATTCATATTGATTGGATTTTTACTCCATCTAAGGGTTGAAAACTATATTTATGATCATTAAATAGGGATTTTCAATAAATGATTAAGTCTCAAAGTATTCAAATTTGAAAATAATGGTATAAAATTAA
>JAAEPT010000101.1 GCA_024232295.1 Cytophagales bacterium
CCCAAACCCCAAACCCCAAACCCCAAACCCCAAACCCCGTAAACTGATCAAAGAATTAAACTAATTGTAAAAAGTAAAATAATTAAAATTTAATTTGGAATTTTCTATCTTAAATTCATATATAAAAATTTCAAATTTGTTCCTTATAAATGAAATCTATGTTGAGAGCAATTCAATTGGTTTTGTTGGCTGGTATCATCAGTTCGCAAACCAACAGAGACAACAGCTGCTACGCTTACAAAGCTATCTTAGACCCTAAAAACAACTCTTTCGGAGCTTATCAAACCCCTAACACTTCTCAGTACTATTCCCAAGCTCCAAATGGTGATTTCGTTGGCAAGTGTAATTCCGTTCCTTGCGTCGGATCTCCAATTTTCCTGATTGAAAAGGCTCATACCTACATCAATCAACAATTTGACTTACAAAACAAATATTCTTCCGTTAGATACTTGTGCTACCACAAAAACACCGCCAAGGCTTCTTCCAATTCCGTTTTATACAGATTCATCTTTGAACTCTCTCATTATGGAGGTTCTAAGTATATCGGAGTTGAAGTTGACACTCCAATCTCCGGATTGGCCAACGCCTCATACAATAGATTCATTCTTCACAAGGATCTTAAACTTGTTAAGGAAGTTCTCGGAGTTCCAGGATTAGTCTGTGAACCAAGACTTACCTGCGGTGACCTCAAATTGTACTACTCGTATTATGGAAGAGATTCGGAAAACGATTTGAACTATCCTTATGCTGGAAAGAATTACAATGAAGTTGAAGATTATTTGATGAACCAAATCAACAAAGAAAACGATCCTAACTTCAAGAAAGTCTGCTCAAACCAACATTACTTCAGAGTATTCAACAGAAATCTCGGCAACTACTTCAGAGATGAAACTCTTAGTATCACCCCTCCAATCAGAGAGAATTTCTACTGTAACCCATCTGGTCTCGGAATCGCTAGAATCAGAGTTGCTTGCAGAACTGAAGGAAAATACACCGCTGATAATTTCGAAGCATTCCAATTGATTAGAATTGATCCAGTAACTGGTGATCTCGAAGCTGGTCCTGTTCAAGGAAATGTCGGAATCGCTGATAGATACTTCATGGATATCGCTTTGAACGGAGCTAGTGAAGTTCAATTCGAATTCTGGGGAGCTGATCAATTGAAGAAGAAAAATTAGAAACAATTCACATCAAGAGAGGAATTCAGAATTGTCACTTATGATCCAAGAGGAAAAAAGATCGATGAAATCAGATGCGGTGAATACTTCAACCATAACTTGATCAGAAGTGAAAGAATGGAGACTGATGATTTCTTAGGATTCTGGTATAACTTCGATGGAAACAGAAACATCCAAAGACTCGGTTTGATCAGATATGAAGATTAATAAATTATTATCATTAATTTTATTTTAAAATGAAATACAAAGTGCCTAGCCTAACTGTTGATGCATTGGTTATGGTCTAGAACAAAATTCTGTTGATTTAGAGGAAGAAATAGCCTTTTCAGAATTGTTGGGCTTTTCCAGGGGGATTTGTGGATTATGGTGAAAATCCTGAGATTGCTGTGGTGAGGGAGTTGAAGGAAGAAACTAATCTTAGTGGGAAGATTAAGAGACTGGTTGGAGTTTATGGAGATCCTAATAGAGATCCAAGGAAACATGTTGTTACGATAGCTTATCAAATACATGTCGATAGTTTTAAAGGGCTCAAAGCTTAAGATGATGCCAAAAATGCTAAATTATTCGATATTGATGAACTTAAGCTAAATCCTTCACTCTGGGCATTTGATCATTACTCTATATTTTTAGAGTGGTTGGATAAAAATAAATAATTTTATAATGAAAAGACTTGCAAAAGGTTTAAGTAGGTATCTATCAAGAAACACGAATAGGATCGATTTGATGCAAGAAAAGCCTGAAATTCTGTACTAAAAACTGACTGAAGAAATTTATGAAAAATCAAAGAAGAAATTTGAAAATTCAGAAAATTTGGATTTCTATGAAAAAGGCCATGAAATCATGGATTTGTTGAATGAGGATGAAAAGGATTATTTATGCTATAAATTATGAGTTGAAACTGATTATGGGGTTAATCTTAGTCAAGAAGAGTTCATAATGGAAATGAAATAGAAATCATTTAAAATAGTCCAAGATTCGTTATTAGATCAATTTCAAGGC
>JAAEPT010000102.1 GCA_024232295.1 Cytophagales bacterium
CCAAAAGATATTAAACAACCTAGTTATTAGGAATGATTAAAAATACACAATCAAAAGTTTCAAACAGAAATGATATTCTATTCTGATTAACAATTAGATATACTCAAAAAATTATTTGACATATAAATAAAAAAGCCATTTTCTAGAATCTAGAAAATGGCTTTTTTATTTATGATAATATCTGTTTTTTACCAATCCTCGAAACTCTCTTCCTCTGAAGCACCATCTTCTTCAAACCCATCATCTTCTACTTCTTCAACTGGAACTTCTTCTTCTATTGTTTCTGTCTCTTCTACTGGAGCTTCTTCTACAGCAGGAGCAGTATTATTTGAAGTTGCTTTTTTCGCTTTCTTAGCACCACCTCCAGAAGTTTCAGAACCTCCTTCGCTATTGTCATCACCTTCAGTACTATCAACTGGTGGCGAATATTTTTTCTTTTTCTTTCTTAATCTTGGAGCAAATGGAGCATAAGCAATCTTAACATTAAAGGCAAAATCGCTGTCATTTGAATTAGCACTTCCAAAGTTAGCACCCACTCCATCAATATAATCAGACAAAGCATAACGATAAATTACCTCTGTCATAATACGTACTCTATGAGAAATAACCCAAGAAACTCCTAAACCTGCAGGGAAAGCAACAGTAACACCTGGATAAGTTTTTCCTTCATCAACAGTAGTTGTTTCTCCTGTTGTTGCATCTGGATAAGATGCTGTAGGATTGTATACCAAACCTGAAACCCCTAAGGAAATATAAGGTTTGAATACCTTAGGACGTTTAAACATGTCAGCATGTCTTCTTACAATATCTCGTCTCAAATAATAATGACCAAAGGCGGTCAATTCATACATTGAAGTTTTGAACGTAATATTTCTACTAGCAAACTCATCTTTGGCACCTAATTTAATATAAGTGAATTCTCCTCCAAAAACTACACCTGGCCAAACATGGTATCCAGCACTAAAAGACGCATTATAATTAAATTCATTACATTTAAAACCACCACAAACATCACCAGCATAGAGATTAACTCCACCACCTAATGTAAAAATAGTAGGACCTTTGAAATAATAAGTATCAAAAAAACCAGAATACTTTATGTTTTTCTTTAACTGGGCATTTGAAATAAGAGGCAACAAAAGCACTCCTATTAGAAATACCAGACTTTTTAAATCTTTAAATTTCATCACACAATATTATTAAAACAACAACATAACCTCGAATATCGAGAAATATACAATGTTTATCATTCTATAAAAAGTGTTTTTCGCAAAATTTAATTATCCCACCCCCTTCTGCAAGCCATTCAATATTTTTCAAATCTTCTTCTGTATCTACATCTGAAAGTGTTTTCAGAAGACTATAAGAAAGTTTTTCTCGTTTAATATCTTCAATTGTATCTAAGAATACAGTATCTGTACTCCATTTTTTATCATCAAAAATATGTGGATAAAAATCATTCATTCCCATAAAATAATAACCTCCATCCTTAGCAGGACCAACAACAACATCATCAGAAGATAATTGATCAAATCCTTTTTGTAATAAATTACTTGTCAACTCTAAACAATCACTCCCAATGATAGCAACTTTTTTATAACCATCTTCAAATCCTTTTCGAAAGGCTTCTTTCATTCGATCACCAAGTTCTTTTTCCTGATCTTGTAGATACTTATCATAACCATTCCATAAATCGTCATCATTCATAAAATCAGCATAATACACTCTCTTATCTGCCAACTCTAATTCATTACTGATTTTATGAGTATATTGTAATAAGCAACGATAAATTTCTAATGCATATTCTGCCCCTACAGTTGCTGCTAATCTTGTTTTCGCCTTACCCAAAATAGGGTTTCGCACAAATATTAGTAATAGTGTATCCATTCAAACGTGATTATTAAAACGACCAAAGATAAAAAAATTATAATAAACTGATTGTCAAATGCAAGACATGACTATACATCTTGGAGAAGTACAAAAAAATCTCTCATAAATAATAGATTTGTATGGGTTTTTTGGTTACTTTTGACCACAATACACTATTAACACTTAGGTTAAACTAATTTTAATTTTATCTAATTTCTAAGTTTTATGAAAAAAACAAAGTTACTGCTTCTTACCTGTCTATTGACATTGATGGGCTTAGATGCAATGGCCCAGAGGGTAGTTGCCTACCATCAAGGGTTTAGGAACAATCAATTCCAATCTTGGTATTGGGATTATGTAACAGATGTAAACTACTCGTTCTTGCAGATCAGTAGTAGTGGTGGTGTTGGTCTTGGTGCTGATGGAAATGCTGACCCGACTCAACAAACATTCTTTGATGACTTTATCAGAGATGCAAAAGCTCAGGGTAAACACATCAATATTTCTGTTGGTGGTGCATCAAAAGTTCAGGCTGAACGTTTTGAGGCAAATACAAACACTCTTGCACAAGCAAGAAATTTAGCTTCAAAAATCGTTGCCTTCGCAAAAAATAATGGATTAAATGGTATTGACATTGACTGGGAACCAGAAAATCAAAATGATCAACCAGCAAGTCAAAACTGGATAAACTTAATGCAAGCATTGAGAGAGGAGATTACTTCTAGTGCCCCAACTCTTGAATTATCTGCTGCAGTCTTCCCATTCAAGTGGAATAATGACTTTGTAACACCTGCATCTTATCAATATGTTGACCACTTCAACATAATGGTTTATGACTTTGGTGGAGATTATGCACACCACTCTCTTGATATTCCTGCTGGAGATCGCGAATATGGTGGTCAAGATGTAGAAGTTGCTTGTATCAATTACTGGACTAATGTAAAAGGTCTAGACAAAACAAAAATGGTATTAGGATTACCATTCTATGGTCGTTCTGCAAACTGGAGCTATAGTCAAAATGATTATAAGTTGTATAGAGATATCTTAGCACTTGGTGGTTCTGCTACTGCTGATGCACAAGGTCAGTGGAGATATAATGGACAAACTACTATTAAAAGAAAAACATCTTATGCAATCACAAATGGATTGAAAGGTGTAATGATGTGGGAAGTTGTTGGTGATGCAACAACAAAAGACAAATCATTACTTGTTTCTATCGATGAAGAAATCACAGCTGCTGGATGTCCTAAACCAAACTTAGGAGAAGATCAAAACATCTGTGGTATTGCTTCTATTGAATTAGATGCATCTTTGGCTGCTACTGATTATACCTTCAAATGGTATAAAAATAATAGTGAAATTTCTGGTGCTACAGGAAAAACTTATGAAGCGACTGCACCAGGTGCTTATAAAGTGGTTGCTACTAAAAAAGGGAGTGACTGTTTCCAAGAAAATGTTGCAATTTTAACTGATGAAATTGGGGAAATCCCTACTCTTTCTGATGCATCTTTATGTGGTGGAGCTGCTTATGAAGCAGATGCAACAGTTCCAGGTTTTGATGGAGTAGCATACTCTTGGTCTGATGGAAGTAGTACAGTTGGACAAGAATCTAAATTATCAGTAACAAGCCCAGGGACATATACAGTCACTGTATCTGACCCACAAGGTCATTGTGATTCAAAAACTGCATCATTCACTGCATCAGAAAATAATATTGATGTACAATTTGAGAATGTATGTAATACTGGAGATGAAGCTCATTATGTAATCCAAAATGCTGATGGAAATTATGGATGGTATACTGCTGAAACTGGTGGTAACTTATTAGGTAATGAAACAGAATTATACAAAGCAGTTGATGGACAACCTGTATGGGTTCAAAAAACTGGTGGTGCTACAAACTACACTGTAGGTTTAGCAATTGATAACGAAGAAGCTGAAGATGATTTCTCTGGTCCTGGAAATGGAGATTATAACACTGCTGGAGGAGCTGACTTAAGACTTCAATTTGATGTATTACAAGAATTAACAATCACACAATTTACAGCTAGAGTTGCTACAAAAGGTGATATTGATGTAATAATCTACGATGAAAGTGGAAAAGCTTTACAAACAGAAACTGTTAACTTGGAATGGGAAGGAGAATATGATTTCCCAGTAAACTTCAAATTATCTCCAGGAAGATATTTCTTGGGAATGCCTGATGCACAACAATGGGCTCAAAAAAATCCTGTATTTGGTGAAGACATTGGTTATGGTACATTTGGTGGAGAAGCTGGAGCAATGGATTTAGATGGAGTAATTGACTTTATCAGTTCAAACTGTAAGTGTGAAGGCGATCCAGAATACGGTTTAGATATTGCAAACTGGTATGCTGGATTTTATAATATTGTAGTTTCTACAGGTCAAGTTTGTCCTAGAGTTTCTTTCGAGGCTGTAGTTGATGAAAACGATCCTAAATGTGCTACTTTCGCTCCAGATGTTACAATCACTGCTCCAGATAATAACTTCCAAATGGAAACTTCTGGTTCTGTTACATTAGAAGCTAATGCTACTGATAGTGATGGTACTGTTGAAACTGTTAGATTCATTGTTAAAAACGAAGGAGGAAGTACTGTAAAAACTCTTAATGCTACAGAAAACGGAGGTAACTGGACTGCTACTTTAGAAGATTTAGATGCAGGTACTTATACTGTTATTGCAACTGCAACTGATGATGATTCTGAAACTGGTGAATCTGATGCTATTACTATTACAGTAGGTGAAGCTAACAATATTCCAACAATTACTTTTATCACTCCAAATGATGGAGACAAGGTTCCTGTAGGTCAAAATGTTGGATTATCTGTAAACGTAAGTGATGCTGATGGTAAAGATGACTTGGACAAAGTGGTTTACACAATCAAAGATGGTCAAGGTGGTCTTATCACAGAATTAACAAATACTGATGTTGATTTCTTATTCTATGAAGAGTATGCATTTAATGATGCGGGTACTTATACTATTGAAGCAAAAGTAACTGACAAAAAAGGTGGTAGTGCTACTGCTACTGTATCAATTACAATTGAGGAAGAAAACAATGAGGATCCAATTGTTGTAATTAATGAACCTGCAAATACTAGTGTTAAATTACCTAACACTGTTAACTTTGATGTAACTGCAACTGATAATGATGGTTCTATTCAATCTGTAACTGTTGAAGTAAACGGAGAAAGTGTACAAATGAGCAATAGTGGTTCTTCTTATACTGGTACTTGGGATCCTGCTAACGCTGGAGAAGGTACTTATACTGCTACAATCAAAGTTACTGACAACAAAGGTGGTGTGACAACAAAAACTGTTACAATTACTATCCTTGCTGAGGATGCTAATTTACCTCCTACAATTGTAGTAACTGCACCAGTTAGTTCTCCTGTAACTATCTTAACAACTGAAACATTAGATATTTCTGCTACAATTACAGACGAAGAGGGTACTGTTCAATCTGTAACAATTGATGGAGAAAATGTTTCTGGAAGTGGAGACACATATGCAACTACATTCTCTAAGACTACTGCTGGTACATATTCAGTAGATATTGTAGCCACTGATAATGAAGGAGCATCTTCTACAAAAACAATTGAGATTATTGTTGAGAAACCAAATGAAGCTCCTATAGTAACTATTGACAGTCCTTCAAATGGAGCAACAGTAGTTGTAACAAAAGGAGACAATACCATTCCTATTATCTCTACAATCACTGATGATGTAACAGTATCAAATGTTGTAGTTACTGTAAATGGAAAAACTATCGCTGAAACAAATAGTGGAGATACTTATACTGCAAATTATATTGCAAATGCTGGAGGTGATGTTACTGTAGTTGTTACAGCAACAGACAATAAAGGTGTAGAAACTTCTGAAACAATTACATTTACTGTTGATGATCAAATTAATAGTGACTCTGATATCTCTATTGAATTAGATGCAGAAACTGTACGTGTTGATGAGGAATTAGGTATCTCAGTAATTGCAACTGATGATGAAGGTATTGCAGATGTATCAATTACTGTAACAGATAATTCTGATCAATCTGTAGAAGATGTAAATTCTTCTACTAGTGGTTCTTCTACTACTGGTACATGGACTCCTAACAAAACAGGTTCTTTCACAATTACTGTAACAGTAACAGATAATAAAGGAAATACTTACCAAGAGACTAAAACAATCACTGTTTCAGAAGCAAATCAAGATCCTACAATTACTTTATTTGTTAAAAATGATGGTAAAGATGTAGAAGAAGGAGTTGCTGTATTAGTTGGTACTGTACTAAATCTATCTGTAGATGCAAATGATGATGGACCAATCACAAAAGTATATTACAAAATTGAGCATGATGGTACTCAAGTATCTGGAGATAAAATCACAGGAACTAAAGGCGATGACTTCGCAACAACTTGGACAGCTAGTGCTGTAGGAGAGTTCACGATCTCTGCATACATGACAGACTCTGATGGAATTAAAGTATTCTCTAATGAAATTGTAGTAACTGTAGATGTTCAAGATGCAATTGCTGAAGCAAATGCTGCTAAAATGAACTATACTGTTTACCCTAACCCTGCAAATGACATTACAACAATCTCTTTCGACTTAGAAGAGAGTGCTAATACAAGTGTAGTAGTTTACAATGCACAAGGACAAGCTGTAAGCTCTGTTGTTAATGCAGAATTAAATGCTGACACACATACATTTGACATTGATGCAAGTGAATTGCCTTCTGGTTTATACTTCATTCAGTTAATTGCAAATGATACATTAGCAATCCAACGTCTAATCGTTGAATAAAAATTCTTTTTATTAAAGGAAAAAAGCACTGGGATATTCTCAGTGCTTTTTTATTTTTATCTTATTTTTTCAATTGCTTGTAAGTACTCCGTCCAAATCTCTTGTACAATTTCTTGAGCTGGTTGAATTTTATGAAAGCTCATTGCTACTTGTCCTACTTCAAGTTCACCTTCTTCAAGTTCACCTTCAAACATCCCTTGTTTTGCTCTTCCTTGACCCAGTAGCACCCTTAACTCTTCATCACTAGCTCCTTGTGCCTCCGCATTCGTTACTTGTTTATAGAAAGCATTTTTTAACAAACGCACAGGTGTTAGCTTTTTGAGAGAAAGTTTAGTATCTCCCTCCTTTACTTTCAATAAATAATCTTTAAAGTTTTGATGTGCTGAAGATTCCTCACTCATGATAAAGCGACTACCAATTTGTACAGCATCCGCACCTAACACAAGGCAAGCTAACATAGATTTCCCAGAAGCAATTCCTCCTGCTGCAATAACAGGAATAGAAACAGCTTGACTAACCTCTGGGATTAAACACAAAGTTGTTGTTTCTTCTCTCCCATTATGTCCTCCTGCCTCAAAACCTTCTGCAACAATAGCATCAACCCCAGCTTGTTCTGCCTTTAAAGCAAACTTTACACTCGAAACCACATGTACAACTTTGATACCTGCCTCTTGTAAACGAGTAGTAAAAACCTTTGGATTTCCAGCAGAAGTAAATACAATTGGGACTTTTTCTTCAATAATTGTATCAATATGAAGCTCTACATGTTTATACAAAAGAGGAAGATTAACAGCAAAAGGCTTATTTGTTGCTTTTTTGCACTTTTGAATATGTTTCTTTAAAACATCAGGCTGCATAGAAGCTCCTCCAATAATACCTAAACCACCAGCATTACTCACTTCACTAGCTAACCTCCAACCACTACACCAGGCCATTCCTGCTTGAATAATTGGTTTATCAATAGTAAATAAATCTGTAATTTTATTTTTTCTCATGTAATGAAGTTACATAAAAAAACCCAACCAGAAATACATCTGGTTGGGGAATAATTATATAGACAATTCTGGTAAGTGAACATTCATAAAAACAATCCATTAAAAATATTACAAAATTTAAAAATGCATTCACAATTTAATGTCCTAAAAATGCTTTATCAAAAAATTCCTTCCAACAAAAAAACTAAAAGACACTAGAAAATTTCTAGTAAAAAAGTAAAAAATTAAAAAATCTGAATCTCCAAAAGTTGACAAAAACATCTAAAAATCTAAAAATGAGACTTCCTTTTCAATTAACCACATAACAATATTACCGATTTTTTCGATAAACACCAACCTGATAACGACTAGCGAATTTATTTTAATTAATATTTATAAAAAAACTTACGTTACTACTTTTCATTAAGTTTCAGTACAAAAAGCACTATAAAGACATTATCAAACAAGATCACTCCACTAAAGCAATACAATTATTTAAAAACCAACCTCTTATATTACTATCATTTTTTTTCCACAAAAACACCTATTTAGAAACATTTAACATTAATATGATGTTGGAGTGAAAGCTACTTAATATAATGTAGTGAAAGGTTGATGCACAAAAGCTTTTATTGCTTGAAGTTTATTTGTTACTTTATGCTGTAATTTTCATGAATACACATTCACAATAATTATGTCCCTTTCTAAGAAAGCCCAAAGCAAATTTGTTAGAAGTGTTCTTAAACTGAAAAGTCAAGTAGGAGAAAGAAATTTCCTTATTATCTGTAGTGTAATTATTGGGTTAATTGCAGGACTGGCTGCAGTTAGTCTAAAAACAACTGTACACTACATTCACCACTTCCTAATTGCAGAAGATGCCATAGGAAAATATGATTACTACTATGCAACTTTCCCCATAATAGGGTTGATTCTTACTGTTATTATTTCTCGAAACATACTTAAAGATCCGGGAGGACATGGTGTCACACAAGTATTGTGGAACATAGCCAAGGGAAACAGTAAGATTAAAGGTTTACTAATGACCTCCAGAATGATCACAAGTGCTATCACAGTGGGTTTAGGTGGTTCTGTAGGACTTGAATCTCCTATTGTTGTCACAGGTTCTGCAATAGGTTCTAACATTGGTATCTTAGGTCATTTGGGTTATAAATACAGAACTTTATTAATTGGTTGTGGAGCTGCTGCTGCTGTTTCTGGTATCTTTAATTCTCCAATTGCTGGGGTAATTTTTGCAGCAGAAGTAATTTTTCATGAGACTAAAATTGATAAATTTATTCCATTATTAATTGCTTCAAGTATGGGATCTTTAGTAGCAATTATGCTCGGAACAGACAATATTCTTTTTTCATTTAGAGTAGAAGAATATTCTTCATTAATTGATTATCCTTACTATATTCTATTAGGTGTTATTTGTGCAATTGTTGCATTATATGTAACTAAAACACATAATAAAATTGAGGCATTAGTAAAGAAAATTAGCAATCCTTATAAAAGAGCAATTATTGGTGGTGCTGTTTTAGGTCTTATCATTTTATTATTTCCTCCTTTATATGGTGAAGGATACAATACAATCAAATTATTAATTGCTGGAGAATCAGAGGCTGTTGCTAACCATAGCATTTTAAATTTTAACAATACGCCTGCTCTTATTCTTTTTATGCTAGCTCTTGTCTTTATAAAAGCAATAGCTTCTGCATTTACGACAGGTAGTGGAGGTAGTGGAGGTATCTTTGCTCCATCACTATTTATTGGGGCTGTAACAGGGCATTTATTTGCAAAAGCAGTAAATACCTTTGGTTTCTTTGGGCATACCATTCCTGCTACTCACTTTACATTGGTTGGTATGTGTGGAGTGATGAGTGGAATATTACACGCACCACTTACAGCCATATTTTTAATTGCAGAGATTACAGGAGGTTATTCGCTTTTTATTCCATTGATGATCGTTTCTGCATTTTCTTATCTTACAATTAGTAAGTATGAACCCTACTCTCTATACACAAAAGATTTAGTAGAATGTGGAGATATCACTAATGATAAGGACAAACAAGTATTAACACTTATGGATTTCCACAAATGTATTGAGAAGGATATTAAATCAATCGATCCACAAGCGTCTTTAGCTGAACTTGTAGAACTCATTAAGGTGTCAAATCGTAATTTCTTTGCAGTAATTGAAGAATGTGAATTTATGGGTATTATTCACTTGAATGATGTTCGTAATATCATGTTCGATCCAGAAAAACAAGAACATATTATTGTAGGAAGCTTAATGCGTCCCGTTAATAAAAAGTATACTATTATTAACAATCATGACACTGCTGACATGATTGTGAAAAAGTTTGATGAGTCAAAAGAATGGAACTTACCTGTTATTCAAGATGAAGTATACATCGGATTTGTCTCAAAATCAAGTTTTTTAGACCTATACAGACATAAACTCATTAAGAGTGAGAAAGACTTCTCATTAGAGCGTTAAAATGCCATAAACCTGATTAAAAAAGCCCATAAACTATTTTTTAAGTTTATGGGCTTTTCTCTTTGTTCAACTTCTTTTTGGTTGAAAATATTTTCCACTAAAAAAGCACTAAGATTACTCTTAGTGCTTTTCGTTATATATTCTTTTAATAAGATTAAGCTTCTTTCTCTATATATAAGAAACTCTCATCTTTCTTTTCTAAGTTTGAAGAACCCATTAAGTATTCATCTACATTATAAGCAGCTTCTCTACCTTCAGAAATAGCCCATACTACTAATGATTGACCTCTACGCATATCACCTGCTACAAAGATTTTTTCATTGTTAGTTTGGTAGTTATCTCCAGCCTTAACATTTCCTCTTTGATCATACTCAACACCTAAGTCATTTAATAAACCATCATGTTGTGGATGTAAGAATCCAATTGCTAATAAAGCTAATTCACAAGGAATTTCGTACTCAGTTCCTGGTTGCTCCTCCCAATGAGGTTTTTTACCAGGTTGTGGCTCAGACCATCCCATTTCAGCAACCTTAATTGCTTTAAGGTTTCCATTTTCATCACCAACAAATTCCTTAGTAAATAATGCCCATCTTCTTTCACATCCTTCATCATGAGATGAAGATGTACGAAGTTGCATTGGCCACATAGGCCAAGGAGTTTGTTCAGAACGATTTTTAGGAGGTTTAGCTAATAATTCAATTTGAGTGATTGATTTAGCTCCATGACGGTTAGAAGTACCAACACAGTCAGAACCAGTATCTCCTCCACCAATTACTAAAACATGCTTATCAGTAGCAAAGATTTCTTCAAGTTCCTCACCTTTATGGTTCTTAGCTCCTTCTTTACCAGCATTTCTGTGGTTTTGTTGAGATAAGAAATCCATTGCAAAGTGAACACCATTTAAATCTCTACCTTTGATAGGCACATCTCTAGGAACAGTAGAACCACCTGTTAATACAACAGCATCATAATCTTTTTCAAGATCAGCAGCAGTTACATCAACTCCTACATTTGTTCCCAAACGGAATTCGATTCCAGATTCCTTCATTACTTCAACACGTCTTTGAACGACCCATTTCTCTAATTTGAAATCAGGAATACCATATCTTAATAAACCACCAGCCTCTTCAGCTCTTTCGAATAATACAACTGAGTGACCGGCTTTATTTAATTGTTCAGCAGCCGCTAATCCTGCAGGACCAGCACCAACTACAGCTACTTTTTTTCCAGTTCTTGTTTCAGGAATAAAAGGCTTAATTAAATTATTTTTGAAAGCATACTCAACAATATTTTTCTCTGTGAATTCAATTGCTACAGGTGGTTGGTTAATACCTAACACACATGATGCTTCACATGGAGCAGGACAAATACGTCCTGTAAACTCTGGAAAGTTATTTGTTGATAATAATACCTCAGTTGCTTCCTTCCAGTTATTATTGTAAACAGCATCATTAAACTCTGGAATAATGTTCCCAAGTGGACAACCATTGTGACAGAAAGGAACACCACAATCCATACATCTACTAGCCTGCTCATTCACTAATTCTTCAGATGGCGTTTCAGAAAACTCTTTATAATGCTCAATACGAGATTTAGCATCTTCGTACTTTGGCAGTTCTCTTGTTTTTTCTAAAAATCCTGTTGACTTACCCATGAACTTCCTCCTTTTTTTCTGATTGTTCTTGTTTTCTCTTTAATAATACAGCTTTGTAGTCAGTTGGCATAACCTTAACAAACTTAGTTAAAGCACCTTCAAAATCAGCTAAGATTTCTTCTGCTACATCTGAATTTGTATAGTTGAAGTGATTTCCAATTAAAGTTTTCAACGTTTCTTTGTCTTCAGCTTCGATTGGATCAAACTCGATCATTCCTTTATTTACTCTGTCTTTGAATGTACCATCTACATCATAAACATAAGCAACACCACCACTCATACCAGCAGCGAAGTTTCTACCTGTTTTACCAAGTACAACAGCAGTACCACCAGTCATGTATTCACATCCATGATCACCAATTCCTTCAATAACTGCTTTAGCACCAGAGTTACGAACACAGAAACGTTCACCTCCAATACCTCTGATATACGCTTCTCCAGAAGTAGCACCATAAAAAGCAACATTACCTACAATGATATTCTCTTTAGGAGCATATTTTGTTTCTTTATGTGGATAAAGAATCAGCTTAGCACCCGAAAGACCTTTACCAAAGTAATCATTTGCTTCACCTTCTAATTCCATTGTCAAACCTGGGGCAGTAAATGCACCAAAACTTTGCCCAGCAGAACCTTTAATATTAAAATGAATGGTATCTTCTGCTAAACCTTGTCCATCATAACGCTTAGAAATTTCATTAGAAACCATTGTTCCTGCTGAGCGATCTGTGTTTACAATATTAAAATTTGCTTGAATTTTTTGTCCATTCTCCAAGGCAGATTGGGCTGCATCAATGAATTTTCTGTCTAAGACAGCTTCCAAAGCATGATCTTGTTCTTCAGAATTATATAATGTGTCTCCTTCTAAAGAAGGCTCCTTATATAAAATTTTAGAGAAATCTAAATCCTTATATTTCCAGTGATTAATTTCATCACGTACCTTCAATTTATCAACACGTCCGATCATTTCGTTTACTGTACGGAAACCTAGTTCAGCCATAATCTCTCTTAAGTCTTGTACTAAGAATTGGAAGAAATTAACAACATGGTCAGGATTTCCAGAGAAACGTTCTCTTAATGTCTTATTTTGTGTTGCGATACCTACAGGACAAGTGTTCATATGACACTTACGCATCATGATACAACCTTCTACCACTAATGCGGCAGTTGCAACACCCCATTCTTCAGCACCTAATAAAGCAGCAATAGCGATATCACGTCCAGTCTTCATTTGACCATCAGCTTGTAATACTACTCTACTTCTTAATCTGTTTTTAACCAATGTTTGGTGAGCCTCAGATAAACCAAGTTCCCATGGTAAACCAGCATGACGAATAGAAGATAGTGGAGATGCTCCAGTACCACCATCATGACCAGCAATCAAAATCACATCAGCATGTGCCTTAGATACACCAGAAGCAATTGTACCAACTCCTACTTCAGATACTAACTTCACGTTTACACGTGCATCACGGTTAGCATTTTTTAAGTCATAAATTAATTGAGCTAAATCCTCAATTGAATAAATATCATGGTGTGGAGGAGGTGAAATTAAACCTACCCCTGGAGTAGAGTGACGAGTAGCACCAATCCAGTCATCAACTTTATGACCTGGTAATTGACCACCCTCACCTGGTTTAGCACCTTGAGCCATCTTAATTTGTAACTCATCAGCATTTGTCAAGTAGTAAGAAGTAACACCGAAACGTCCAGATGCAATTTGCTTAATTGCAGAACGTTCCCAATCACCATTCTCTTTCTTCTTGAATCTTCTTGGATCCTCACCACCTTCACCAGAGTTAGATTTTGCCCCAATTCTGTTCATAGCAATTGCTAAAGTAGAGTGAGCTTCGTGAGAAATAGAACCAAAAGACATAGCACCAGTAGCAAAACGCTTTAAGATATTTTCTGCTGGTTCAACTTCAGCTACTGAAATTGGTTGACGGTCTTCAAAGTCGAGAAGACCTCTCAATGTTGCAGCACGCTGAGTTTGGTCATTAACCTCCTTAGCATACTTCTTATACATTTGGTAATCGTCAGTCTTAGTAGACTGTTGTAAGTAATGAATACTTGTTGGATTGAATAAGTGTTTCTCACCTCTTCTTTTCCATTGGTAAACACCACCTACTTCTAATTTAGAAGAAGTTGATTCTCCTTCTTTAGGGAATGCAAAGTCATGATTAATCAATACTTCTTTTGCAATTCCATTGAAATCTAATCCTTCAATTCTTGAAGCTGTTCCTGCAAAACATTTGTTAACAACAGATGTAGCAATACCCATTGCTTCAAAAATCTGAGCTCCGTGATAAGATTGAATTGTAGAAATACCCATTTTAGAGAAAATCTTCAACAATCCGTATCCAATACCTTTCACGAAGTTTTTCTGTAAATCCTCAGTAGTAAAGTCATCACCAATTAAACCACTACGCTTAATTCCTTTGATTGACTCAAATGCTAAATAAGGGTTTACAGCATGAGCACCATATCCTACTAATGTTGCAACATGGTGAGTTTCTCTAACATCACCAGACTCAACAACAATAGAAGTATTTGCTCTAATACCAGCATTAATTAATGCATGATGAATAGCTCCTGTAGCTAATAAAGAAGGAATTGGTGCATTTGCACTATCAACATTCTTATCAGATAAGATTAAAATGTTTGCTCCAGCTTTTGTTGCTTCAACAGCCTCAGCACAGATTTTATCAATTGCAGCTTCTAAAACTCCATCTTCTCCATTTGCAGAGAATAAAGTTTCAATAACTACTGACTTATATCCGTCCTTAGAAATCTCTTTTAATTTTGCTAACTCTGCATTTGTTAATACAGGCTGCTCTAATTGAATCTTAGCACAGTGCTCAGCAGCAGGTTGTAAAACATTTTTAGAACCACCAACACTTGTAAACAATGACATTACCATTCTTTCACGAATAGGGTCAATTGGTGGGTTAGTTACCTGTGCAAATAATTGCTTGAAGTAGTGAGATAAATGTTGAGATTGGTCAGATAAAATTGGTAAAGCCCAATCAAATCCCATAGAACCTAAAGGCTCAACACCTAACTTAGACAAATCAGAAATAACTACTTTTAAATCTTCAGAAGTATACCCAAATGTTTGTTGTTTATTCAATAATGCTTCATCAGACAAATCTTCTTCAGAGTAATTTCCTGATAAATCAGATAAATCAACAGAATTTTCTTTCAACCACTCTGCATAAGGTTTTTGAGAACAGATATCTGCTTTCAATTCATCATCTGCGATGATACGGCCTTGCGCTAAGTCAGCTACGAAAATTTTACCTGGCTCTAAACGACCTCTTTTTACTACAGTAGCAGGATCAACCTGTAATACTCCAGTTTCAGAAGCCATAATTAATGTATCATCATCAGTTACTAAGTAACGAGAAGGACGTAAACCATTTCTATCAAGAGTAGCCCCTACAATATTTCCATCAGTGAAGGAAATAGAAGCAGGACCATCCCATGGTTCCATTAAGTTAGAATTATATTCATAGAATGCACGCTTAGTAGCATCCATTTCTTTGTTTTCTTGCCATGCTTCAGGAACCAACATCATCATTACTTCTGGTAATGAACGGTCACTTCCTAACACCATCATCTCAACAGCATTATCTAAATTGGCTGAATCAGATTGTGTATGGTCACAAATAGGGAATAACATGTCAAGTTCCTCTTGAGAGAACTTAGAAGTTTCAAATAAAGCTTCTTTTGACTTGAACCAGTTAACATTTCCTCTTACTGTGTTAATCTCTCCATTGTGAGCAATGTAACGGAAAGGTTGAGCTAATTTCCACTTAGGGAAAGTATTTGTAGAAAAACGAGAGTGAACAACACCAATTGCTGAAATTACACGCTCATCTCTTAAATCAGGATAATACATCTCTACTTGTTCAGTAGAAAGCATTCCTTTATATCCAATTGTTTTGTATGAGAAGGTAGGTACATAAAATAAATCTGTATCTTCAATCTCTTTGTGTGCAGTATGCGTAACATAGTTACGAATCACATATAACTTTCTCTCGAAAGTTTCTAGATCCATGTCAGTAGGACGTTTCACAAAAATCTGCTCCATGTTTGGCTCAACTGCTTTTGCAGAATTACCAATCATATGATTTTCTTGAACTACTGAACGGTATCCTAATACTTCAAAACCAAACTTTGCAACGGTTTCTTCTAATAACACCTTACACTTTGCTGTAACATCCTCAACTGGAGGAAAAAAGATTTGAGCAACTCCATACTCAGTAAAAGCAGGAATTTCAAAACCTTCTTCTTTCACAACTTCTTTGAAAAAATCATGAGGTACTTGAATGAGAATACCAGCACCATCACCCGTATTTGTTTCACAGCCACATGCTCCTCTATGCTCCATTTTTGTCAACATAGATAATGCATCAGAAACAATTTTGTGGGATTTTTTGCCTTTTAGGTTCGCGACAAATCCAATTCCACAAGCATCATGCTCATATAATGGATTATACAAACCTTGATTTTTTGTGTCTTTCATCAGGTATATTTATATTCTCCTTTATAATATATTACGTCCTATTACTATATAGCCCCTATTTATCACCAAAACGTATTTGGTAAAAACATTTATGCAAAAATTACATTTGGGAGCTATAAAGTGTAAAAATACAAAAAAAACTCTATAAAATAAACATGAACTTCGCCTCACAGACTTAAACCAAACCTTTTATAACAACAGGTTTTTTTATAATTCCCAATCCAAAAGAGATAGGCTAGGTTTTGTTTCTTATTTAAAACACGTCTAAATTACCTCAACAAAACCAACAATAAAATGGTTATTAACAATTCGCTATATTTATATTGCTTTTATGTTTACTTTTAATTTCTAAAAATCGTATAGATATTATTATGCCTATTTATGGTTTAGATGAAAACCTAATCTTTCCTTCCGTAGAAGGTGCTGAAGATGGTATTGTAGCTATTGGTGGAGATCTATCAAAAGAACGTTTAGTTTTAGCCTACCAAGAAGGAATCTTTCCTTGGTTTAGTGAGGATGATCCTATTATATGGTGGGCACCAGATCCTCGTTTCATATTATACCCTTCAAGATTGAAAATATCAAAAAGCATGAAAAGCATCTTAAATAAAAAGGTGTTTTCAGTAACATTTGACACTTGTTTTTCAGATGTCATAAAACAATGTCAACAAATAAAGAGAAAGGATCAAGAAGATACTTGGATCACAGAAGGAATGCTAGATGCTTATTGTTCATTACATGAAGATGGAATAGCTCACTCTGTAGAAGTATGGAATGAAGAAAGACAATTAGTTGGAGGATTATATGGAGTGTCTTTAGGAAAGTGTTTCTTTGGAGAGTCTATGTTTTCAAAAGAAAGTAATGCTTCAAAAACTGGGTTCATCACATTGGTTCAAAAATTAAAAGAACTAAATTTTCAACTAATAGATTGTCAAATACACACAAATCACCTTGAAAGCCTTGGTGCAGAAGAAATATCACGAAACGATTTCATGAAACTATTAAAAGTCGGCATAGGTTTTGAAACCCTTCAAGGAGATTGGAAGGAATTATTAAAATAACTACTTTAGAATATTATTATTAAATTTTGAGATATTATGAAAAAACTATCTGTATTACTTATTTCAATGCTTTCCGTAGCATTACTTTTCTCTTCTTGTGAAGAATTAGAAGGACTTACTTCAGAGGATGGAGCACTTTCAAATGAAGAAATTGTATCTGGGTTAAAAAATGCTTTGGAAGTAGGGACTGATACCTCTGTAAGCATCTTACATGCTAAAGATGGCTTTTACAAAGATGAATTAGTGAAAGTAATTATGCCTGATGAAGCAAAACCAATTTTAGATGCTGTAGATGAATTAAATGATTATGGAGTAAATTTACAACCACTAATTGATGATGTTGTATTAAGTATGAACAGATCAGCAGAAAAAGCAGCTGACAGAGCAACACCTATCTTCAAAGATGCTATTACAAATATGAGTATTACTGATGCTTTGGGGATTTTATATGGTGAAGATAATGCAGCAACAACGTATTTAAAAGACAATACCTACAATGAACTTAAAAGCGAATTCTCTCCTGAGATTGCAGAAGTTTTAGAAGAAAAATTAATTGGAGATAACTCTACTGAATCTTTGTATGGTGATTTAGTTTCTGAGTACAACCGTGGAGTTGGTCTCTATAATGCAGCAAATTTCTTAGGTGTATTAGGAGAAGATAAAGAAACAATTAGCAACACCTCTTTGACTGATCATGTAGCTACAAAAGCATTAGATGGTTTATTTTTAAAGGTTGAAAACGAAGAGAAAGACATTCGTAAAGATCCTATTGCTCGTGTAACGGATATTCTTACAAAAGTATTTAGCAAATTAGATGAGTAATGAAACTCAAAAGTCTTTATAAAAAAAGGAGATGGTTTAACTATCTCCTTTTTCTTTTAATCTATTTTTGAATCATCTTATAATCAATAGCTTTTCTGTGATTTTTTCCTTGTTTTTCATACTCCACAATAACCTTTTTCAAACCAACACCTATCAAAGTGCCTTGTTTAGGTTCAATATTTAGTCTAGCTTGTGCATCTTTGTACAAATTTTTAAACACCACAATATCATCTACATCATACCCAAATTTTTATTTATTATTAACCTTCTTATTTGCCATAAATACATCATTATTGTTTAGACTAATCTCTAAAGATTTACCTTGTTTCTTTGACAGTTTGACAACAACAGAATTTTCTCCCAAGGCAATTATTTCTCCTTCAAGAATATTCGTGTTTTCTAAAAAACAAACCTTCTCATTATATGAAAATAATGTGTTTTTTGACTCTCCACTTAGTTTAAATACTTTTTTAGTTGATACCCTTATTGATTGTATATTTTGTTCTTTATCTAGATATCGAACTAATGTTGTATTTCTTGAAACATTTAGTATTTCTCCTTTCAAAAATGTATTAGATGATTTTTTAAATAGAATTTCTTCTTTTAGTGAAAAGAAAATAGAATCTGTAAAAGAATGATCCAAAACTGAAGTATCAACTTTTATATTTTTCCTAAAATCAATAATCTCTGTAGAAACAGTAACTCTTTGTTTTGAAAAGAAAGGATAATAAGCCCTTTGAAAGTCAACTGTTACATTAGCCAAAGCTTGTCCTTGTTCTAATGGGTAGTTTTGATATAAATTTTGTTTTGCTTGTAATACTAAAGCTTCTTTTTTTAATGCTCCAATCCCTAAAACTCTTGTATTACTTGAGGTTCCTATTGCTAGACCTATAACTTTAAAATTTTCATCTTTTAAAGAAGCATTTCCTGTCATGGTACCAAAATGAGTAGCACAAGAGCTGAACAACAGAGTAAAGAAAACTACTACTATTAATGCTTTCATATTTTATAAAAGTTAATAAGCAGCGAATGTAGCAACATTTACTCTAAAATACTTTTATTTAAAAAGTAAACACTATCTTTTTTTTCATACAAAAGAGCAAATTCAGGAATACGTTCAAATAATTTTGGAATAATATTTTGTTCATCAATAATTACTCCTGGTAAATCTCTTTGAAAGTTTGTATAGATATGAGAAATATTCTCATAATTATCTAAATCAATAAATTCGTCTTGTGACAGGTTCCAATCTAAATAAATTGTTGCTACTTCATTATTAAGATAATGTTGCTTTCCTTTTCCTAAAACTAATATTTTACCATAACTCTCTGTTGAAGATTTTTCCAACAACCATTTTTCATGTTTGATAAACTTAGACACATATTGGTTAATAGTATTGGTATATGAGTAAGACGTTGTAACAAAACAAAATAGAAACAACACAAAAAACATTTCTCTGAAAAACGCGCTTTTGAATAGCATAAAAAATGCAGAAACAAAGTACGCTATCACAGGAACAAAAATCATAAAGTGGAATGAAGTCAATTGAGGAGTAATAAATAACACTCCTACTCCAATAAATAACACAAGAAGCATAACACTCTGGAATCTCATTTGATAATTCACAAATCGAGTACTGGTTTGTGTTCTAAGTATAGAGAACAAAAGGAATAAACTTGGAATCCCCATAATCGCAATTATTTCTAAAAAAGAGATAACCATTCCTTGTTGTCCAAAATAAATAAAAAAGGAAGTAAAAAACTCATTCAAACCACCCACCCAATAGTAATAAGTTGTGAATAGAAGCAGAGGAAAAAACAAACCAAATGCAAAAACTAAATATCCTTTAACATATACGTTAGTATACAGTAAACTTGATAATAAAAAGACAATCACAAACAAAAAAGAAGGGGGATAAAACAAGACAGTAAGCCCTAAGTAGAAACCCATGTAAAAAACATTTTCATTTGATCTACCTGACTTTATAATAAAAAACATCTCACCTAATGCTAACAACAAAAAAGTAATTGCTAATAGTACTGGGTTTAAGGTAAAACAATCAATAAAAAAGGAACTTGCAATTCCATAGATAATGGCAGGTAGATATGTTTTTTCAGAAAATGCCATTGCTCTATTGACAATATAGTTAAACAACACACATTGCAAGTACATCAACCCAAAAGCCAATAATTGGTAGGCAAATGAAGAACGTCCAAAAAACCAATCCATCAATCCATAAAAAAAAGAACTTAATGGAGCTGTCATTACTTTAAAGTCACGATAGACCACTAAACCTTCATTTAACTTCTCTCCGACCAACATCCAAGACAACTCTTGTGACAGTAAAGGAGTATCCAATAACCAAAAGGGTAAACGTACTAATAGAAGAATGATAAAAACAACTACTAATCGAAAAGGATCATTAAGTTTAAAAAAACGTACCAAGATTTTAAATTTTTTTATGAAGATTTCCGTTCTGAATCGAATTTACACATAAATTTGTAATAATTATTATGGAAAGTAAAAGACAACAAAAATTAGGTAGGTTGATTTTGAAAGATATGAGTGATATTTTTCAAAAAGAAGGAAGAAGTTTCCTAGGTTCTACATTTATCACAGTTACACAAGTACGTGTTACCCCTGATTTGGGAACAGCTCGTGTATTTTTGAGTGTACTGGTAGAGAGCGAAAGAGAAAAGGTTCTTGGTACTTTAGAAGAAAATATGGGAATCATTCGTAATGCTTTGGGGCAAAAACTTCGTCACCAAATCAGAAAAATCCCTGTTTTAGAATTTTTTATAGATGATACAGCAGAATATGCTGCCAAAATCACAAAAATGATTGACAACTTAGATATCAGAACAAAAGAAGACGATGATCATTTGTCAGATGACTATCAAACAGACAAATTAGATCTAGATTAAAACAAACATTATCACTTAGTTAATCAATAGTATGGAACTTGCATTTCGAATTGCTCGCAAATATTTTTTATCCAAAAAGGAAAAACATTTCATTAATGTAATTTCCATACTATCTATGATTACTCTAGCAGTAGGTACTGCATCTCTATTCATAATATTATCTGTTTTTAATGGATTACATTCTATTATGAATGGAGTTCATCATGCTATTGATTCAGAATTAACGATCAAAATTAATGAAGGAAAAACATTAATAGCTGATAGTACCTTATTAGAAGACATTAAAAATACAGAAGGAGTCTCAATTATTACAGAAGTAATTGAAGATGAAGCTTTCACTCAATATGAAGGAGGACAAAAAGTTGTTCATATCAAGGGAGTAAGTGATAATTATCGTGAACAGAACAATATAGACACCCTTGTTTTCAGTGGTACTGCAGATATTTCTAATAAAGACATTCCCAAAACATTTATTGGACGAGGAGTTCAATATGAACTTAATATCAAACTCAATAGTAATTTTAAAACAATAGAAGTTTGGTACCCCAAAAGAAAACAAAAGATAATACGTGCTTCAAAAAATTCATTCAATAGAATCAATGTGCTTCCTGTTGGTGTTTTTGAAATAGAAAGAACTTATGATGCTTCATACCTTTTTGTTCCACTATCAAGTGCAAAAAAACTTTTTGATTATGATTTAGAACGTACTTCAATTGAAATAAAAACAGATTCAAATATTTCAATTACCGAGGTAAAACAAAACCTTGAAAACAAATTGGGTGATAAATATAAAATCCTTGAAAGTGAAGAACTACATAGTTCATTGTATAAAGCTGCCAAAGTTGAGCGCTTTATTGCTTACCTTATTTTTGTATTTATTTTGACATTAGCTTCTTTAAATATTTTCTTAACATTAACAATCATTGTAATTAGTAAGAAAAAGGATATTTCTATTCTAGTATCAATGGGAGCTACTAAAAGCTTTATTCGTAAAATATTTTTAGCAAAAGGTTTTTTAATTGGTGCAACAGGAACTTTTGCTGGATTAATATTAGGGGTTGGGATTATCTTAGGACAACAAACGTTTGGTTTTGTAGGAATGAACGTTCAGTCCTCTCTTGTAGATGCTTTTCCAGTAAAAATGGAGGTATTAGATATTGTACTTACAGGAACAACCACATTAATCATTACAATCTTGCTTTCTATACAACCTGCCATCAAAGCAAGCAATTTTAGCTTTAAGAAAGATTAAACAATAAAATCACGTATACAAAATACTGGTAAAAAACAAAACGAAATCCATTTTATTAGTCATTTTTCTGTCGTTATCACGTCATTTCTGGATTTTACTATCTTAGAATAAGTCTATTTTGTGTTATTTTTATTATATTGTGGTTACAAAATGCTAACTACACACATATAACTTTACTATGAAAAAGATATTTGTATTACTAATCTCCCTATTTACCCTACAATCTGTCATGGCACAGAAAATAGTAGGTTACATTCCTCAGTACAGAACCATTGAGCAAATGGATGCTGCTATTAATTGGGGAAGTATGACTGATGCTTTTTATTTTGGATCAACACCAAGCACTGCTGGTGGTATTAACTTAGAAGCACCTGAAAAATTTGAACATGTAAAACAACGTGCAAAGGAAAATGACGTCAAATGTTGGTTATCTATCGGTGGATGGAACAAATCAGCTAGCTTTGGTCCTTTGGCTGCAAACTCTACAGCTAGACAAACTTTCGCACAAAACTGTATTGACTTTTGTGCAACTCATGGATTAGCTGGAGTTGATATTGATTGGGAGTTTCCAACATCAACTCAAAAAGGAGATGTAAAACTATTACTTAAAGCAGTTTATGAAGCATTTGAAGCTGATGGTAGAGGATTTGAATTATCTGCTGCTGTAGGTGGAGAAGAAGGTCACACAGAAAATTGGGATCCAGAATCTTTTCAATATTTACACCATGTAAATGTAATGGCTTATGATGCTCCAACTACTTATGACAATCACTCTTCTTTAAAGTTCTTACAAGATGCAATGGATAATTATCATGAACAAGGGTGTCCTTATGAGAAAATGTTAGGAGGAGTTGCTTTCTATAGTCGTCCTTCTGTTCAAATGTATAGCACAGTATTAAACAACTCATCAAATAAGCAAAACACATTTGAGTCAGATGGAACAGGAGGTATAAAATACAATGGTAAAAATACTATTGAGGCTAAAATTGACTATGTTATGGGAAAAGGAGGTCTTGGAGTATTAATTTGGGAATTAACACAAGATGTAAAAGATGGACCATATTCTTTATTAAATGCTACTTATAAGAAAATGGAAGAATATATGTGTCCTCTTCCTAGACCAGAACTTGGTGAAGCTGCTTCAATCTGTGGTTCTTCAAGTGTTACTTTGGATGCTGGAGCAACAGCACCTGCAGGGAGTTCTTACAAATGGTACAAAGATGATGTATTAATTAATGGAGCTACTTCAAGAACATATAATGCTCCTTCTGCAGGAGTTTATGAAGTAGAAATTACTGATGGTTCTTGTGCTAATTCAGACAAAGTTGAAGTATTAGGAGTATTACCAAGTATCAACTTAGGAGATGACATCAATTTATGTGATCCTGCAACAGCTATATTGGATGCAAGCCTTACTGGAAATGGAATTACTTTCCTTTGGGAAAAGGATGACATAGAAATTGATGGAGCAACAGATGCTACTCTTCAAGTAGATAGAGAAGGAACTTATACTGTAATCGCAAGTGCTTCTGGTTGTAGTTCTACTTCTGCAAGCGTTAATGTTACTTCAGAATTAGTTAATGTAGAGCATCAATCAATTGCTTGTAAAGGAAGTGTGACTTTCTCTATATTAGATGATGGTTCTTTTGAGTGGTATGATGTTGCTGAAGAAGGAAGTCCTCTATCATCAGATAAAAATTTCACAACAAATGCAACAGAAACGAAGACATATTATGTCCAAAAATTAGCTACAGCTCAACAAGCACCAAGTAATACTGGTTGTGATGGATTGAATGAATGGGTAGCACAAACATATGCTGGTAGTACAGAAGTTTCTTACAATGGCATTAAATACAGAAATAAATGGTATGCTTCTGCTAGTGATGTTCCTGGTGTTGGAAACGGAGGATCTACACCCTGGGAGGTAACTGGAGAATGTAGTGGTATTTCTTGTCAGCGTACTCCTGTGACTGTTACTGTCGAAAATGGTGGTGTATGTACTAGTGCTGAAGTAAATACTTTGGAAACTTACATTAACATCAGACCAAACCCTGTAACTAATTTGGCACGTGTTAGCTTTGGAACTGAAGGAAATTCAGAAGCTACACTTCAAATTGTAAACACACAAGGGCAAGTTGTTTACTCTACTAATGTAAATACAGTAAGTGGAATCAATCAAGTAGAAATTAACACAAGTAATCTAGCACCTGGAATATACATTTGTCAGGTTGCAACAAATGGTCAAGTCATTACTTCTAGATTTACGAAGTAATATTTGAACAAAACATAAACTAATAAAAAAGCTGTTTGGAAATTTACCCAAACAGCTTTTTTATTTTCATCCAGTTAAAAAACAACTTACTTTTTAACCTTCTTTTTTCAATTGATCTAAATCACGAATCAATAAACGTTTTCTATCAAAGTTAATTAAATTCTTATCTCTTAACTCATTCAAAACAGTAGTTACTGTTTGACGAGAAGTCGCTGTAAGATTAGCAATATCTTGGTGTGTAAAAAACTTCTTCACTAAGATTTCAAAACCCACTTTCTCCCCTCTTTCTGTAGCCAAATCACATAAATATTCAATAATTCGAGTACGAGAATCTTTAAAAACTAGCGATTCTATTCTACGCTCTGCTTTTAACAAACGAAATCCAATTAACTTGGTCATTTGTAATGTTAAACCTTGATGCCTTCTCATAAGTGTCTCCATATCATCAAGCGTAAGAGGACATACCTCCACATCTTTATCTATGGCTTGAGCAAAGTCACCTCTTGTCTCTTCTCCAGCTAAAGCAAGCTCACCAAAAATTTCACCAGGTTGCAAAATGGCTTTTATAATCTCTTTTCCATCATCTGAGTAAGTCCCAATCTTAATTCGACCATTTTTCACTAGGTATACATGATCAGAAGGATCATCAGAGAAATAAACAAAAGATTCTTTATTATATGTTTGAAAAACATGCTTTTCATGCATGTCTCCAATTTTATGAGGACAAAATACTTCGTATAAATCCACATCCTCAAAAAACCACAACTTTGATTCTTTCCCCATGTGTTTTAGTTTTGTTTATTTAGTAAAGTACTAAAATAACGAAAAAGAGTCATTCTAAAAAGAACAACTCTTTAATTTATAACACTTTCCTCCTAAATGATTGGAACATTTATAATTGGAGTAGTAAACTTCACTTCTTCAGTACTTCCTCTAAAGTTCTTACGTTTAGCTTCTAATATTTCAATCATTAATCGATCACCTTCTTTTGCCAAAGATGCAAACTCTGATAATCGAGCACTAGACGAAGTGATTATTTTTTGAGCAACAGGTTTTCTTCCTCTCACTAAATAAGCTTTCCATTTGGTAACTTTATACTTAGATTCATTAGGCAACAACTCTTTAAACTCAGAAGGCACGTTGGCATACAACTTAACCTTACGAAGTTTTGCTGCAGAAACTCCTGTTCTAGTATTCAGATTACATGTGATCTCTGCACTAGGAACTCCTTTAGCTTTAAAGTTTAGTTTTTCAATAAGAACTCCATCATTCAATACTTCAACACTTACATTTTTTGCTTTTGGAATAATAGTAACCAAACCTTTTCCTTTTGAAATTACTTCTGCGCCAACTGCTTTAAAAGTAGGTTTATAATCAGCTCCAAGAGCAGGAACCTGAATATTCAATTCATTACCACAATTACGGTACAATGACTGAACTGCTGCAGAAATAACTTGTACTGCTGGCTTAATCACATAATATTCTTGAGTAATTGTATAAACAGAATCTTCTCCATTGGGTTTTGGGTAGATGATTGTACCTGTCCAAGTTCTTTTAGCAACTCCATCTTGATAATTACCTCCTCTTGCTTTAAAATTCACATTACCAATTCCTTCTGTATTCACATTTACATTAGCTTTATTATATGTCATTTGAGGCTTGAAACTTGACGAATAAGCTGCCATAAACATCTCTGCTTCATATTTTGTGCCTGCTACTACTCTATTTGACTTTGCTTTTACGACTGGACGAACTTTGTCTATAGGAATAATATTCGCACCTACTTTATTTGCTAATAAGCTCAACATTTCATTTTCCAAAGCCATTACTTTTGCTTCTTTTTCTGTCAGTACAGCCAAAGCAGCTACCAAAGGAGTCCCTTCAAAATTAAGGTGAGCAAAATCTTTTCTTTTATGCTCTTTATTATCTTTGAACAAAGGATCTTGATCTCCATTCATAGCTAGTTGTAAAAATTTCTTTTGTCCTTCACCTAACTTGTCTAACTCAGTATTTAAGAATAATGAAAATGAATTTAGTTTTTCTTGCAAAGCATATCCTTCTCCGCTTTTGGATTCTCCAGCACCAAGCATGTAGTTTGCGACTTTTTCTTCTTCTTTAGCTCCAATAATCTTCCCATTTTCATCCCTTCCTCCAGTTTTTTCAATCAGTTCCTCTTTTAGTTTACGAATATAGGAAACCAAGCTTTGTGTACTTTCTCTTACAAGCTGTGCTTGTTTAAAAATTTCAACATCATCTTTTGCATTTTTTCCTTCTTCTACGGAATGTTCTATTCGGTTTAATAATTCTGTATTTCTCACATCAGCATCTGCAACTGCTTTCTCTAAACTAATATTGATAAATTGAAATTTTTCAATAATCACAGAACTAACCTGTAGAGCTAATAGTGCCAATAGCACCAAATACATCATTCCAATTAGTTTTTGACGTGGTGTCTCTTTTCCTCCTGCCATAATATTTTATTTTTAATAGATTAAAATGAATAACAGGCCTGTTTTTATGTAGCTACACACACATAATACAATGCAAAAAATAAGTTACAGAAATTATAAAATGGAATCTTACAAAAAATATGGATGGGAAATTTGCTTAAATGCTTTTCCTTAATAAAAAAAATATCCATATTTATAGTTCAAACTAGGAATATTTTGGAGAATCTTGTTATAGAAGCAAACCGACAAAGACCAGCCATATCTTTTGATGCTACTAATGGAGTATTAGAAATGGCTGGACGTTCTTTACCAGAACAAGCACACGACTTATACAACCCTTTACTAGAATGGCTGGATGAATATACAGAAAATCCAAAGCCAATAACAAGAGTACGCATTTTTTTAGAGTACATTAATAGTAGTTCCAACAAATACATATTACTCTTACTAGACAAACTCAATCTTCTTTCTGAAAGCGGTCATCAAGTTATTATTGATTGGGAATGTGATGAAGATGATGAAGACCTTATCGAAACAATTGAGGAGTGTATTGAGTTACTAAGTGTAGAAATAAATTTTAGACCAATTGCGATAGATGATGATGATGAAATGGATTTTGAATAAATTCCTTCATTTCAACTCCAAAATCTAATTATATATACCTATTCTTTTTTGAAAAAACATGTTTGGCTCCCAAAATACGAATAACGAATACATCTTACGTAGAGAACGTGTTTTTCTTGTACTAGCTGGGCTTTTCTTAGGCTCACTTACGATGCTGAATATTTTAGGGATTTCAAGAATTTTAGATTTATCATTCGTCCTTTGGGGACAAAAAATTCCTTTACAACTTACTGTTGGTGTCTTAGCATACCCAATCACATTTCTTTGTACTGATCTAATCAGTGAATTATATGGAGCAAAAAGAGCTAATTCATTGGTATGGGTTGGTCTAATACTAAACTTATGGGTTCTATTCATTCTTTGGGCAGGTAGCTCATTACCAAAAATGGAGGGAACAGATGATACTGCATTTCTAAATATTAGAGATAATGCTTATGCAACTGTATTAGGTTCTATGGTAGCTTACCTACTTGCTCAATTTTGTGACGTAAAAATCTTCCACTTTCTAAAAGAAAGAACTCAAGGAAAACACTTATGGTTAAGAAATAATGGTTCAACTTTGGTTAGTCAGTTAATTGATTCTACCACTGTAATACTAATTGCTCATTTTTTTGCAAATGCTTTTAACTTAGAAGGCAACAATAATCTCGCATACTCGTTAACAGTACTCATACTTTCAGGCTATGTTTTTAAACTAGTAACTGCTTTGCTAGATACAATCCCTTTTTATTTGTGTGTAAAAGCACTGAAAAATTATTTAAACATTGAATCTAACGAAGAAATCTAATTCAAAATATATCTTGGCAAGTTTTTTGAGTAGCCTTGCATTCAATAAATATTGTATTAACTTTACATTTATATTTTAAAAACTAAATTTTAATTTTAAACATTATGAAAAAGTTTTCTTATTTGTTTTTAAGTCTTTTTGCTTTCATGGCATTAACACTTTCAAGTTGTACTGAAACAGATGTAGAACCTGTTGGACCAAAAATCAACTTCTTGACTGATAACGGAGCTACAGACTTAGTAAGTAGTGATGCAACAGTTGAGCCAGGATCATCATTCAAAGTTCAATTGAATGGTACTAAAGGAGATGAAGATTTGACTACGTTAACAATCAAAAAAGATGGTGTTACTATTTCTTTTGATTTAATCGATACAATTTACAATGAGATCAACAAAGATGTTCTTGATGTAACAAACGGTCAATATGAATTAGATGGTGATGAGCAAGATGGATTTACATTCACAATCACACTTTCTACTTTAGCAGCTGATGAAGGTAAGTCTACTCCTTATACTTTTGTATTAGCAGACAAAGATGGTTTAACTGCAGAGGTTAGTTTAACTATCACAAATGAATTCCCTTCTACTGCAAGTGTAGTTGAGGCTAAAAACAAAGTATTAGGAGCTCAAAGTGCTTCTGCAGGATCTTATTATTCTGTAGCAGACGCTACAGTATATTCTTCTGCAAGTGTAAGAGATGATGCTGCAACAAAAGCTAAAATCAACTTCTCTTATGCACAAACAGGAGAAACGTCAGCATCTGTTACTGACAAATTAATCTCTTTAAATGCTCGTGAAGACGAAAAATTAACTGCTAACCTTGGTGGTGGAATTGATACTTATTTTGCTGCTTCTTCTATTGATTATGCAAATGCTACTGTAGCTCAAATCAACGGAATCACAGCTTCTTCTAGCTTATTAACTACAATTGAAGCTGGAAAAACTTATGAGTTTGTTTCTGGAGGTACTAAAGGTTTAATTTATGTAGAAAGCATTAGCGGTGATATCTCTGCTTTCACTGGAACTGCTACTATTTCTGTAAAAACTGTTCAAGACGCTGAATAATTTTCACAGAACAAAATAATATCAAAAAAGCGACTGTCTTATTTAAGGCAGTCGCTTTTTTATTTTTAATATGTAGGATAAACCACAACATTCTATTATGTTTGCAAGATGTTTATTCTGATGGACTGTGTTCCATCAATTCCATTAATCAATAATTAATTTATTACCAAATGGCTGTTAAAATTAGATTAGCAAGAAGAGGTAGAAAAGGTGCTGCGCAATATAGCATCATTGTAGCAGATTCAAGATCTCCAAGAGATGGTAGATTCATTGAGAAATTAGGTACTTATAACCCTAATACTCAACCATCAACAATTAACTTAGATAGCGACAGAGCTTTGCACTGGGTAATGGTAGGAGCTCAACCTACAGACACTGCACGTACTCTTTTATCTAAAGAAGGTGTAATGTTAAGAAAGCACTTACAAGTAGGTGTAAACAAAGGAGCAATTACACAAGAAGTTGCTGATGCTAAATTCGAAGAGTGGAAAACTGCTAAAGGTGGTGACAACTCTGTTGAATCAATTGCAACTGCTAAGAAAGAAGCTAGAGAAGCTGCTATCAAAGCTGAGCAAGAAGGACGTATTCAAGCAAAGAAAGATGCTGAAGAGGCTGCAAAAAAAGCTGCTGAAGAAGCTGCTGCTAAGGCTGCAGAGGAAGCAAAAGCTGCCGAAGAAGCTGCAAAAGCAGAAGAAGCTCCTGCTGAAGAGGAAGCTACTACTGAAGAAGCATCATCTGAAGAGTCTAACGATTAATATCATTCCATCTACATGAATAAAGATAATTGTTATGAAATAGGATATGTGGCTAAGTCACATGGTCTTCATGGTGAAGTCCTTATTCAATTAGATGTGGAAGATGCTAGCCAATATGAAGAAATAGAAACTATCTTTGTTGAAATCAACAATCGATTAGTTCCTTACTTTGTGGAATGGTGGCACTTACAAAATAAAGGAAAGGTTTTAATCAAATTTGAAGAAATTGACAAAATTGATGATACTTCCTTTATCAAAGGCAAGAAACTATTTCTTCCTTTGGAATTTCTCCCAACTTTAGAGGAAGGAGAATATTATCTTCATGAAGTGATTGATTATACTGTAATTGATGCACAACTAGGTACATTAGGAACTGTAAAATGTTTTCACACAGCAACAGCACAAACTCTGTTAGAAATGGAATATAAAGATAAAGATATCCTTATTCCTGTGATTGACGAGATTGTACAAGAGGCAAATCATGAAGAAAAAACACTTTCTGTAAATATGCCTGAGGGCTTGCTAGAAGTGTATTTTGAAGACGATACTAATGAACAAGTAGAAGACTAATGCGTATCGATATCATATCTTGTGTACTTGACTTAATGCGAAGTCCCTTTGAAGCTTCTATAACCAAAAGAGCTCAAGAAAAAGGATTAGTAGAAGTTCATCTTCATGATTTACGTGAGTTTGGAAAGGGAAACTATAGACAAATTGATGATTATCAGTTTGGAAATGGTGCAGGAATGGTATTGATGATCGAACCTATTGACAAATGCATATCTCAACTTCAAGCTGAGCGAAAGTATGATGCAGTAATTTATATGACTCCAGATGGAGAAACACTAAATCAGTCAATGGCAAATCATTATTCTTCATTTGAAAACATCATTATTCTTTGTGGACATTATAAAGGTGTTGACCAAAGAGTAAGAGACAAGTTCATTACACATGAAGTTAGTATTGGCGACTTTGTACTAAGTGGTGGAGAATTAGCAGCAGTAGTATTAGCTGATGCAATTATCAGGTTATTACCAGGTGTATTATCTGATGAAACTTCTGCCCTAACCGATTCTTTTCAAGATGGATTGTTAGCACCACCTGTTTACACTCGCCCTGCCGATTATGAAGGCATGAAAGTTCCTGATATTTTGCTCTCTGGTCATGAGCGAAAAATTGAAGAATGGCGAATGGAACAAGCTTTAGAACGTACAAAAACAAGAAGACCAGATTTATTTAAGCATTTAAAATAAAGCGTTTGTAGCCGCTCGTGCCTGACATGATGCTCCAAATATTTAAAATTTAACTAATCATGAGTGATTTAATCAAATTAATTGAAGCTGAGTACTTAAGCAAAGTACAAGAGAACGAGAAAATCGATTTAAGCTTCAAAGCTGGAGACAATGTAAACGTTTACGTAAACATTAAAGAGGGTAACAAAGAGCGTACTCAGTTATTCGCTGGTACAGTTATCCAACGTAAGAATCCAAATACAAACGGTGAGACTTTCACAGTTCGTAAAATTTCTAACGGTATTGCAGTAGAGAGAATCTTCCCTGTTATCTGTTCTTCTATTGAGAAAATCGAAGTAACAAGAAGAGGTAAAGTAAGAAGAGCTAGATTGTACTACTTGAGAGATAGAATGGGTAAATCTGCAAGAGTTAAAGAAAAAATTGTTAGAAAATCTAAATAATTTTTCGCTCGAAAATATAAGAAAGGTCGGTTGTTTTACTACAATCGACTTTTTTTTTGTTTCTTTTTTTTGATAATTGCAGAAATTTTAGACTACAAATCTACTATCATGTTGAAGTTTTATAAATATCAAGGAACAGGGAATGACTTTGTGATGATTGACAACCGTGATTTGCAATTTGATGCAAAGGATTATCAACTTATCAATCGCTTGTGTGATCGTAAGTTTGGTATTGGTGCAGATGGATTAATTTTGCTTCAAAACCATGATAAATATGATTTTGAAATGGTTTATTTTAATGCAGATGGACATGAAGGATCTATGTGTGGAAATGGAGGACGAAGCATTGTTCAATTTGCTTATGATCTAGGAATTATTGGTGAGAAAACAACATTCATTGCAGTAGATGGTGAACATGATGCTATTGTAGAAGAAGGATTGGTTCATCTAAAAATGATTGATGTCCCTAAATATGAAGAAAATCAAGATTCTTACTTTTTAGACACAGGTTCTCCTCATTATGTACAATTTGTAAAAGATATTGAAGCTTTTGATGTATATGAACAAGGAAAAGCTGTTCGTTATAATGAGCGTTTCAAGGAAGAAGGAACGAATGTAAACTTTGTAGAGCGACTTGGAGAACAACAAATTTTTGTAAGAACGTATGAAAGAGGTGTAGAAGATGAAACACTTTCTTGTGGTACAGGCATCACTGCTTCTGCTTTAAGTTGTGGTTTACAAAATATTCAAAGCCCAATTGCTGTAAAAACATTAGGAGGAAATCTAAGCATTTCATTTGATAAAAATGATACAGGATTCTCCAACATTTTTTTAATTGGACCTGCTCAAAAAGTATTTGAAGGAACTATATAGAAATATTATGACAATCTGACAGTGTTATTCTTTTGGTACTAACATTGAACAGAAAGCGATAACATAAAAAATTAGAATAAAAAAGACAGTAATGTTTGACATTATAACGAAAGGAATCTCCAAACTATTTGGATCAAAATCAGATAAAGACCTTAAGGAGTTAACTCCTTATATATCAAAAATAAATGATGAGCACAAAAAATTAACTCTTATCACAGATGATGAGTTAAGAATGAAAACAATAGAATTTAAGGGGCGTATTGCTGCACACTTAAGTGATATTGATAGTGAAATCTCAACATTAAAGGCAAAAGTAGATGGGAAATCTACTTTGAACATCCATGAAAAAGAAGAAGTTTTCACAAAAGTTGACAAACTTGAAAAAGACAGAAACAAAGCTCTTGAAGAGGTATTAATGAATATCTTACCAGAAGCTTTTGCTACTGTAAAAGAAACAGCAAGACGTTTGACTGAAAACAAAAAACTTGTTGTTAAAGCTTCAGAAAGAGATATTGAATTTGCTCAACGTAAAGGTCACGTTGAAATCGAAGGCAATAATGCTATTTGGCATAATGAATGGGATGCTGCTGGTACTACAGTGACATGGAATATGATCCATTATGATGTTCAATTAGTTGGTGGTATTGTTTTACATCAAGGAAAGATTGCTGAGATGGCAACTGGTGAAGGAAAAACATTAGTAGCAACTTTACCAACTTACCTAAATGCAATTGCTGGGAGAGGTGTACATGTAGTTACAGTCAATGACTACTTAGCAAAAAGGGATTCTGAATGGATGGCTCCTTTATTTGAATTCCATGGTTTAAGTATTGATTGTATTGATAAACATCAACCAAACTCACCAGCAAGAAAGAAAGCTTATGAATCTGATATTACTTACGGTACAAATAATGAATTTGGTTTTGATTATTTGCGTGATAATATGGCAAATACACCAGATGAGTTGGTACAAAGAAGACATCATTTTGCAATGATTGATGAGGTAGATTCTGTATTGGTTGATGATGCTCGTACTCCACTTATCATTTCTGGACCAATGGCAAAAGGTGATGAACAAGAATTTGATGTTCTAAAACCTCGTATTGTTAAAGTATATGAACAACAACGTAAGTTAGTCAACAAATATTTGACAGATGCCAAACGTCTTTTAAAAGAAGGAAATGAAGACGAAGGTGGTTTAGCTTTATTTAGAGCATATAGAGGTTTGCCTAAGAATAAACCTTTGATTAAATTCTTGGGAGAAGCAGGAATGAAACAAACACTCCAAAAAACGGAGAACATTTACATTGCTGAAAATAATAAGTTGATGCCTGAGGCAGATCAACCATTATACTTCACAATTGATGAAAAAACAAACTCAGTAGAGTTAACAGAAAAGGGAACAGATTTTATTACAGGTGAGGGTGAAGACCCTAACTTATTTGTAATTCCTGATATTAGTATTGACCTAGATAAAATTGATAATGACTCTTCACTAGATGAAGAAGAACGCTTAAAAAAGAAAGACCAAATCATTCAAGATTACTCTTTGAAATCTAAGCGTATTCACACAATCAGCCAGTTATTAAAAGCTTATACACTATTTGAAAAAGATACTGAGTATATCGTAAATGATGGAAAAGTAATGATTGTAGATGAGCAGACTGGTCGTGTAATGGATGGTAGACGTTTCTCTGATGGACTTCACCAAGCACTAGAGGCAAAAGAAAACGTTAAAATTGAGGAAGCTACTCAAACATATGCTACAGTGACTCTTCAAAACTTCTTCAGAATGTACCATAAATTGTCTGGTATGACAGGTACAGCAGAAACGGAAGCAGGAGAGTTTTGGGAAATCTATAAACTAGATGTTGTAGTTGTCCCTACTAACCGTGGAATTAAGCGTGATGATAGACAAGATTATGTTTATAAGACTGTTCGTGAGAAATTCAATGCTGTAATTGACGAAACAAACAAACTCGTTCAAGAAGGAAGACCAGTATTGATTGGTACTACTTCAGTAGAAATATCAGAGGTGTTTAGCCGTATGCTCAAAATGAGAGGAATTAAACATCAAGTACTGAATGCAAAACAACATGCCAAAGAGGCTGATGTAGTTGCAGAGGCAGGTAAACCTGGAACAGTAACCATTGCAACAAACATGGCAGGTCGTGGTACAGATATTAAATTAACTGCAGAATCTCGTAATGCAGGTGGTTTGGCAATTATTGGTACTGAAAGACATGAATCAAGACGTGTTGATAGACAGTTAAGGGGTCGTTCTGGTCGTCAAGGAGATGTGGGTTCTTCTCAATTCTTCGTATCACTAGAAGATAACTTAATGCGTTTATTTGGTTCTGACAGAATCTCTAAGGTTATGGATAAAATGGGATTAGAAGAAGGTGAAGTGATTCAGCATTCTATGATTACCAAATCTATTGAAAGAGCTCAGAAAAAAGTAGAAGAAAACAACTTCGCAGTTCGTAAGCGTCTTCTAGAATATGATGATGTAATGAACTCTCAAAGAGAAGTTATTTACAAACGTAGGAAAAACGCATTACATGGTGAACGTTTAGAACTTGATGTTTTAAACATGGTATATGATCTTTGTGAAGGACTAGCTGCTGATGCAAAAGCATATGCTAATGTTGAAGATATCAAAGTAAATATCATGAGTACATTTGGCTTCTCAAGTAAAATTACTATTGATGATATCACAGGAAAAAATGAAGCTCAATTAAGCCAATTCTTATATGAAGAGGCTATGGGATATTACAAAACAAAGAATGAATCATTCTACAAAGACGTATTCCCTAACTTTGAGCGTATTTATCATGAAAATGGTGATAAAATCGATTCTATCACGATGCCTTTTGTAGCAGGTACAAAACAAATGAATGTAAGTGCAAAGCTTACTGAAATTATTGATTCGGAAGGTAAAGTCATTATTAAGAATTTACAGAAATATGCTTCTCTAGGATTTATTGATGTAGCGTGGAAAGAGCACTTAAGAGAAATGGATGATTTGAAGACAGCTGTTCAGAATGCAACAATCGAGCAGAAAGATCCAGTCTTAATGTATAAATTTGAAGCATTTGAATTATTCAAAAAATTATTGGATAAAATCAACCAAGAAGTTGTGAGCTTCCTATTTAAATGTGTAATTCCTATCAGACCAACGGAAGAAGCTCCAGTGCCAGCACCTGCTCCACAAAGACCTGCTCCCAAACCACAATTAAGAGAGGAAAAAGCAGATACAGGTTCTGTATTAACTCCTGATCAGGAAAATGCTCCTGAAGAAGAAGCTCCAAAAACACAACCAATACAAGCAGAAAATCTACCAGGTAGAAATGAACGTGTAAGTGTTGTATATAGTGATGGAACAGTCAAAAAAGACGTAAAATTTAAGACTGTAGAACAAGATGTAAAAAATGGTCTTTGTTCTGTAGTTGAAGAATAATTTGATCAAATATCGAAAAAAGGCAAAGATTCATATCTTTGCCTTTTTTTATTTCTCATTTTACGATATATTACGACCCAAAATTAAAAGTCCAAGGTCTAAAAAAAGTGCTTTTATGCGTATCGTTTCTCATCTTGTTTTAGTTTGCTTTTTCATTAGTAGTGTTAGTTGTCATACAACTCAAGCAACTGCTATGAAAAAAAAGAAGAAGTATCGTGAAAATGTCCAAAAACATCGTAAAAAATATACTCCTGAAACAGCTGAATCTCAAGTAAATGACACTATTCAAATCATTGAGCCTAATTTTGACCAAACAGCCGAAGTAGATTCTCTCCTTGATAAATTATCTTCAGAATACAAAAGATATACAAAATCTAGAGGATATAGAATACTGATTTACTCTGGACCTAGTGAAATAGAAGCAATAAAGGCAGAGGAAGCGCTTCGTGAAATAGAAGTAAATATTTATGGAGATACAACTTCTGTATTCCAAGATATCCCAATGATAAAAACCTATCAAGCACCTAACTTTAAGGTTTTGGTAGGGAATTACATAGATAAATTATTAGCACATCAAATGCTTTTGCAAATCAAAGATGAATTTCCAAATGCATTGCTAATCCATGTGAATGATGTCACACTAGATAACATTGACTAATGACGTTAAAAGAACAAGTTAAAAACCTAGCCCAAGAAAACTTTGAAGAAGTATTAGCTGTACGCAGATACCTTCATGCTCACCCAGAACTATCTTTTAAAGAATATGAAACGTCTAAATACGTCAAAGAAAAATTGATAGAATATGGCGTTGAGGTAGAAAAAAATATTGCTGATACAGGATTAATTGCCTATGTAAAAGGAAAAAATCCAGAAAAGAAAGTCATTTCACTTCGTGCTGATATGGATGCCCTTCCTATCGTAGAAGCAAATGATGTACCTTACAAATCTAAGAATGAAGGTGTAATGCATGCTTGTGGGCATGATGTACACACCTCTTCTCTTTTAGTTGCTGCTAAAATACTAGTTGCAGTGAAAGATCAATTTGAAGGGACTGTCAAATTATTATTCCAACCTGGTGAAGAATTATTACCTGGAGGTGCTTCTTTGATGATCAAAGAGGGTGCTCTACAAAATCCTACACCAGAAAATATTATTGGACAACATGTAATGCCTTTAATTCCTGCAGGGAAAGTAGGTTTCCGTTCTGGAATGTACATGGCAAGTGCTGATGAGCTACATGTTACTGTGAAAGGACAAGGTGGCCATGCCGCTATGCCAGACCAAGGAATTGATCCTATTTTAATCACTTCTCATATCATTGTTGCCTTACAACAAATCGTGAGTAGAAATTCTTCTCCAAAAGTACCTAGTGTACTTTCATTTGGTGATGTTCATGCACATGGAGCGACCAATGTAATTCCTAATGAAGTAAAACTAAAAGGTACCTTTAGAACCATGAACGAAGAGTGGAGAAAAGATGCTCATCAACGAATGATCAAAATTGCTACAGGAATTGCTGAAGGAATGGGTGGTTCTGTTGATTTTGAAGTTCGTCATGGATATCCATATTTGGAAAATGATGAAATAATTACACCTGTATTAAAAGGTTATGCAGAAGACTATTTAGGCAAAGAAAATGTTTTAGATTTGGATATTTGGATGGCGTCAGAGGATTTTGCTTATTATTCGCAAGAAATTCCAGCTATGTTTTATCGCTTGGGAACACGTAATGAGGAAAGAGGAATTACTTCAGGAGTGCATACCCCTACCTTTGATATTGATGAATCTGCATTAGAAATTGGTGCTGGATTAATGGCTTGGTTGGCTATCGCTCAACTAACAAATGACTAAAAATTAGGATTAAAAAGATTAATAAACACAAATGTCCGCTAAGGAAAATTTATCAAACAGTGCTCAAAACAGCTCTAGTATTGTCAAAAAAATACTTTTTTTGATAGTAATTATGTTTGTCTTTTTGGTTGCTCTTCAATTAATGGGATCAACATTCAAAGGACTTAAAGGAGATGTACAAATATATATTGAGCAACATATTCAAGGGAACCCTATTATTGGGTTATTTATTGGATTGTTTGTAACAGCAATTATCCAAAGTAGTTCTACAAGTACTTCCCTTATTGTAACAGCAATTGCTGGTATAGGCGCAAGCTTAAACCTTAAACTTGAAGATTCCGTGACAATGGCTGTTCCTATGATTATGGGAGCAAATATTGGTACATCAATTACAAGTACGATTGTTTCATTAGGACATGTTACTAAGAAAAGTGAATTTAGAAAAGCCATTGCTTCTGCTACTGTTCATGACTTCTTCAACATTATGGTAACTTGTATCTTGTTACCAATGGAATTGATGTTTGGTTTATTATCCAACTCAGCGGTATTCTTACTCAATCTTTTTCACATTACAGGAGGAGCAAGTAATGAAGGAGGATTTAGTTTGATGGGAATGACAATAAAACCAATTGCTAAATACATCTATGCATTGTTACAGAAGAATTTTTGGTTTAACCTTATTGCTTCTATGGGATTATTATTCATTTCCCTTAGAGAATTATCAAATATTCTAAAATCATTGATTATTGGTAAATCACAAGAACGCTTTGAAAAAGTAGTTTTTGGTTCTCCTATCCAATCATTACTTTGGGGAGCAGGACTTACGGCAGCAGTACAATCTAGCTCTGTTACTACTTCATTAACAGTGCCTTTGGTAGCAACCAATAAGATTTCATTAAGAAGGGTATTTCCTTTCTTATTAGGAGCAAACATTGGAACAACAGTCACTGCTCTAATTGCAGCCTTTTCAGCAGATTTACTAACAAGAGAGATGGCCGTTGCTATTGCTTTTTGTCATCTACTCTTCAATGTATTTGGAGTAGTTATTTTTATGGCTCTTCCTTTCCTAAGGGATGTTCCTGTCAAGATTGCTAGAAAACTTGGACAAGCTACTATGAAACAACGTTGGGTAGGTTTTGCGTATATTGGTATTACATTCTTTGTAATTCCTATTCTACTAATCATCTTTACACAGTAAATGAAAAAATATTCAATTTATATAAAGCACCTATTTTTTATGGGTGCTTTTTTTATGACAATTTTACTATCAGCTCAAGAAGAAAAGAAGGTATATGCTCCTTATACAATTTGGCTAAGCTTAGGAGCTGAATATTCTTTAGATAGTACACAAAACCTACAATTCTTCCATCAACAACGATACATTAATCAAGAAACAGATTTCTCCACAGTAGGTTTTTTCAAATACATTTATCGAATGGATAATGCTGTATTATATGAAAATCAATTTCGAAAAAACTGGAGATTTGGAGCGTTAGGCAGTTTTGTCTTGGATAATAATAGAATGCAAGATTTGTATCTTCGTGGAATGATAACTCATACCAGTAATTTTAAATGGTTTGACTTTAATAAGAGTCTCAGTGTAGATTATTTTTTGAGATTATCCGAAAATACAAACCCAAATGTATTGCATTATAACACTGCTCGATTGACTTATTTATTTGAACTTAGAAGAGACTTTAACCACAAAGAACAAATTATTAGTCCTTTCTTTACCCTGAGACTATTCCAAATAGGACAATTTGGAAACCAATATTCTCCTTACCAATATTCATTTATTGATCAACTTAGAGTGAGTCTTGGAATGGAATGGTTATTATGGGAAAAAGTTAGAGTAAGGGCTTTTGCAATGAATGATATTGAATATTATGGTTCAGATGATGGGGGTTCATTACAATTGATTACTCCTGTTTTTGGATTATCTTGTATATATCGTATTCATTAAAATTAACCCCTTAATTAATCGGGTTAATTTAATCATAAGGATATTCTCCTACATTTCGCTCTTCTTCGATCTTTTCCAGAATGAACTCTAACTGAACATCTTTTTCTTGAATCACGTCCTGAATTGTGTTCGGAACGTAATAATCTGGAATTATTCCTTTGGTATCAGAAAGTTCAACTCCTAAGGGCACTTTAAATATTGGTATGATCCCACTTGTGTGTGTATTTGGTAGTGAATATTGTACGAAATGATAAGCATTACAATAATTGGCAATTCCTCCTGTATTTTTCCCCACAATAGCTGCTCTTTTGTGGTATTGAAGTAATGCTGCCAACTGAATACTTGTAGAATATGATCCATCATTTACCAACACATACAAATTATTCTTGTAAATAGGGTCAAACTTTTGTCTTTGAAAGCTTAAAGCACGTGGTTTATCGTAATAATAAGTCCTGCCTAGAGAGTCGTACTTCTGCATCCTGTTTCTAAACTTCTTTGGTAGACTAGGATTTACAGTGAATCCTCTAAAATATTGGAATTCATCTAGTACATAAGAACAAATTTGATAAGATAAATAAGGGTCTCCTCCTTCATTCTCCCTTATGTCTAAAATAAGATTTTCTATTTTGTCATGTTTAATGTGTCTGAAGGCGTACTTAATGCGATCTTCAAGACTTTGACAAAAAGGACGCATCCAAAACTTCTCAAGTTTTATCAATGCAAACATCTTGAATGTTCTTATTTTGAGAACAGCAGTTTTATCATCTAACTTGGTATATTCAAAAAAGTCAGATAATTTTTGTTTGGTTGGATGCTTTTCATTCCATGTTTTCAAACAAAGTTCTACAGTAGTTTTCTCCAATTTTTTACTTCCCAATTCTGAATAAGATATTTCATATACCTTCTGACAAGGATCTGCAAACAAGTCTATAAATAAATGGGAAGAAAAACGATGATTGAAGTGATCCTCTCTAATACCATCTTTTCCAATAATTGTTGTATCAAGTTTTGTGAGAATTTCCTTAGAATGATACTTCCCTATTGAATGAATAATTGCTCCCTTGGGTAATTTTGTATCTTGAGGATCTAATACAAAAATAGTATCATTAAGCAAATTTAAGGTCATTGGAAGTTTCATGTTGTATTGTTCATACCAAGAAACAACCTCTTCTGACATTTTAATTGCTGTATGTCCACATTCTACATCATGCACTAATGAGGCAAATATAGGATAAACATCCAGAGCAGTCATAGAATCTGATAATACTACTCTTTTCTGTTCAATTTTCTGTTGCCATTGATCTTGACTTTGAAAAGCATATAAGGAAGGATGATAACGTTCTAAACAAGCAACTAAAGTATCTAAGTCAGCTACTAATTCCTGCCTTGTATGATAAATGACATCTTCTTTTGTTGATAAACTATCCAAACTTGCCCAAGACAAACTCAGATTTAGTAAATAGAATAAACACAATAAATATTTTCTCACTCGCACTAACTTCTTTCCTTCCACATTTCTTATTATTCTTCCAACAAGCTATCAATGATTCTCCTAATTTGTCTTGAATGGCTAGGTCTTGGAGCTTGAATAGCAGATAGATTTCCTTTTTTATCAATTAACAAATAACGAGGAACACTTGTTACTTGATAATTTTTCAAAACTTGTATATTTTCTTTTTCTGCGAAATCAATACGCAAATGTACACCACCCATATTCTCTTTATCAAGCATTTTCTTCCATTTTTCAGCCGATTTATCAACAGAAATAGAAATAAATACTATTTCCTTTCCTTGATATTCTTGTTGTAGCTTTTCAAAATGTGGAATTTCTTCTCTACATGGAGGGCACCATGTTGCCCAAAAATCCAAAAAGACAACTTTACCCTCAAAACTATTCAAAGGGACTGTATAATCATTTCTGTCTTTTAGTTCAAAGGTTGGAGCATGTCTACCTACCAATAATGGTTGTTGAGCAGTACTTTCTTGTTGTCTACTCAAAGCTTGAATATATTTTTGATAATGGGCATTTTTCATGAATTGTTCCCACAATGAACGATTATTTTCAAGTTCTCCTTCTTGTACCATATTATACAATAAAGTTGCTTGATAGAATTCTTTCGTCTCTCCTTTCAACATTTTTTCTCCCAATTCATATTTGGTTGGAAAACGATTTTTTTCGCCATCAGGGTACTTTTGTTGATAATGATATTGCATGTAAGAAATCACTAAAGATTGATAAGGTTCTGTAGACAAAAATAAAGTGTCATTCAAATTTAATGTGTCCAAAGCACTAATAGAATTGGTAAATAGTATTTGTTCATAAGCCAATTGATAATCAATCAAACATTGCACATAAGAAGGGAAAAATGGACTATATGTCTTTGAAGGTATTAGATCTTTTCGTTTTTTGGAAAAATAGCGATTAGGAGATTTTAAACATTTTTTCTGTTGTTTTTTCATCTCACTTCGATCATATTTATAAGCTGGTCGTTGAATCTTAGTTACAAGATCTACTCCTTCTATAATTTCAATAAAATCATTGTATAAGTTTGTCTGAATTTTCAAATCATCTTTTGGAGCCACAAAAAACTCTTCCGAAAGGATATCTTGATACTTTAAATGAAAAAAACGAGCTTGATCAAGAGGAATTTCAAAACAAAAAGCTCCACCTTTCTTAATACGAGTTCGTACTACTTGTACTTGATAATCTAAGCGATTGGTATAATATGCTAAACTAATAACCTCTCCTGCTTTCAACTCATCAATTTCTCCACAAATTCTGGTTGTATTTACTTGTCCATATCCCCACTGAACAGACAACAACATCAATATTACACTAAAAAATCTTTTCATAAATTACTCTGTATAAAACACCCTTTTCACTCTACTACTGATACTTGTTAATAATTCATAAGGAATTGTTCCTATCTTCTCAGCTTGTTGATAAATAGGTAAGTTTCCTCCAAATATAATTACTTCATCACCTTCACTCACTCCCTCAACATTTGTTACATCAATCATTGTCATGTCCATACAGACATTTCCCATCACATCGCAACAAACTCCTCTCACTTCCATTTGCCCCACTCCTCTACTAAATCTTCTATCAAAACCATCAGCATAGCCAATTGCAATTGTTGCAATCTTCAAATCTTGTGTAGCAGCTCCTTTTCGACCATACCCAATTGTTTCTCCTTTTTTGACGGTTTTAATTTGAGAAATATAGCTCTTTAACGTGCCAATAGGAATTAAATTTTCTTGTTCTTCCTCATTCACCCCAATACCATACAAAGCGATTCCCAAGCGAACCATATCATAAGCATTCTTAGAAAATCGTTGAATTCCTGCTGAATTTAAGATATGTTTTAAAAATGGATATGATATTTCTTTAGATAAGAAGTGAAGAGCTTTTTCAAAAGTACTAATTTGTTTTTGAGTAAATGCATCATGTTCTTCTTCATCTGCTCCTACTAAGTGTGAAAAAACAGAAGCTACTTGTAAATTAGAGTTTTCCTTTAATAGAAGGATTAATCTTGGTAAGTCTTCCAATTCAAATCCTAAACGATGCATTCCTGTATCAATTTTCAAATGGATTTTTGTGGGTTTATTGATATATGGAACTAAAGCTTCTAAATGAGAAATTGCATAAACTTCTGGCTCTAAATCAAAAGTTAACATTTTTTCAAAAGCTTCAATTTCAGGATTCATGACCATGATTGGCATCTTAATACCTTGTTCTCTTAAGGTAATTCCTTCATCAACATAAGCAACAGCCAAATAATCAACCTTATGAAATTGAAGTGTAAAAATAAGTTCTGCACTACCACTACCATACCCAAAAGCTTTGACCATTGCCATTGTTTTGGTTTGTTCTGGGAGTTTTCTTTTTAGATAATTCAAATTATTAGCTAGGGCAGTAAGACTCACTTCAAAAACTGTTTGATGGTTTTTCTGTTCAAGGTGCTTGATGATTTTTTCAAATTCAAAAGTTCTTGCTCCTTTCACAAGTACTGTTTTTTCTCTTATCAGATAATCATCTAGTTGTTGCAATAATTCTTGTGTAGAAGCAAAGTTTTGAAAAGGTACTTGAAACAAATCATGATACTGAGCAAAATCTTCACCCACAGTCACTAAATAGTCAATTCCTTTGTCTTTTGTCAAAAACGCAATTTTCTCATACAATCGTTTCTTGTTTTCATGTCCTTCTTTGAGATCTGATAGAATCAACACCTTTTCTTGATTGCCAGCTTGTAATAAGAGAAAATCGATCCCTATCTTTAACCCTAGAAAATCATTATTGTAAGTATCATCAATCAGTTGACTACCCAAAACCCCTTGCTTAACTTCTAATCTCATAGAAACTGACTTGAGTTTATGCACATCTTCCACATTTTCTAAACCTAGCAGAAGCATCATAGTCAAACAATGCAAACCATTTTCCAAAGAAGCAGTATCTACAAAAGGAAATAAAACACTCTTTTCTTCTCCCAAATGACGATAATAAACTTCTGTACTACTTCCTATATTTTCTATTTTTAGGATCAAAACATCAGCATCTTTGTCTTTTCCCCATGTAAAAGTTTTTCCTTGATAAGAAGATTTCATTTCATTTTTCAACCATGAATCTTCTAGGGAATAAACTAGTGTTTCAACACCTTTGAATAGCTGTAGTTTTTCTTGAAGCTTTTCCCTTTTATCCACAAACCCCTTGTCATGAGCAGTACCAATATTTGTTAGGATTCCTAAAGTCGGACGAATAATAGCTTCTAACTTATGCATCTCATTTTTCTTGGAAATACCAGCTTCAAAAATCCCTAATTTATGCTCTTCATTGATTTCCCAGATAGATAAAGGAACACCTACTTGTGAATTATAACTTTTAGGACTTTTTACCAATGTATATTGACTCTCTAATAATTGGCTTAACCACTCTTTTACAATTGTTTTTCCATTACTACCTGTAATTGCAATAATGGGTAATTCAAACGCTTCTCGATGCCATTGTGCTATTTTTTGCAGAGCTTCGACTGTATCATCAACAATTATAAAGTTGACTTTCCATTCTTCCTTAATCTCAAAACCTTCTATAACTACAAATTGAGAAACCCCTTTTGTTATTAAATCCTCTACAAAAAGATGCCCATCATGTTGATTTCCTTTAATTGCAAAAAAAAGAGAATGCTTTTGATCAAAAATTTTTCGACTATCTAAAAGTAAATTTGTAATTTCAACCTCATTTGTTCGTTCAACAAAGCAAACATTCAATTTTTGAGCAAATTCTTTAGCAGTCATAACACATGGTTTTTACACGTAAAAATATCATTATTTTAAGCACTTTTGGAATCATAGTCGGATTATTTACGAGGCATATTGTAAGAATACTACCAAGTGTATCATTGATCGTTTTTCTATGTTTGGCTTTATCAAGAAAAGATTTTCTAACACAACTAAAAGCTTTTTTTAGCTTCAAAAATATTCATCTGTGGATTGCGATGTTCTTTGTTTTGCACCTCCCCTACTTTTTCACAACAGATGCTATTAATATGAAGCACTATCTCAAAGTTCTACAACTACGAACCCCTCTCGTGGGATTGGGACTTTCTTTCTTCTTTGCTCCAACCTTTTCTCGGAAACATTATCATTACCTCATTTACACATTTTTTATTTGTTCCTTTGTCACTGCTTTTGGTTCATTGAGCAACTATGTCATCAATTTTGATGAAGTAAGTACTTTACTCAATCAAGGAAAGCCTTTACCTGTGGTTGTAAACCATGTTCGTTATAGCCTAATGTTATGCTTTGCTATTTTCTGTGGTATTTTTCTTTACTATCACAAAATAAGCTTCAGTGGAAAGAAATGGGAAAATTACCTACAATTGGGAGCTGTACTATTCTTAATTTTATTTATCCACATTTCGGGAGTAAGAAGTGGATTATTGTCTTTTTATAGTACTGTAGGATTGGGGACAATCTACTTTATGATTAGACAGAAAAAATATATTCTAGGAATAGGAATCATTGCAACCTTATTATTTACTCCATTGATTGCCTACAAAACATTACCAAGTGTACAACAAAAAGTAGAAACAACACTGGTTGATCTCAATAGCCTTGAAAATGAATATAATGCAAACTTTCAATCATTACATAATCGTATTGTTTCCTATAAAGTAGGTTGGAGAGTTTTTAAAGAAAATCCTATTTTAGGTACTGGAGTGGGGAATTTTAAAAGAGCTTGTTTGACAGTCTATGCTCGTCAATTTAGCTTTATTCACCTTAACAAAAGATTACATCCTCACAATCAATTCTTATATGTGGCAGGCTCTATGGGAATTGTGGGATTACTCTTATTTTGTATCTTATTTTATGCACCTTTGTGGAAATTCAAGCTATATAAACACTCACTGATACTAATTTTTTACTTTATCATGACAATTTCTTTCTTGTCTGAAGCAACTTTGTCTACACAGTTGGGAACAACATTCTGTATGGTATTTGTATCCATGTTCTCAGAAATGAGTAGAAAGGAAGAGGAATAATTAAAAATTTATATTCAAAAAAGGAGCTATTTTAACAAATAGCTCCTTTTCTGGTTTTATTACTCCTCCTCTTCTTGTTCTTCTTGATCGTTTGATATGAGTTGCAACACATCTGCATTAAAGTTGTCTTTGGTAAAGTTACACCATGCACAATCTTCCTTACCACAACCATTAAATTCATGATTTTGAATGCCTTTATATGCATCTACCAATTGCTCTTTCACAAGTACTAAATCTTCTGGCTTGACTGGGATTTTATGACTCGTAAACTTCTTAGTAGCTTTATCTGGTTGTACAAAACTCATTTCTCCAGAGGTCATTTCCCAGCGATTGGTTGTATCCTCATCAAGTAGTACTTTATAAAAAACAATTTGCCTCCAATAATCTCCTCCCATCGGATTTTTTTCATCTGGACCTTTTAGCTTATCTTTGGCATTTTTAGGATTTCCTGTTTTATAGTCAATTACATTAACAGTCTTTCCCTCAAAAACTTCAACCTTATCTAATTTACCTGTGATTGGAACACCTTCACAAGCAATGTTTCTTACTGCATACTCAAGTTCTAAATCATTTACATTCTTCCAATGATTCTTGTATTCCTCTAAATATAATGGTAATGTCTGATCTCCATAAGCGGTTCTATCAGCATATTCTTTCTCAGTAAAGTGAGAGTGAAAAACATCCATTCCCTTATGAAAATAATCTAATAATAAGTCAGAGTTCCCTAACTCTCCTTCATTTTTATAATTTTCAAAATAGTGCTCCAAAGCATAGTGAATAGCATTACCAAAACCAGTGTGTATTCCTCTGGCAGTTGGCACACGCAATACATTTTCGAAATAAAAGGATAATGGACAACGAAGGTATTTATTCAAGTTAGTCACACTCATTTTGAAGTTTTTGAGTGAACGTTCAATTAATCCTCTATCTAAAAGTTCTAATTTACCATCATAATCTCTTTGTAATAATTGATAATGAAAAGTATTTACTTCTTCTTCTGATAAGCTAACTTTTTGTGTTTCTATCGAAGTACCTTCCATAATCTCTGACAAAAAGCGAGTAGATTCCAATGCTTTTCCTTCAACAGTAGCGTCTGAATAAGACATAAAAAGAGCTTTCTTTGCTCGAGTCATTGCCACATAGAATAGACGTCTTTCATCTTCTATGATTTGTTCTTTATTTGGAGTATCAGAAACTACATTGTCAGGTAAATTATAAGAACCTCCAGAAGCTCTCTTTTTATCCCATTTACCGTTATTAGCCCCCAACAAAAATACATAATCAAATTCTAGTCCTTTGGAACTATGAGCAGTCACAAAGTGGACTCCATCATCTACAGAAAGTGTTTGATGAATGGGTAATTCAATTTCATAAGCAATCATTTTATCTAAATTCTCTAAGAATAGAGACAAATTCATATTTTCGTCACGAGCAGATTCTGCTTTGATAAAATCAAAAAATGTTGTCAAAACACTCATTAACCATGTTCTTTCTTCTGAACTCATAATGAGTTGTAGAATCTTTCCTTTGTTAATCAAACGTTCAAAAAATACTTGCAAAGTATCTTCCATCGCACTTCTTGTAAGAAGTTCAAGTGTTTTATCCAATGCAATGATTGCATCAATTGTCCTCAATCCTTCAATATCTTCCAATAAAATGCGATCTCCCAATACATTTCTCCATCGAATTTCCTTATCTCGATCATCTGCTTTCAAAACATAATTGATATGATAAGAGATTTGTGCAATGTCTCGTAAATCAACTCCAAAGTTTCGATAATGCATCAATTCAAATAGCATACTATCAGACTCTATGCTACCAGGTTTTTGATGCTCTTCATGTAAATAATGAAGAATTGTGATGATATTCTTGACAAAAGGAAGTGTTAGAATATTTGTTCTTTTCTTAATATTCAAAGGAATTTCCTTACTCTCCATAATCTTCACCAAACTTTCTACTTGGTTGTGATTACGGTAAATAATGGCAATATCATCATATCGTACTCCTTGCTCATGTAGTGCCAATACACGCTTTAAAATGTCTGCTTCTTCATGTACTTGATTGGGATAGGCTGTAATCTTTGGAACAACATCTCCTTGAGCATTTGCCCCCATAGCCACCAAATCTTTGGTCAATGTAGGAAGATCTTGTTTTAGCTTCTTGAGTAATCGTTCTTCATTTCGATCAATTAGCACTTTTGAAGCATCTAGAATATGTTGTGTAGAACGGTAATTATTTTGAAGTACAATGGTTTTAATACTCTCACTATACTTTTGATAATAATCTACAATATTACTCATATTTGCTCCTTGAAAACGATAAATTGATTGGTCATCATCTCCTACTACAAATACGTTTGCATCTTCTCCCCAATAAGAAGCTAAAGCATCCAAAATATCATTTTGAGAACCATTCGTGTCTTGGTATTCATCCACCAAAAAGTATTGATAACGCTCTTGGTAAGAAATCAAAACATCACTTTCTTCATCTTGAAAGGCTTTCAACACCCAAAGAATCATGTCTTGATAATCATAACGTCTTTTCTTTCGAAGTGCTTTTTCATATTGTTCAAATAGACTTACAGCATATTTGATCGTTTCTAAATCTTCTTTTGCCTTTTTGTATTTTTTAGGGTTGATGTCTCCTTTTTGATATACTGTACCTGACTTTTTATCTGTATACTTTCGTTTGTATTGCAATTCTGGATCATTCTCCAATTCTTCAATACACTGCTCTAGTTTTTCAGTAAGGTATTCAACTGAAAAGTTTTCCTTTTTCATCAAATTGAAAAGGTTTGCCAAACGCCTACGTTCATAATAGATATCTCCAGTTAGTCGCTTGAAAAAATGTGTTCGGGGCACATCATCCAAAATTCCTTTGTAAATATCTAATAACTCTAATTCTGAAACAGGTTGTAGTTCTCTGCTTTCCGAAAAATAACCAATATTTTCTTGTATTACTTGGTTACAAAAAGCGTGAAAGGTATAAATATGTACATTATGAGCAGTAGGGCCAATAAACTGTAAAAGACGCTTACGCATAGCAATCGTACCAGCATCTGTATAGGTAAGACAAAGGATATTATGAGCACTGATATCTCCTCCTTGACTTAAAATCTCTCCAATCCTTGCTGCCAAAATCTGAGTTTTCCCTGTACCTGGTCCTGCTACTACCAATACAGGTCCTTCTGTTTGTTTAACAGCCTCCTTTTGTTGGTCATTTAGACGTTCAAGTTCTTTTTCAAAAAATGCTTGGTACTCATTATCAGTTTTGGATTCTATAATGCTCATACTAACAAATTTAAACAATACACTCTATACTAGGAAATAATAAAAGGGTTGCTCCTCCTATAAAACAAAAAAGCTGTCTTTTCTAAAAAGACAGCTTTTTCAAACAATTTATTTTATATCTAGTAAACGATATATCTGTAATCTTTTACATTCGCATTTTCTCTAATCGCAGCTTCAATTGCTCTAGAGTCATTTGTCCATGTACTCTTAACTTGTGACTTACTACTTGAGTAATCTCCTACTTCTTGAGCAGGAACAACTTCTTTCGTAGCTAAAATGAAAATACCATTATCTCCTTTTAAGATACCTGTTTCCTTATTCACCTCTGAATTAAAAGCTTTTGCTACAATTTCAACATCTTGCCCAACAGCGGACATAAATGGATTATTTAAGTTAACTCCAGTAGCTGTATTTTGAACAGCACCATAGTAAGACTTCTCATACAATTTTGCTTTTTTCTCAGCCAATGTACCTTCCAAAGCCTCTACTTCTTTGATCAAAACCTCTCCTTTTTTCTCATTTAAGAAATCTTTCTTCACTTGCTCTTTTACAGAAGCAAATGTTACATTGTCTTTAGAAGAAATGTTAGTTACCACAGCAATTACATAAGTATCACCATTGTTCAATTCAAATACATTCTTAGAAACTTGATTCAATTCAGCATCTTTGTATGCCCATCTTACAATTTCTCTTGCTTTATCCAAAGAACTAACTCTGTTAGCTGTTGATTTTACATTAGCAGCAGTAACAATTGTTAATTTCTTCTCTTCAGCCTTTTTCTTGAAAGCTTCCATTGTAGTAGCTTCTCTAGAGAAAATACTTGCCTCTTTATAAACATTGTCTCTTGTCTGACGACTAGCTAATACCTCTTTATTTAAAGTAACCAAAGTGTATTTATCTTTGATTTCTTTTGTCTTAACCAATTTCGTAACATCAATGATGTGATATCCAAATTGAGTTTCTACCAAATTAGGAATAACCCCTAATTTAGTTGCAGCAAATACAGCTTTTTGGAAAGGAGCAACCATTCTACCAGTTTCAAACTCTCCAAGATCTCCACCTTTATCTTTTGTACCATCAGTACCATAAGTTTTTGCTAATTCAGCAAAATCTCCACCATTCAATGCTTCTGCTAAAATTTCCTCAGCCTTATCTTTATCTTCTTTCTTGAATAAGATATGACTTGCTTGTGCAGACTGAATAGTATCATACTTTTGTGCCAATACTTTGTAAGAATTGTAAACATCTCCTTCTAAGAAAGGACCATATACATTTCCTACTGCAAGGTTTGAATCTAACTGTAAAGCAACAGGTAAATTATTTTTCTCTACATCTCTTGCATTTGTCGGCTTATCAGAACGTAAACGAGCAAATGCTTCTGCATCAGCTTCTGTACCTAATGCTTGTGTCAAACCAGCAATTTCTTTTTGGATAGCTTGTTTATCCTCTTCTGTTGCTTTCACATCAAAAGTAATAAACTCAATTGTTCTACCATCTACTCCAGTATAATTTGCTTTGTTTGCATTGAAGTAAGCTTGTAAATCAGCATCCGAAAACTTAATTGTAGAATCCTGTATTTGAGAATAAGGAACATGTAAGAAATCAAAAGTTACACGAGCAGACTCTTCAGCATATTTCTTTTTTGCTTCAGCAGTCGTTACATAATTTGACTTTCCTAACAAGTTTTCATACTTCTTCTGCAATCGATCTTTTGCCATTGCGTTTTCAAAAGCTTCCCAACGTGCTTGTGATTCAGCATCTTTTCCTAAACCTTGTAGCGTTTGAGCAACTAACGAACGAGAAAATTCACCTGTAGAATCTTTGAATTGTTGTAAAACGTATTCGTGCAAAGTATTTCCTTGTACCATATCTACACGCTCACCATTCTTTCCAGAAGTCACTTCAATACCCAACTCCTCAAACTCTGTTTGATAAGCTGTGTTAAAAATAATTTCACTCCATGCTTGGTCACGAGCTGCATTACGCTGAAATTCAGACGCAGCTTGTCCTCTATTATTTTGCTCATACTGAGCGATAATACGCTTATATGAATTCTCAAAAAGTTGTGGTGCAATTAGTTCTCCTGCCACTTCTCCCACTACTCTAGTATCTCCTTGGGCTTTCATTACACTAGATAATCCATCTTGAATAATAAAAAGTCCAATCCCTCCAGCCACAACGGCTAGTAACACTCCTGTTCTATTACGAATCTTAGTTAATACGCTCATTATTTCGTTTGTATATTCTTCTTAAAAAATATCCTTCCAAATTATAAATATTCTTTTACAAAATCAAAGTTTAATCCACGTTATCTCTGTGAATTGTCAATTTTACTTTATCAATCCTAATCCCCAACATTGTTTTTATTTCTATTATAAAGTCTCCTACCCTTATAATATCTTGAGCATTAGGTATTTCAGTATGATTTGCCAAAATAAATCCTCCCAATGTATCATATTCTCCCTTAGGCAATGCTAAACGATATTTTTCATTTAGATAATCAATCTCTTGACGAGCACTAAAAATGTAATTGTTCTTATCAATCACTTGTTCTGTCAAGTCTTCATCATCATGCTCATCCTGAATCTCTCCAAATATTTCTTCAATAATATCTTCGATTGTGACCAAACCAGAAGTTCCACCAAATTCATCAACCACCAATGCAATACTTTTATGGCGTTCAATAAATTCAATCATTAAATCATTTGCCAACTTTGTTTCAGGGACAATCATAATATCAGAAACAATATCTTCAATCGATTGAGGTTTATAAAAAAGTTTAGAACTATGACAATAACCAATAATATCATCAATATTCTCACTATACACCAAAACCTTAGAGTGTCCTGTGTTTACAAAAGCAGACTTTAGGTCACTAATAGAACTTGTAATATCTATGGCTACAATTTCAGTACGAGGAATCATACAATCCCTTACTTTGACTGTTTTAAACTCTAAGGCATTTGTAAAAATCTTTGTATCAATTTCGGCATTAGAAGCTTTGTCACTTTTTACCATTTCTTGCAAAAAGTTATTCATATCTGTAAGACCATAAACAGGCTTTTCGTCAGAATATGCTCCCTTAAAGACATTCACAATAATAAACTTGGAAAGACGAACCGTAATGAAAACAGGAACCCATAACAAAATGCTAATAATCTTCATAGGCACTGAAAGGATCACCAACATTCGATTACTATTAATTAAAAAAATGGCTTTTGGTACAAATTCGGCTGTAGCCAATACAATGATTGTTGATAAAATTGTCTGTACAACCATTACCCCAATTTCATTCATATAGGGAATTAGAGCAGGTTCCATGACTTTCGCCATAAGCATACCATATAGCACCAAGGCAACTGTATTACCAATTAGTGTAGTACCAATAAACATGGCTGGTTTTTTCAAAAAAGAGGTAAGCAAGCGATAAGACAGTGCATTACTGCCATTTGCTTTTAGTTCTATGTGTAGTTTATCAGCAGAAACAAAGGCGATTTCGATTCCTGAAAAAAAAGCAGAAAACAGTAGACAACCTAAAATTCCTCCCCATAGTTGATAATCCATTTGATTCTATTTTTTCTTTGTTTTTTTATTCTTCTTTTTCTTAGAAGTCATGTTTTGCTTTTGTTCTTCCTCCTCCTGTCTCTTCTTCTCTGCAGCTGCAGATTTTCTATGCTGAAAAAGAAATAACAAAATAAAGGTGAGCATAAAAATCCAATAACTTCCAGCAAAACCCACCAAAATAATTTGGCTAACTCCTATAAAAAAAAAGCCTGTCGCCAATACCAAAATAATGGTATCAACCAATCCTAATCCCTTAAACATAAATAAATCTATGATTTTACATCTACAAAGGTAAGTGATTATTAATCATCACCCAAAAATTCTACCCCTGTTGGATTCAAGATTTCCCAATCCGAAAAGTCAGACTTTGCTTCTAGACCTGTTCCTTTCAACAATTGATTCCCCGTTGTGATTTCTACTTTCTTATCAGTATAAATTCTTTCATCATCAGGTTCCCAATTCAATTCATCAGTTGCCAATAAGCGATTTTGAATATAATCCTTCACCCTTACACTATCCTTGAAAGTCCATTGATTGTGTTTCTTAGTGAAATAAGCATACTTAGCAACTAGTACAGTTTCTTTTTGATGCTCATCATTATGAAACTCCATATATAAACCTTCTGGAAATTCTTCATCATTTGATTGATACCTAATTTGCTTAGGAGCTCTCATAATAAATTCAACATGTGCAGAATCAGTAAGAACAGACTCAATATTATGAGAAACTAAGACCGGGCCTTCATAAGGTTCAAAAAGAGAAGTTTTTCCTTCTCCACAAGAATACAAAAAACCTGCTACCAATAAAGGTAACAGGTTTCTTATTTTATTTTTCATACTATTCTTCAGCATCATATTAACGCTTTTGAATCGTTACTGTTTCATTTACCCAACACCCAGTATTGATCTTATCTCCAACATTTTTATTTTGGTTAAAGATGTCCTCCATAGATGGGAATTGTTTTTTAGCTTCTGCCATTTTCTTTGAATTACCTGCTTTTTTGTATTGCTCATAAGCTGCTAAATAAACAGCACGAGAAGTAACAGGGTTTCCATTTACCTTACACTCATTGAAACTAGAAGAATACAAGTTACCAATCAATGTATAACACTCAGAAGTTTTTTGACCTAAAGCAATTGCTTCTCTTGCATGCTTGCGAGCAGTTGATTTCTTTCCTTGCTTAGAAGCCATACTTGCTAAGTTGTATAAGATCTCTCCTTTTTCTGCATTATCTGTACTCAACTCCAATGCCTTTGCATAAGATTCACCCGCTTTTTTGTAATTCTTTTGTTTCAAATACTGAATATTACCCAATTGCTTATATCCTTTTGAAGTAGGCTCTTTTTCCAAAATGAAGTAAGAAACCTTTTCAAATAAATCATTTGAGATACATTTATTAACAATTGATAATTTATAGATACGCTTAGCCAATTTCAATTCTGGATTTGCTAAGTACTTAGGTCCCATTTTATTTTGGATAAAATCACAATCCACTACAACAGTCTTAGATAAAATTGTTTCAATCTTTGACTTTCTCTTTTCTAACTTTTCTTTCTTTTCTGGTTTTGTAGCAATTTGCTTATCCAAATAACCTGTAAGCTCATCATAAACAGCTAATACTTGGTCATCTGTCAAATTACCTTTTTGCTTTTGTACCTTTACCAAAGTAAAGTAATTCACAAAAGTAGCATCATAAGTACCTTCCTTATTCAACTCGATTGTTTTTTTCAATTCTGCATAAAGAGCATCATATTTTGTCTTGTCTTTGTATTGGTAAGGATAAGCTTTTAATGCTTTATAATTCAAAACTTTTGCTTCTTCACCATACAATTGGATTCTTTTGTCATACAAAGCCAATACAGAATCTTGGAAAATTGCTTTTTGAGCAGGATCTTTCTCTGCCTTCACTAAGCCTTCATACATCTTCGTGGCATTTTGATACAAAGTCTTGTGTAATTTTGGCGTTTTTGTTAATAACCAGTAAATATTTGGACGAGCTTCGTTAAATTTCTTTGCCTTAATTAAACTCTGTGCGTATTTGTATTTACCTAAAGTCTCAACTTTATCTTCAGAGCCAAAATCATAACCATTTTGTGCAAATGCACTCAACCCCATCATCAATGCTAATACCCAAACTAATTTCTTCATAATCATTTCTGTTCTATAAAATTAGAGCCCCACTTTATAACGTTGGAACCATTTACTATTCACCGTAAAACTTAAAGTGGTCGCAAAATAGTGTTCTTTTATTAACTTATTGTTAAAATCTCCTCTTTGTCCATAAACAAGCGAAAGATTTATATAACGTGGTAATCTTTTTCGATTAAAAGGTCCAACAGGCATCGACATACCAAAACTAATGCCAACATCTTGAGCAGACTCTGAAAAAACGTGAGGTAAGGTAGCATAACTCAAACCCATTCTATAAATTGTTCTTTTGAAGAATCGATTACTCAACATGTTAGGAGTAACTTCTCCACCTAATATAATTTTGTAAGAATCTTGTAAATTTTGAGTACCTAATACACTCTTATATTGACTCCATTGTGTATAATGAAAATCTGCACCAACAGACCAAGTAGTAGTTTTTAGTGCTCCTTCTGCCGTTTTTCCCGCTGGAATTGGCTTATCAAAGCTCAATCCTACTTTCAAAGAAGAAGGCAAAGTAGTATTACCACTTAATTCTGCCACTGTATCTGTTCCCAAAACACTTCCTACCAAATTGTATCGCTCAACAGAAGATGAATAATTTGTACCAACTGACGAACCAATTTCATAGACAGCTCCTAAGTTCATAAAAACACCAGAACCTTTATTCAAAGAATCACTTCTAAACATTTTCTCTACATAAACCAATGTATCTTTTAGAATGCGAGTACGAGTAGCTGTTAAATATTTCTTTTCTGAGATAGGCTCATAAATACGTACTTTTTGTCCTTTCTCTACAATTTCTTCTTTTAGGTAATATTTGATTTTTCCATTTGAGGCTTTCCCAGCAATTGCAACTGTATCAATTCCTTCTGTAATGATAATCTGTTTAGCATTTGGATACAATGCAGTTTCTAATGTATCCTTATCATAGTAAGGTCTATTTCTCTTATAAGTTAGTGTTTTGCGTTTTTGTACTTTCTTCACTCTAAACTCCTTACGAATTGCAAAAGCAGGTTTGAATACCACATCAGAGTAATGGTATTTTGAAATTAGATCAGTGTAATATGGTAGTACTCCTGTACTCTCTTCCAATTGCACTCGACTTACTCTATCAATTGAACCAAACAGATAACTTGCTTCCAAACCTAAATAAGTTTGAATCTTATGTGTAGAATCCTTATAAATTTGTACCCCATTTGAAAAATGGAGTTTAGAAATTCCTCCATTACCCGAATTTGACTGAATTGCATTTGCTTCTGCATCAATAACAGCTGTCTCTGTGGTCTGATAATTGACAGTAGAATAAGGTGAAATTCCAAAGCTAGAAGACCAGTACTTGCCTATTGGAAAAGAGAAAGTAAGATTTGATAAATTTGCGCTTGTAGTAGATTGAGAACCTCCTTCTTCTTGTAATAAATGAGTTGTACTATTTGCTCCTACTTCCATCACTGTGTAGCGAGTACGAGCTAGCAAAGCAGGGTTTATCAAGTTGATAAATTGTACGGAAGAATTTGAAACTCCCAAACCACTCATTCCTTGCTGAAAAGTAAGTCCTGTATTATTTACCTGTCCTATACCTTCAGAAGAATAAGGAGCATTTAATGACACCTGTCCCCATGCACCAAAAAGTGAAAAAACAAAAACAAGTGCTAAAACCTTATTGTACTGATACATTATATCTTAAAATTGTATGTAATCCTCTTAATACCAAATTTGAATCTGCAAAGATGGGTGCTTTTATCATGGATTCAAAGTATTTTGCATCTCCTCCACAAATAATTGTTTGAACTTTCCCAAATTGCTTTTCATAAGCCTGTATGACTCCATTAATTTCGTGAGCCATTCCATGAAAAACACCACTTTGAATAGCCGTTTTAGTACTTGTCCCAATCAAATCAACGTCCAAATCCAATTCCTCTAACGGTAGAGCATTTGTAAAATTGTGAAGTGCCTTAAATCTCATCTGGCTACCTAGAGAGATGCTTCCACCTAAATACTTTTTATCTTTCGTTAAAAAATCATAGGTAATGCATGTGCCTGCATCAATAACTAGGCAATTTGTCTGTGGAAACAAACTCATTGCGCCAATGACACCTGCTAGGCGATCTACTCCCAATGTCTTTGGAGTTTGATACTCATTTGTGATTGGTAAAGGAGTATCATGATTCAAAACTTGAACATTTTTGAAGGACAAAAGTGGTAAATGTTGCTTAGTGACAGAAGAAATGATAATTTGCGAGGGCTCTTTATTTTGTACTAATTCATAAATAGGAATCAGCTCATGACAGACAAAAAAATCTGTCAACTCATCTTGCTCAAAACAAGCAACCTTGATGCTAGTATTTCCAAAGTCTAGTACTAAATCCATTTTCAAAAGTAAGAATAATAATAGTATGAAACCATTATACGGATTAGGAATCATGTCTGGGACTTCATTAGATGGAGTTGACTTATGTATTTGTAAGTTTTGGCAAGAAAAAAGTGCTTGGCAATATTCCATTTTGGAAGCAGAAACAATTCCTTATTCTTCTCTATGGAAAGATAAATTACAGAATGTAGAAAATGAATCTGCCCTTGAACTAGTAAAGACAGATGTAGCCTATGGTCATTATTTAGGAGAAATTAGTAATGAATTTCTTCAAAGACATAAGATAACTTGTGACTTTATAGCTTCTCATGGACATACAATTTTCCACCAACCAGAAAATGGTTTTACCAAACAGATTGGAGATGGAGCAGAAATCTATGCAAAAACGAATATTCCTGTAGTTTCAGATTTTAGAACAGTGGATGTTGCTCTTGGTGGACAAGGAGCTCCTTTTGTTCCTATCGGAGATCAATTATTATTCAATAAATATGATTATTGTTTGAACCTTGGAGGAATTGCGAATGTTTCCTATTTGCAAGACAAAAAAAGAATTGCTTTTGATATTTGTCCAATTAATATGGCACTCAATTATTTGGTCAGTGAACGAGGATTAGCATATGATGAAGGAGGAAAAATTGCTTCTGAAGGAAAATGTAACCAAGAACTTCTAGAGAAATTAAATCAATTAGATTTCTATCAAAAATCTGCTCCTAAGTCATTGGGAAAAGAATGGTTTAGTGAATACATGCGTCCTTTACTTGATCACTGTGGCATTTCTCTTGAAGACAAACTGGCAACTATTTGCATTCATGTTGCAATCCAAATCAAGAATTGTCTTCCAATACTCTCAAATAAGAACTTACTAGTGACAGGAGGAGGAGCATTTAATTCTTTTTTCATTGAAATTCTCAAAAAACAAATCAGTGAAATAGAAATTATCATTCCTTCAAAAACAGTGATTAATTATAAGGAGGCTCTCATTTTTGGCTTTTTAGGGGTACTTAGGTTACACAATCAACCAAATGTACTTTCAGAAGTCACTGGAGCAAAAAAGAACAGCATTGGAGGCACCTTGTATGGCGATTTCTCGCTCATTTCTACCAAAAAATGATTATCTTGCGACACGTAACATGTTTAATACTTTAATTGCACTAAAATATGAAAAAAATCATCGGAATTATCTGTGTGGCAATTGCTTCTGTTTTCTTTGTTTCATGTGGTGATAACACTGAAAAAAAACAAGAAAAAATGGAATGCTGTCATCCAGGAAAAGACAAAAAAAACAAAGCTGAGTGCACTTCTGATTCTACAGCAGCTTGTTGTAAAGACAAGAAAAATAAAGCAGAATGCTCAAAAGATTCTACAGCAACTTGCCATAAAGATGGAAAGACTTGTTGTAAAGGTGAAAATGGAACTTGTGAGAAAAATTGTAAAAAAGATGGAAGTAACTGTCATTCATCAACTGCTCAAGATTCTACAAATACAGAAACTACAGAAGATCATACACATGACCATAGTCACGATGACCACAGTCATAGTCACTAAACAAAGTTTACCCAAAATAATAAAAAGACCAAATTCAATATTGAATTTGGTCTTTTGTTTTTATCGTAAAAAAAGAGGTTACTTTTCAAAAGCAGCCTCTTTTCTTCCTCTCTGTCCCCACATAAAAGGAATGAGCCTCTTTTTATAAATCTGTTTGTGTCTTTTCCACAGTTACTGGAGCATTATCTGAATATGTACTACAAACTGAGTGTTGTACACAAGATGTTAAGAACAACAAACTAGAGGCGATGGAAATTGTTATAAAAGTCTTCATAGCTGATTTTAATTTTGTATTTGGTTAATTTGTATAATTATACAACGTGTTTGTCTAAAATAGGTTGGGGTTAAAAGAAAAAAAGTGATTGATAAATAATTTCAAAGTACCGTTTTTAGTAAAAAAATGAGTAAAAGAAAAAGGTGAATTTCAAGCTGAATTCATCTTTATGTTGATTATTAAATTCCAAATTGACCTACCATCATTTCATAGAAAGCTTTATACTTTTTCTCTGTTATAAGATACAAATTACTGCTTTGAGAATTTTATACAGCTTATAAAAAATTGGGCACAAAAAAACAGGCTAAGATAAGCCCTAACCTGTTTCTTAATTTCTTTATGAGAAAGAATAGCTATTATTCTCCTACTTTGATAAGCTCTACATCAAAAACTAATGTTGCATAAGGTTGGATAGCACCACCAGCACCTCTTTCACCATATGCTAAATCATAAGGGATTGTTAATCTCCACTTATCACCTTCTTTCATTAATTGTAATGCTTCAGTCCATCCTTTAATTACTCCATTTACAGGGAATGAAGCAGGTTGTCCTCTTTCTACAGAACTATCAAATACAGTTCCGTCAATCAAAGTACCATGGTAGTGAGTAGTTACTGTATCTGTTAAGCTTGGAGTAGCACCATTTCCGCTAGTCAATACTTCATACTGTAATCCACTTTCCAAAGTAGTTACTCCTTCTTTTTTAGCATTTTCTGCTAAGAATGCTTTTCCAGCTTCAACGTTTCCAGCAAATTGAGACTTTTGAGCCTCAGCTAAGAAACTTTGAATTACCTCATTTGCTTGCTCTGGACTTAATGCTAAGTTTCCACTCAATGCATCCTCTACACCTTTTGCAAAAGCAGCAGTATCAATATCTTTAATTCCTTGTTGGAATAAGTTTCCTGCTACGCTCATAGCTACTGCATAGCTAAATTTTTCTTTATCGTTTGTAAAACTCATAATACTTAAAATTTCAAGTTCTGCGAAATTATCTGATTTCAATAAGATTCCCTATTTTTTGAACACTTATATCAATGCACTATACAAAATTTCAACTGGGTGCATTGCTTGGCGACCTGTTCCATCTTTGATTTGATGTCTACAAGATGTTCCTGGAGCAGCAATAAATGTATCTGAACCTGCTTCTCGTACAGCTGGGAACAATACCAACTCTCCTATTTGCATAGAAGTCGAATATTTATCTGCATCATAACCAAATGAACCAGACATACCACAACAACCTGAAGGAATTACTTCCACTTCATAGTTCTTAGGCAAAGACAATAATGTTTTAGAGAAGTTTACAGAAGACAATGCTTTTTGATGACAATGTCCATGCAATTTAATTTTCTGAGCTTTGTCTGTAAATTCATCAGCACTAATATTTCCTTTTTCAATCTCTTGAGCAATGAATTCATCAATCAAAAAGGCATTTTTAGCAAGAGCTTTTGCACTCTCTTTATCATCAACTAATTTTGGGTATTCATCACGGAATGATAAAATAGCTGAAGGTTCTACACCAATTAATGGAGCTTCTTCAGTAACTACACTCTTTAATAACTTTACATTTTCAGTAGCCACATCCTTTGCATAATCCAAAACTCCTTTTGACATCGCTGGACGACCACTTTCTACATGTTTAGGAATGACTACTTCATAACCTAGCTTAGTTAATAACTGAATGGCAATGATTCCAATTGGCACATCATTAAAGTTGATAACCTCATCTGCAAAGAAATGAACCTTCCCACGTTTTGTTTTCCCTTTCTCTAAACTCGATTTATTTTTATCATACCATTTTCTCAATGTTGTTTTGTACAATAATGGTAAATCTCTTTTTTGAGAAACACCCATTACAGCTTTTACAACATTATTTACAATTGGCATTTTTGCTCCCAAGTTATATAACCAAGGTGCACTTGAAAATTTTTCATTTATCTTGGCAACTTCAGCAATTTGCTTGGCACGGAACGGAATACCATTTGATTTGTAATACTGATGCAAGAATTCTGTTTTAAGAGCTGCCACATCCACATTAGAAGGACAATCAGACTTACAGCCTTTACAACTCAAGCACAAATCCATTACTTCCTTAATTTCTTCGTGATCAAAAGGATTTTCTTTTTCTGATCGAGTCAAAAATTCCCTTAATACATTGGCTCTAGCACGAGTAGTTGCAGACTCATTTTTGGTAGCCATATAGCTTGGACACATTGTTCCTCCAGACAAATGCGTTTTTCTACACAAACCAGTACCATTACACTTTTCAGCCAATCTTAAAATTCCTTCATCATCAGAAAAATCAAGCATTGTATCAAACTCTGGTGTTTTCATATCTGCATCATAACGCAAATATTCATTCATCTTTGGAGTATCAACAATCTTTCCTGGGTTAAAAATATTTTGAGGATCCCAAATTCCCTTGACAGATTCTACCAACTTAAAATTGTGAGAACCAATCATTTTTTCAATAAATTCACCTCTTACACGTCCATCACCATGCTCAGAAGACATTGAACCATTGTATTTTTTGACCAAAGTGGCTACATCATTAGTAATGTCAAAAAACAGTTGTCTATCCTCTGTTTTCTTCAAGTCTAATACAGGGCGAAGGTGAATTGTACCATCTCCTGCATGAGCATAATACACACTTTCTTTTCCATACTTATCCATAATTCCATCAAACTCTTCAATGAAATCAGGTAAATCATCAGTTGTTACACAAGTATCTTCAATACAAGCTACTGCTTTTGGGTCTCCTGGGATATTTGCCAACAATCCTAAACCAGCCTTTCTAAGGTTCCAAACTTTAGTAGTTTCAGCTCCCCAAATGATTGGAAAGTGGTATCCAAAACCAGCTTCTTTGATTTCAGCAATCATTTGAGTACAGAGTTCTTCAATCTCTTCCTCTGTTTCTCTCTCAAACTCTACACAAAGTACTCCTGCTGGATCTCCTTCAATGAAAAAGCGATTAGCTGCTTGGTTTTTATTTTCTTTGGTACAGTCCAAAATGATTTTATCCATCAATTCAGATGCACCTGGTTTATAGCTAAGGGCAATTCTATTTGCCTTTAATGAATCATTAATTGTATTGCTATGAATGGCTACAACTGCTTTTTCCTTTGGAGGTAAATCCACCAAATTGATTTTAATTTCAGTCATAAATGCCAATGTCCCTTCTGAACCTGCTAATAATTTACAGAAGTTAAAGGATTCTTTTTCCTCAGTAAAAGGTGCAGATTCCAACAAAATATCAATTGCATATCCTGTATTTCTTCTATTAATTTCTGGCTTTGGAAACTCTTTTCTAATCTCATTTTGGTTGTAAGAATCTGAGAGAATTTTCTCAAAATGGCGGTATAAATCTCCTTCAAGATTTTCCAACTGAAGCTTTTCTTCAAACTCATTATTTGTAAGTTCTTTGAAGTGTGCCTCTGTACCATCAGAAAGTAAGGTTTTCAATTCTAATAAATGATCACGAGTTGTTCCATAAATTACAGAATGTGAACCACAAGAGTTATTCCCTACCATTCCTCCAATCATACAACGATTGGCAGTAGAAGTTTCTGGAGCAAAAAACAACCCATAAGACTTCAAATATTTGTTCAAGTCATCACGGATTACACCTGGCTGTACTCTTACCCATTTCTCTTCCTTATTGACTTCCAGTATCTTAGTCATGTATTTTGATACATCTACTACAATACCACTACCTACTACTTGTCCTGCAAGAGAGGTTCCTGCTGTACGAGGAATCAAAGAAGTTCTAAACTTCTTTGCAAACTTGATCAACTTCTCTAGATCTCTTGTATTTCGTGGTCTAGCTACAGCCAAAGGCATTTCTCGATATACAGATGCATCAGTAGCATATGCTACTCTTGTCATACTGTCTGTATAAAAATCTCCTTCTAAAGACTTTCCTAATTCCTGTAATTTTTCTATCATAGCATTGCAAAAATACAAAAGAAATATCGCTTTTCTATTTTAGAATTTCTCTAAAATACTAAATGTATGTTTTTGTTACATTATTGACTTTTTTTCTCAACAAATATTAAATTTATTTCGTATTAAGAAAAAGCATTTTCCCAACGATTATATTTTTCAACATGTCCAAACTTAAGAATGTTATCAACAAGCTTACCGATAACGAATACAAAACTATTTATAACTTCCTCAATAACAATGAAGCTAAAAAATCAGCTCAATTGTTGGAGCTTTTTAGAGACCAGAGCTTGAGTGATAAGGATATACAAGCTGTGCTAGAAGTAAATCAAAATGCCTTCTACACACTACGTTCTCGACTGAATGAGAAAATCCAAACTTTTATATTACAACAAACTGGAGGACCTCGTACTGAACTTTTGCAACAGGTAGCAAGTATTGGAGAAATTATCTTAGAAAAGAATAGAACAATTTCTATTGCAACCTTACGTAAACTAGAGAAAGACTTGAAACACTATGATTTATCAAATGAACTATTGATTGTTTATAGATATTTGAAGAAATTAACATTTCATAATACGAGTGAGCGTTTTGAATATTCTCAGTTATACAACAAGCACTTGTCTTATATGACAACAGTAGACAAGTCTGAAGAATTTTTAATGACTTATTTTTCCTTTTTTGGAGAACAGATTTTGAGTTATGAAAAAAATAAAAAATTAGAGCTGAATAGTATAAAAGATCAATTATTCAAAAATACAACACTTTACAAAGATTCTCACAGACTCAAAATATACTTTTATTGTGCTGATATTTTTAACAAACTTTTTATACAAGAAGCTTTAAGCAAAAGCGATGTAGATTCAATAAAATGTGCATTCAAGGATGTAAAGCATATTTTTGAGCATTATAGTCAAGATACTATTTATCATAACTTACAATGGGTATTTACTTACCTTCAAATTTTGTTTAACTATAAGACACAATCTATGCGATTGGTTGATGAGGCATTAACTGAGCTGGAACCTTGTGCTAATAAACTATTCTCAAATTATACTTCATATACAATCCCTACTTATTTGTTACTGATTCAGGCAGAACGCTACCAAGCATTGGGAAAAAGTAATGAATTGGATGCTTTAAATGAACGTATTTTTCAGCATACAGAAATAGATGATAATAATTTAGCAGTATTCAATTGTTACAATAACTATCGTGCAATTTGCTATATACTCAATCAAAAATATCATGAAGCCATATTGTATTTAGACAAATCATTGGAAAGCAACACACTGAAAGATTATATTAAAACAATCATCGATGTAAAATTATTAAAGATCTTTTGTCTTATCCATACATTCAAACATGAGGAAGCTGAATTTATTTTAGGAAATGTGCAGAGACAAATTAGAACAATGGGGAAAGAAAATTGTATGCATTCATTTATCTTCATGAAAATGATCAAAGCATTGACATCTGAAATAGAACCAGAAAAGAAAAATAAAAAAATAGTGATTGCTGCCAAAAAACTCGAAAATGAGCGATTTCCTTTTCATTCTATGCTAAGGTTTGTTAAAATCAATCCAGAAAATTATACCTTATAGACAATAATATTATGATCGAAAAATCCATTTTATAATTCATTTTTACTATATTGGGTCTTTCGTTTTTATCTATAACAGTGAAAAGTAAATTCTATGAAAATTTCAGAAAAAAAAATAGGTCTTTTTTTAGTTATTCTTCTGACAAGCACAGTTTTTTCATTCGCAAAGAGTGCAAAAAAAATTGAGAAGTTAATCTCAAAAAAATGGAAAATGGTCTTGACGGAGCAAAATGATAAGCAAATTACTCCTAAGCATGAGAATCTTATCATCACCATCAAAAAAGACAAAACTTTTAAGATTGAAGCATCTAAAGAAACTACTCATACAGGAACTTGGAAATTAAGTGATGACAATAATAGCATTGTATTAAATGACCAAACTTCTAATACTGAACTAACTTATACAATTGTTACATTAGACAAAAAACACCTTTCTTTGGGTGGTTATGACGGAAATACAACAATTTCATTGATCCCTTACAAAAAAGGACATAGACATTTATCTCACACAGAAGCTTTGATTGCTAAGGAATGGCATGTATACAAAAGTGATAATGAGTTGAATATGGATATGTTGATTGAGTTCAAGAAAAATAAAACATTCATCTTTGTACCTCACGGAAGTAAAGTACCTGTTGCATCTGGTCGTTGGAGATTAAGTGATGATAAAAAAGTTGTGATCTTAGAAATGTTAGCTCAAAACCAAGAGTTAAAGTTAGATATCATCAGTATTGATCGTCATGAATTTGTTTTAAAAAATGAATCTAATGATGTTACAAACTACTTACATGATCGTAAGTTGTACAGAAAAGACTTAAAAGCTAGAAAGAAAAAAGAAAAAGAAGCTGCTCCTGCTGAAGCTACAGAAGGTGAAGCTCAATAAAATCTTATCACTTTTTCAAATAAAAAAGGAACTGTCCACAATGACAGTTCCTTTTTTTTTTACTTATTATTTTTTATTGCTTAGTAGCACTCATTTTCACAACCCTTCCTGGAAATTCAAAGAATGTTTCGTCATCTTCTGGAATTCCTGTACTACAAATCATCCACAAAATAGGATGTCTGTTAGGCTCATGAGGAATAGGAGCATAACCATCTGTAAAATAAACAATTGCATCTGGCTTTACCTTTTCATTAGCATAACGAATAGGAGCATTAAAGTCTGTTCCCCCTCGTCCATGTACAAAGTCTGGCATTGTTCCATTATAATGATAAACATGTTGAATATCTGTATCACACTCTACCACAATAATCTCTGCATTCTCTCGCCAAACATAATACATTTCACTAAAAAACTCTTTTAGGTCAGTATCACTCACACTACCTGAAGTATCCACTGCCACCAAAATCTTCTGCCTTCTTCTAATCTTAATTCCTGGTACTGTACCATATCTTTTAGAGGCTCTTTTGAGTGTATTATTAAGATAAGTAGAGCGAGAATTTTCGGTAAACAAACGTAAAGCCCTTTTCCAATCAAGGTTAGGCTTCATCATTTCTAGTAGATTATCAATATAAGACTGAATACCTGCGGGAAGTGTTCCGTAGCTCTTCAAACGTTCTACTGTTCCTTTGATGTAGTCATTCAAAGCCCCTTCTATGATATCACGCTCAGCAGAAGACATATCTTTGATTTGATCCCAAAGCTCATGTCTTCTTTGTGCATCATGCATTGGGTCGAGATAAGGCTTTAAGTTCTCCCAACTCTCATTGTAAGGTCTCTTGCTTTGATTATCTCCTTTTGAATCGCTATTATCAGAAGAATCAGACTCTCCATCACCTTGTCCTTGCTGACCTTGACCATCTTCGTTTTGATCTTGCTCCCCTTCTTGAGGCTTATACTTTGCATCAATTGACTGTTGTTCTTGAATGAACTTAGTCAACTTATCATAATAGTATTTGACCGTTTGCTCTCTATCTAAGTTTAAATCTGGAAACTTCTCAAGAAAGACACCACCTTCTGGCAACTGCTTTCGGAGAATATATTGGTTTATCAACATATCAGCAGCAATATTGAAAACATATTTATTTCCAAATTGATCCATCATAAAGAGGTGTTTGAAGAGAATATGTAAAATCTCATGTTTTACTACTCCATAACGCTCCTCTTGACTCATTGACTCCCAAAATTCAGGATTTACCAAAAGATACAAGCTATTCTTACCCCTCAAGCTTACAGCCATTGTAGGAGTACTTTCATCAACCGTTTTTACCAAACCCATAAAGAAGTGTCCATAGAAAGGCTCTTCTAATATAAGTTTGATACTGGTTTTATTTACTTCTTCTAATATTTCACTATTTGACTTCATAGGCAAAAGCTTACATTTTCTTAAGTAAAAGCTTTCCAATCTCTGGATCTGCCATAATCATCTTTGTACTTGCATTGATTTTGATTAGGTCTTGAGCCATGATTAAACGCATATCATTTGGCAATAAGTCCATTTTGATAAACTGCTTAACATTTTTCACTTGGTCTGCCTTTAATTTAATATCATTTGTCTTGATATAGTTTACCACCCTTGTACACAATACAGACAAGATATCTACACGTTTAGTATCACCTTTTTGTACCAAACCTTTTACTTGAGCTTGTACTTCCAATTCAAACTTCTTCGCATTTAAGATTTCTTCTGGAGAAATTAACTTTGATAAGTTGTTTTGGATAAAAGTCATAAAAGCAGTCACTGTCTCTCTCTCGAAACAAGAGTGAGCTAACATTGCTACCAAACCTAAGTTCTCTTCCAAATTCTTGATTGGCTTGAGTGTCTCAAAAAACTGTACTAATGAACGAGGTGTTGTACGCTCTCCTGTTACCAATTCTGGATAAGTCAATACAAAGTTGATTCCTCTTTCATCTACTCCATTTTGCTCTGCCCATAAAGCCCACTGCTTCACATCAAATTCCATTGTCACGTGTAACATACGTGTCAACATGGCTCCATCCATTGGTGTTACAGAATAATCTCCACCATCAGGATTAGCTGTCAAAACCATTTGCCAACCTTTAGGAAGTTTCCAACTCACCAATTCGAAGTTTTGAAGTAATTGCATAATTCCTCTTAGGATACGGATATCTGCACGGTTTACATCATCAATTAATAAAATTCCTGGTCCTTCTTCTGTAGGAACCCAATCTGGAGCCATCATTTCTGTAACCATTTCTCCATCTCTCTCTACAATCTTAGGCATTCCCAAAAGGTCTCCCATTTCTTCGAACTGAGCTGGAGCAATATAAGTAAACTTATATCCATTGTCTTTGGCAATTTGCTCTACATTGTGTGTTTTACCAATACCATGTGTACCCCAAATACAAACTGGTGTTTTTCTTCTTCCCTCTGCCTCTGCTTCTTCATTTGTTTTGAAAACGTGCTTCATAAAGTCATGCAACTCTTCTGCGTTCGCTTTCTGTCCATAAAAAGTATAATTATGTCTTTTTTTCTGTTCTGCTTTCTTTGCCATGATTCTCTTTTCTTAATTGTTAGTCACAAAAATAGATGAGTACTTCGCACTCTATCTGCGACCTTTATTTTTTCTAAAACTTTTTACTTTCTCTCCATCAATTTCTGTATCATTTGTCCAATATCCCAAATTTCTCACAAAAACTTTAGGTTCTATTTTATCATTTGTGAGTTGAAAATGCTGAATTTTTGCCAACAAAGTATCTGAAGCATATAGATAAATCAATTCATCTATTTGTTTTTGCAACTCATCTTCCTGATACATTTTTACTAATAATAAATCAGTCAAAAATGTTTTGGGAACTCCCAAAGCAGGTAACATACCTAGTGCCAACTCTACATTCTCTTCTGTGGCATATAAGAGCATTCTGATATTTTCAATCTCTTCTTCCTTAGCTTCTGCATAAAAGAACTTTTCTTCTCTTTGTTCCAGAGCCAAATTAAACTTACGTTCTGTGAGTAAAACATGGTTACTTAAATCTTCCATTTTTTCCCACAAAGCTTTTCCATCAATCTCTTTTCCGATCAATAAATAACGAGGTAAGTTTTCGCCTGCTTGCTCTATATGCTCTAAACCTTGTCCTTGTGCCCTATCCAAATATTGCTCTTGCCCTAGAATTGTATTTCCCAAAATTGAAAACTGCTCTCCTTCCTCAAATACAATTTTCTCTTCTTGGCTAGTAAATTGATAAAGATAATCTAATGCATTTGTGAAGATAATTTCATTCTTTAAACCCAAAGCATGTACAAAAAAACGCTTATCAATTTGATCAAAATGCTGTGTCATATTACAGAATATTTGATGATAGAAAAGCTTATCTTCTTCTGGCACCTTAGACATTACTTCATTGCGATGTCCTTGCTTGATTAATTTAAAATCTCCATTTTGTTTCAACAAATATTTATTCAAGAACAAAATAGGTTGAGAAATTTGCACATCGAATGAACCTGCACAATACAACAAATCGTGTGTAATGTTCTGGATTTCTGTATACTCAAGATTAAGATTTCTTAATTTAACCAATCGTTCATGAGAAGGTAATTCTTTGATAGGATTGTATGAAATATCCACACTCATCAATGAATTACAATGCTCTATGCTTTTGGGTAATTCTGTCAATGCATTGTAAGCCAAATTCAGTTTTTCCAAGTTTGAAAAGTGATGAAAAATATTTGGTAAACTTGTCAACTCATTGAAGTAAAGATTTAGTTCTTTTAAATTTTTTAAGTTTTCTATCTCCTCACTAATTGTTGTAATCTCATTTTTTTGAAGTGATAAAATTTCCAAGTTGGGTAATTTTACAATATCAGCAGGAATCTCCTCAATCTCATTACCCTCCAAATACAATTCTTTAATTTCTGGATAATTAAAAATCTCTTGTGGAAAAGTCTTAAACCCTCGATTATTCAAATGTATTGCTTTGGCTGTTCCTTTTAATGAACTTTCTAGATGTTCAATTATTTCTGATGGTGTCATCTTATATTCTTTTTTTGTCTATGTATCGATAAAAAACATTGGTACTCAATTCTGTTCCCTTACAAATATCAGAAGCAACATCATTCAGAGAGGTTCTCCTCCATCGAAAATCAGGATTGAGTAATACTTTCTTCAAATTCTGATAAAGTTCATTGGTGCCATATAGATAAATTAGTCGCTCTAAACTTAATTGTTGCTGTTCTGTCATTCTTCGCTCAAAAAGTACAATAATAATATGATACAATAATTTTGTACTTACACCCAAAGCATATAAAAAGCTGACTGCCAACTCAAAATTTTCTTCTGCTTCATGATTAAGTAGCTGAATAATATTTTGTTGTTCTTGTTCTTGTTCTCCTTCTTCCTCTTGTAAATGTTTTGGAGATTTCAATTGAAGGAAATGATTAAGGACTCTTTCACTAAGTACAGTTACTTTTTCAAATACTTCTGAAGGAAGTTCTGGACTTGGGAAAGTTAAAACAAGATGAGTCGTTTTATCGGTCAGCTCTTCTACTATTTTGATATTATGTAACTCTAAACGCTCAACATACTCTGATTTTGATAGTAATGTATTTTCTCCCCAAAAAACTAATTCAGAATGTTCATCCAAAATTTGAATTTCATCATTCAAAATATGAACAAGGTATTGAGATGCGTTATAAAATATATTCCAATTCTCTAAGGTGATTGCTGTTAGAAAATCATGTAAAGGAATTTGAGAACAACGAGACAATTCATCAACTGATAGTGAAAATAAATTTTGTTTTGTTTCCCAAGAAAAAGAGAAGTTTTGGTCTTGTCTAATCACTGTCATTATATGTTTTACCAATTGTGGTACATCTAATGAAGGTACAGTAGGATAAAGTGTTTTGGGTTTATAACCCCAAGAGGAAACTGTTTTCAGTCTTGGCAAAGCTAGTAAGTGCATTGGAAAATTCTCTATGGGATTTTTATGAATCATTAATTCTTCCAAATACTCCAACTTAGAAATAACTACAGGAATGTCATTCAATTGATTATTATGAATGTGTAATATTTTCAGTCTTTTTAAAGCCTCAATCTCATTTGGAATCTGTGTAATTTTATTTTGAGAAAGATCTAATTTTTTCAACTCTGTGAATAGAAATACCTCCTTTGGAATGCTTTTCATCCCTTTATTGGTCAAAGCGATGTGTTCAACTTCTTCCAAATAATCTCCTACTTGTGGAGGAATCGCCCCTCTTTGTTTTTTCCAATTAAAAAAATAGAGTTTGGGTAATTTAAATAAAGAAGAAGGAATTAGAATTAGCTTATTTTCTATTAAATGTAATTGTGACAATGCTTGAATATGAGCTAATGAAACAGGTAATTGTTCTAACTCATTATTTCGAACATTCAAAGAATTTAGTCTCTTTAAGTTGTTGATGACAAAAGGGATTTCCTTTAATTGATTGTGAGAAAAATATAAATCAGTAAGTGTTGTAACTTCAAAAAGTTCTTTGGGTAGTTCTGTGAGTTGATTAAAATTAAAGTTCAATACTTCCAAACTTGAAGCTTGGAGAATTGAACTTGGTATTTCTTTAATCTTATTTTTTTTGAGATTTAGCTGTTTGAGTTTAGGAAGAGAAAACAAAGCATCTGGCAAAATCGTCAATTGATTATTTGTCAGAATCAACTCTTCCAAATTATAAAGACTATATATTTCTTGAGGGATTTCTGTCAATCCTTGTTGACTTAAATCCAAGTGTTTAATTTCACCTTTATTCTCTAAAAGTATCTTTTCTAAATCCTGCATATATTTCCAAAAGTGTTATTGAAAATACTGCTTTTTTGTTAGGAAATCAATGTTTGAAGTAAGAAGCCGTTCTATGAAAGTATTTTTTATTGAGATAATGACTCAACCAAGCCATTCCTCCACCAATCAAAGCACCAACCAACACATCAGAAGGATAATGTACTCCCAAGTGCATTCTTGAATAAGCAATACTACCAGCCCACAAATAAGCAGGAACAGCCACATACCATTTAGGGTAAACCATTGTCAAAGAAGTAGCAATACTAAAGGCTGCTGTAGTATGTCCAGAAGGAAAAGAAGGATTATAAGGAGAAAGAACATTGTCCAAATCGGGATAAGTACGGAAAGGTCTTGGGCGATTAATTGCATACTTTAAACCTACAGAAAGCCCAGAGGCTAAAACCAAAGAAGTTCCAACTGTAAAACTCTTTTGAAGAGTAGTCAAACTATCTTTTACAAAAAGTCCTGTGACAAAAAGAACTGTGGGAACTAATAAACTTACTGGTGCATCAGAATCAGAAATTCCTTTAAAAAATGGGTCTAATTTTGTATTTCTATTCAAGTTGATTTCTCTCAATAAATCAATGTCCATATTTTGAGCAAAACCACAAAATGTGAAAGTAGATAATAGTAAAAATAGGCTTAGCTTTTTCATATTTATTTAAGATGAATTACAAAGGTATGTAAATTGTAAAATAAAGGCTAAAACTTAATACTTTGTCTTTCAATACATTTAAGATTTACAAGACAATTAAGAAATTACAGATAATGATAAAAAAACACTATTTTTATGTCTATAGAGTAGAATAAATGTTTTTCTTATGAAAAGTAATATAAAAAAGTGTATTGAATTAAAGCAGGAGTTAGATCAGTATAGACCTTTAAAACCAGAAGATGAAGCTCGTATTATGCAAAAATTTCGTTTGGATTGGAATTTCCATTCTAATCACTTAGAAGGAAATACTTTAACTTATGGAGAAACAAAAGCTTTAATTCTTTTTGGCATTACAGCTCAAGGAAAACCACTAAAAGACCATTTTGAAATCACAGGGCATAATGATGCTATTAAATTAGTTTCTGACATTGTCCAAGAAGAACGACCATTAACAGAAGCTTTTATTAGAGAATTACATGTACTGATTTTAAAAGAATCTTATAGAAACCCTGCACAAACTCTAGATGGAACACCAACAACACGACAAATAAATATAGGAGAATATAAAACTACTCCTAATCATGTGTTAACTAAAACAGGTGAAACTTTTTACTTTGCTTCTCCAGAAGAAACACCTGCTAAAATGACTGAGTTAATTGATTGGTATCGTGAAGAAATAGAAAAAACAGATGCAAATACATTATTAATTGCTGCTCAATTCCATTACAATTTTATCTGCATACACCCTTTTGATGATGGAAATGGACGTATTGCTAGACTTTTAATGAACTTCATATTAATGCAAGGAGGATATGCTCCTGTTGTTGTAAAAACAGAAGACAAAGAAAACTACTTCGCTGCATTACGTCAAGCTGATGCAGGAATTATTGAAGCTTTCATTGATTATATAGCAATTAACCTTATCCATTCATTGGATTTAATGGTTAAGGGAGCTAAAGGAGAAAGTATTGAAGAGGAAGATGATATCACCAAAGAAATTAAACTTCTAAAACAAAAATTAAATTCGATTAGTCAACCATTTAATACAATAAAAAGTAAAGAAAGTATTCTTAATTTCTTTAATAAAAACATATTGCCCATAGCTAAAACTTTTATTCAAAAGTCTCAAGAAATAAACAATTTATACATAGATTATGAGTTTTCAATAAATTATTTTATTGAAAACCCTGAATACTACCCTGATATTCTAGAGTATAATGATCCTTTTATACAAAGTGGAAAAAGCCCTATATTATCCCAAGAGGCAAATAAAACTTTTAAAGCAATAACAAATGATACTGTACTAATTTCCCTAAACTATACTCATAAAGTTTTTAGACAAACCGGTTTTGGAGAATTTGATTTTGAATCAATTATTGATTTTGAGTTTCATAAATCTGAAATCCATATCAAAGTAAATAATAAAGATATTACATCTAAATTTTATGACGACATCATATTAAATGAAGAAATTAATCAATTTATTAGTAATGCTATAAAAGAACATATAAAGTTTATTGATGATAAAATAGAAAAAAAACAAAATGGTGATGATCTTCCCTTCTAAAAACCAAACCTCATAAATAAGGTGTACAGAAATAATAATAACCACTAATCATTCAACAAAAACAACTGACAGTCAATATATTTATTCATTTAAAAACAAATATATAAACAGCAAAACAGAAATAGTTCCCTTAAAACCATAATTTATGAGTCTTTGCAAATCGCCCGACAAAAGCATATCATTCATTCAATTCATATTGTGATTTAAGAAAACAGCCTCTACATTCGTGTCATCAAATATTTACTTAAATCATTTATAATTATGAAAAAAAGAACTTTACTAATCGGAACTTTAGCAGCTAATTTATTTATCGTTTCATGTGGTAGTGGTAATACTGAGACAAAAACAACACAAACAACAACTCCTCAAGAAACTGTAGTACAAGAAACTCACACAGCAGATGTGAAAAAAGTTGAGGTAGTTAAATTAGAGCAAGTTGCTGGAGCATTTACTAATGGAAACATTGAATTAGCAGCAGGTACTTATTCTTTTGAGGTTTCAAATAATGGAGTAGGTCATGATGTTGGTTTGGTAGTTGCTCCAAAGAAAGAGGAAATTACAGCAGATGATCACTTAGCAAATGCTTATGTTTCTGAGGTTGTAAAAGATGGAGAAACTCAAGCTTCTAAAGGTGAAGTAACTCTTGAGGCAGGTGAGTATGTTTACTTCTGCCCATTGAACCCTACTCCACAGTACACTATTACTGTGAAGTAAGCTTCATAAAAATTGAATGAATTATATTTAAACCTCTGATCTTTAACAATTAGAGGTTTTTATTTTTTAGAAATTCTGTAAAAATAAAAAAGGCTGTGATAGAAAATCACAACCCTTTTTGTACATTAAACAGATTAATAAAATTTTTCGAATTACTTATTTGGTTTCAATTCTCTATCCAATACATTCAATAAGTTAGTTTCTGGTATTTTAGAATCTTCTTGATATTCCCAGAACATTGCTCCTCCTAAGCCTTTTTGCTTAATGAAGTCACATTTTTTACGGATAGAAAGTGTATCATCATAAGTAACAAATATCTTCAAACTATCATTGTATAAGAATGGAGCATTTGCTGTAGTATCCCAATGATATACATATCCATTTTTGTTCGCTAAATGATTTTGAATTGTATCATAAGTTGTTTTAAACTTCCCTTCTACTGCAGTAGCTGGCTGATAAAGTCCATTATTTTCACTTCCTACATTTCCCCAAGCACGACCATAAAAAGCAACACCCAACACAATCTTATTTACTGGAATCCCTGCTTTGATGTGTTGATCGACTGCAATTTCAGCAGACATATTTGTACTACTATCTTGAATTGATAAGTTTGTTAAGTGTCCTGTTTTAGGTTCCCATTCTCCATGAAAATCATAAGTCATGATGTTAATGAAATCAAGGTATTTATGAGCTTCATCCATTTCAGTATTATCCAAATAAGCTTGACTTGCTCCTGAAGCAATCGTTAATAAATAATGACGATCATCTTTTTTACCTTGTACATCCAAAGCGTCACGCAAAGCTTTCAAGAATAATGTAAAGTTTTGCTTATCCTCTAGTCTAAATTTATTGTTATCACCAATTTGTCCTGGATACTCCCAGTCAATATCAATCCCATCTAATTCATACTTGTTCAATAAATCAACAGCACTTTGAGCAAAAATTTGACGAGAACTATCTGTCAAAGCAGCATCAGAAAAGTTTTTTGACCATGTCCATCCTCCAATAGAAACCAATATTTTGATGGTTGGATTAATTTCTTTTACACGTTTCAGTTGAGCGAAATTTGCAGAATCCTGCTCTTGCTCTGTAACTGCCTTACCATCTTTCACATTGGCAAAAGCATAATTGATATGTGTTAGCTTTTTTGCTTGAATATCTTCTGCTTTAAACTCTCCTTTGTAACCTCCTACATAACCAATTACTTTGTAAGGAGATGTTACTTTCTCTTCCTTTACTTCTTCTTTTTTCTCTACTTTTTGTTTTGGAGTAGCCTCTTCTGTACATGCTACCCAACCAAAAGCCAATCCTAATAAAGCACTAAAAAGCCCTATCTTTTTCATATATTCCTATTTTCGATTAATTAAAAACACTCCCAAAATAACAGCACCCATTCCCAACAAATGATACATTCCTAACACTTCATTATCTAATAAACCCCAGATCAATGCAACCAAAGGCATGGCATAGGTGACTGAACTTGCAAATAATGGAGTAGCAATCTTGATGAATTGATTAAAGAGTATCAAGCCTGTTGCTGTTGCAGTAACTCCCAATGTAAACAAAGCTCCCAAACTCCACCAAGATGCTGGATTTTGAGCAATGCTTATAAAGTCTGTGGAAAGTAAATAAATACCCGACAGAGGACCAGTTACTACAAGAGATAGACATGCGATGTGCAAAGGGTTGACTCCAGATAAATTAAATTTTACAAAATTGGTGTTTGAGGCATAGCAGAAGGTGGCAAGTAATATTAGTAAAGCATACAAATTTGATAAATCAAAATTACCTCCTTTAGTCAAAAAAACAAGGCTCACTGTTCCTGCTAAGCCCAATAACATTCCCACAATTTGTAATGCTTTAATTTTGGCTTTGAACACAAAAAAGCTGATTAAAAGAGCAAATGCAGGGGTTAATGCACCCAAAACTCCTGAAGTAGAACTGCTAATATGTATTTGTGCTTGAGCAAAAAGAAAGGCAGGAATGAAACTTCCTACAAAACCAACAATGGTAAACCCTCTCCATTCTTTTTTACTAAATTTATTTTTTCGAAGAATGTTGATGATAAGAGGTAAGAGTACAACAAAACCCGTAAAAATTCTGAATGTTGCTCCTTGTGCTGGACTAAAATATAACAATCCTTTTTTGATAAGGATAAAGGCACTTCCCCAAATAAGAGTAAGGCTCAAAAAGTATAACCAGCTTTTGAGTGTCTGAGATAGTTTCATAAAGTGAACAGAAGGACTAGAAAAGCCCTTCTGTTTTTAATAATGATTTCTGTTCTATACAGGTTGCATGTCTTTAAACCTCTCAGCAACTTCTTCTAAAATTTCAAAAAGTTCTGAAGGATCATTTGCCTCTACCAAACGAGTACGGTAAGGCTTAAAGTTGGCAAAACCTCTAAAATAATTTGTATAATGTCTTCTCATTTCAAAGATACCTTTGCGTTCTCCTTTCCATTCCAAAGACTTCTCCAAGTGTTTTCTACAAACATCTACACGTTCTTCTAATGTTGGTGGGGCTAATTTTTCTCCTGTTTTTAGGTAATGCTTGATTTCTCTAAAAATCCAAGGATAACCAATAGCAGCACGCCCAATCATGATACCATCTACTCCATATTTTTCTTTGTATTCCAAAGCCTTTTCTGGAGAATCAATATCACCATTTCCAAAAATTGGAATATGGATATTGGGGTTATTTTTTACTTCAGCAATAGGATTCCAATCTGCAACACCTTTGTACATTTGTTTACGTGTACGTCCATGAATACTCAATGCTTGGATACCCACACCTTGTAAACGCTCTGCCACTTCCATGATCTTAATGGTATTTTCATCCCAGCCCAAACGTGTCTTAACAGTAACAGGCATTTTGGTGACTTGTTTTACTATTTCAGCGGTCATTTGTTCCATCTTTGGTAAATCTTGCAAGATTCCAGCTCCTGCTCCTTTACAAGCCACTTTTTTCACTGGACAACCATAATTAATATCTACCAATTCTGGACGAGCATTTTCTGCAATAGCAGCAGCCTCCCTCATAGACTCAATTTTATCTCCAAAAATTTGGATACCAATTGGACGTTCCTCTTCATAAATATCTAACTTTTGCACACTTTTATGAGCGTCACGAATCAATCCTTCTGATGAAATAAATTCAGTATACATCATATCTGCACCATTATCCTTGCACACTGCACGAAAAGGAGGGTCACTCACATCTTCCATCGGTGCTAATAACAAAGGAAACTCTCCTAACTCTATATCTCCAATTTTTACCATAATAGGGCGTTGGTTTTTCTATTTTTCGTAAATTTACATCATTATGTATAAATTTGATAATCAATTAATGAAATCAGAGGAAAGAAGTGTTTTTTTATCACTCTTCTTACTCCTTGCTTTTCTTATTGTTGGCATTTTTGGAGGTTCAGTTCTTGGACTTATTTGTGCCTTGCCTTTTGCTGATTGGGATATTGAAAGACTCATGTTAATGATGTCTAATCCCACAGAAGATGATAGTCTGGCATTATTGGTAATGCAAGGAGGTACAGCATTTACAGCATTCATTTTGTGTCCTCTGTTTTATTTATTTGTGATTGAAAATAAAAGATTGCATCATTTTCAAGGAACAGAGCAATCATCAAACCTACCTTACTTCTTTGTATTTGCTTTTCTATTATTCTTTGCAAGTATACCATTTACTTCAAAAGTGATGGAATGGAACCAAGCAGTTGAGTTTTCATTTTTAAGTGATTTAGAAATGTGGTTCAAAGAAAAGGAAGAACAGGCAAAGGTATTGACTCAAATATTGACAACTTTTCACTCTCCTTTCGAGCTAGTACTAGGAGTCATTGTGGTTGCTGGTTTTGCTGCAGTAGGTGAAGAACTAGTATTCAGAGGAATGTTACAAAATATTCTATGGAGAGGAACTAAAAATATCCATATCGCAATCTGGGTAACAGGTTTCATATTCAGTGCAATACATCTACAATTTTATGGATTGATACCTCGTATGATACTTGGAGTTTTGTTTGGATATTACTATTACTGGTCTCGTAATTTATGGGTGCCTATTTTTGCACACTTTATCAATAATGCATTTACAGTAATTGCCTTGCATTTGTACAAAACGGGAGCAATTGAGACAAATGTAGAGGACAATATAAGTATCCCCTTCTACTCTGTAATGATTTCTGTTGTTTTATCAGCAATTATTCTTTATTATTATAAAAGAATGAGTAAAACGTCTGAAATTATTTCCTAAATACTTTTGTATGGCTAGGTGGAAAAAAGTATATGCTACGGGTAATTTACAGTTGGTAGAAATTCTAAAAAACATGTTAGAAGAAGCAGGCTTTCATCCAATTGTCATTAATAAAACAGTCTCTGGTTATCTGTTAGGTTCATACGAAATTCATGTTAGCCAAGAAGATGACATACTCAAAGCAATAAAATTAATCAATGAATATACTCAATAATTTAAGCAACTTACAACAACGCCTAATTGCTGCCTTGATAGGAGGAGTGGGTATTCTTTATGCAATTTATGCTAATCAATACACTTTCTTCACAATGTTTATGTTCATTGGTATCAATTGCCAAATAGAATTTTATCGTTTGGTTTCCAAAGAACTCGCAGAACCCAACATTTTTCTAGGTTTATTCATTGGTATTTTCAATATGCTCATTACTTTTTGCTATATGGAGAATTGGATAGAGTCTCGTTGGTACATTCTCAACCTTCCATTAGTTAGTACTATTTTCTTACAAGAACTTTATCGTAAAAGAGAAAAACCTTTTGCAAATATTTCCTTCACATTGATTGGAATTATCTATACATCAATCCCTTTTTCATTATTAATTGCTTGTGCTTTTGCTCCTCAGAAATATAGCTTCCAGATCGTAATGGGCTGTTTACTAATGCTATGGGCAAGTGATTCAGGGGCATATTTTGCAGGAAAGAATTTAGGAAAACGTAAATTATTTGAGCGAATCTCTCCTAAGAAAACATGGGAAGGTAGTCTAGGTGGACTACTCAGTTCTCTATTGTTTGCTTATTGCTTATCTTTTTATTTTACAGATTTACCATTGTGGAAGTGGTTAGTTTTAGCAGTAATTATCGTAGTAACAGGTAGCTATGGAGATCTTGTAGAATCATTATTTAAAAGAAGCATTAATATCAAAGACTCAGGAAGTTTCATACCAGGTCATGGAGGATTTTTAGATCGTTTTGATGGATTACTATTGGCACTTCCATTTATAGCAACATTTCTTTTTATTTTCCCATAAGTCAAGTAAAAGACAACCCAAAGCATTTTTTTTTGGTATAATTCCATAATTATTAACCATGTCTTTTAACTTCTTGTAGATTATGAAAATGAATACACTAGGTTCTTATAAAGAGCCAGCTCCAATTAAAGATAAATTGAACCCTTTTGACTCTATGATGTCTCGCTTCAATATCGCAGCAGAATTACTAGAGTTAGAACCAGATGTGTATAATGTCCTAAAAAGCCCTACAAAACAAGTAACTGTTTCTTTACCAATCACAATGGATGATGGGTCTATGCAAGTTTTTGAAGGGTATCGTGTTGTTCACTCAGATATCTTGGGACCTTCAAAAGGAGGTATCCGCTTTGATATGGGAGTGAATATTGATGAAGTAAAAGCTTTGGCCGCTTGGATGACTTGGAAATGTGCTGTAGTAGATATTCCATATGGCGGGGCTAAAGGAGGTATTAAATGTGATCCTCGCTCTATGTCAAGAGGAGAGGTAGAACGTCTAACACGTGCTTATACACAACACATGGTCGATGTTTTTGGACCAGAAAAAGATATTCCTGCTCCTGATATGGGTACAGGCCCTGAAGTAATGGCTTGGTTACTGGATGAATATTCCAAAATGAAAGGAAAAACTTCATCAGCTGTGGTAACTGGTAAACCATTAGTAATGGGTGGTTCTTTAGGAAGAACAGAAGCAACAGGTAGAGGTGTAATGGTCTCTGCATTGAATGCTTTGAACAAAATGGGATTAAAACCAACAGAAGTAAGTTGTGCTATTCAAGGATTTGGAAATGTAGGTTCTTGGGCAGCTAAGTTATTAATGGAACAAGGTGTAAAAGTTTGTGCCATTAGTGATATTTCTGGTGGATATTGGAATAAAGATGGAATTGATATTGATGCAGCCATTGCATATAGAGATACACACAATCGTTCATTGGAAGGTTTTGATGGTGCAGAAAAAATCACAAATGATGAATTATTAACTGCTGATGTAGATATTCTTGTTCCTGCTGCAATGGAAGACGTAATTACCGTTAAAAATGCTGCTCAAATTAAAGCAAAGCTAATTGTAGAAGGAGCCAATGGTCCTACTTCTGCCGAAGCAGATTCAATCATAAAAGAAAAAGGAATTTTGGTTGTTCCGGATATTCTAGCAAATGCTGGAGGAGTAACAGTTTCTTACTTTGAATGGGTGCAAAACAGATTGGGTTACAAGTGGGATTTAGACCGTGTAAACAGAAGAAGTGAGCGTATTCTTACAGAAGGTTTTGACCATGTATATAAAACAATGGAGAAATATAATGTATCAATGCGTATTGCTGCCTATATTGTTGCAATTGAAAAAGTATCACAAACATTCCATTACAGAGGTGGTTTCTAATACTTATTCATTCTCAAAGAAAAACAAAAGGCTTGTAGTAAATCTGCAAGCCTTTTGTTTTTATAAATCATTGTGTTAAATGATATATATCTTATGTTTTCATAAAAAGTTTTCGTCTATCAAATTTATTTTAAGTATACTTGTAGATAATTTGTGTTTTAAGAATTTTTATTAAACGTGAATTATCAAAACTTATTTTATCAAAAAACAAAAAATGATGAATTCATTAAGATTAACATTTTTATCTGTAGTACTAGCATTAGTTTCTACAGTTGCAAATGCGCAAGAAATCTCTCTACGTGCTTTAGGTGGAGAAAAAGGTAAAGTTTTATCTCATGCACACAACAAAGTTTGGTTGCAAAATGGTGTACAAGGAGATGGTGAGATGTTTATTCTAGAAGATAGAGGGAATGGACGTGTTGCTTTAGCTTGTCTAGGTGGAGAAAAAGGTAAATACCTTTCTCATGCTCACAACAGATTATGGTTACAAAATGGTGTGCAAGGAGAAGGTGAATTATGGATTCTTCATAAAAAAGGAGGTAACAAAGTTGCTCTTGAAGCTTTAGGTGGAGAAAAAGGTAAATACCTTTCTCATGCTCACAACAAAATGTGGTTACAAAACGGATACCAAGGAGAAGGTGAGTTATGGAAAAAGAAAAACAAATTCAAGCATGCTTTGAAAGCTGGTGAGACTTTAAAAGCTGGTGAAAAATTAGTTTCTAAAAATGGAGCTTACATCTTAATCATGCAAACTGATGGTAACCTTTGTATCTATAACTACAAGAATGGTGTAAGAGGTTCTTTTGTATGGGGTTCTTACCAAACACAAGTAAAATACTCTTTAGGGTCTAACTACAGACTTGTTATGCAAAATGATGGTAACCTTTGTATTTACAATGCTGGAAACACATTCCAGTGGGGTTCTTACCAAGAAGGTCCTAAAAGAGGTAAAGCTTATGCTTTAACTTCTGGATGTAAATTAAAGTTGACTAACAAGGGAAAACTTAAGATTGTTAATGCTCAAGGTACTGCTATTTGGGTAAACTAATTTTAGCTTAGTTAAGTAATAAAAAAGGCTTCATTTAACGATTTAAATGAAGCCTTTTTTGTATTCAGAATTAAATATTTTTATAAAACCTATCCCTAATCTTGAAAGCTAATTGATTAATTACTTCAAGGCTTGGATTTTCAGGCAAAGAAGAATTTTCAAAGGCCATTTCCATTTCTTCTTGTTTTTCATTTGCCATTTTTAACAAATCATCATACTCAAAGTTTCCTGATTTTATGCCCAATAAAAAGTCACGATTCGGTCGTTTTACATTTACTTTTTGCTCCTTCCCTATTTCAATTGCCATATCCAACAAACGAAAAACATGCATCATATTTTTGGCATCATAATTCTTCCCATGGCTCTTGGTATTTTCATAACGTTCTTCATTTCGTTTTTCTACCCAATCCCAATACTCTCGATAATCTTTACAGTAGGAAGAAAAGCCATCTTTATTGAAGTATAACACACCTTCATTTATTATGCCTTTTGGAATAGAACTTAATGCTACTTCAGAAGATTCTTCTGTTTTAATAATCCCTTTAAAACCCAAGTTTTCTCCATAATACAAGCCATACAAACCTTTCATATGAGGAATTTTTGCCAAACCACAATCTTTTTGTTTCCACCCCTTAATTTCTAAAAACTTTAATAAAGGAATTGCTCCTTGTTCATAGTTCACAAAACAAAAGGAAAGAATCCCTTTACGTTCTTTATCAATTGGATTTACAATCTTCTTTTTCAATCCTTTTGCCTTCTTTATCTGAGCCAAAGCAAACTTTCCAAAAGTCTTATTGCATAGTTTGGATAAGATTAGCTCTGATTGAATTTCTGACAAATAAGGGTGTTTGTAAATGATAGATTCTTCAGGAGTATTCAAAAGCTCTAGAATATTAGGGTTATTAACAGATAATAACTCCATAAAACGCCCAAACTCATAGAAAACAATATCATTGGTTTCATTATTAACTTGTGGGACATAATTCAAACCATAATACTCCTCTTTTGGCAACAAAAAAACTCCTTTAATATCTGTATCAGAAGTAGGAGTATTCAAACCATAGGCCCTACTCCCACTAATGCACTCCAATATGATTAATCCTCTCTCTCTTAATTCCTCAATCGTCATTTTCTAAAATTTTAATAAAAAATTCATCCAAAACCTTCATTTCTTTCTTTGCAGAAGGCAGTGATTTTGATTCATTGTCTGCTCGTTCAATACAACTCCTCATAAAAGTAATCACTTCTTCTTCTCCTTTATGAAAATAAGATTCATCAACTGTCTCTTTCAACTCAATCAATTCCTTTATTCTTTCAACCAAAGAAATAGGTAAACTCAACCCTTCCAACATTTTCCTAAAAGCAATTGGAGGAATCTCTTCACGTTCTAAGATCCACAAACAAGCTACAGAAGTACGAAGGGCATAAAAGAATTTCTTAAGTTTATACTCCTCTGAACCTTTTACAATTTCCATCATCTTCTTTGCCATACTCAAGTAATGATGAATTGTCGCAATGCGTGAATATGTTTTTTGAGCAACCTCATTTATTTCTTCTACAAAAGCTTCATCTGCTTTGTAAATAATAGAAGATTGGATTCTTTCTAATAATGGAGCATTTGACTTCCAAAGCAAACGTAAGCTTTTACGTAAATCCCAACCACTGATATCAATGTCGTTATTCTCATAAAAAACATCAATGGTATCTTTGGATTCTCCTAACTTCAAATACCAGTTCTTAGGGTGCTTATAAATAATCCTTACATCATAATCACTATCTGGAGAAGGGAAGCCCCAAGCTCTAGAACCTGTCTCACAAGCCAATAATACTTTTATTCCTCTTTCTTCCTCTAGTTGCTGTATATATTTCTTTATTTTTTCTTCCATAGGAGAATTTCTTACGCTCAAAAAATAAGAAAGTTTACTTTTTTCATTTTTTATCGTATAAAAGTACAAACAATAAATAAGGTAGAGCTATGAAAGAAAAAATAACACTTAACTATGATTGTCCTCAACAATGGGATAATATGCAAAAAATTGAAAATTCAAATAATCGTATTTGTGGAAAATGCCAAATGGAATTGACTGATTTTTCTAAAATGTCCACAAAAGAAATTCAAGATTACTTCAAAACTGGAAAAGCAACACAAGGTTGTGGAAAGTTTTATAATCACCAATTGCAGAACACTAAGAAGTCATTCATTGAAAAATCACTCCTAAAAACAGAAGCTTTCTTCGAGAAACGTAATTTTCTATTCAAATCAAGTATCTTGTGGCTACTTGGAGGGATGTTCTTTTTATCTGGTTGTTATAAAAAGCAATATACTGCAGGCACTTATACCTTTGAACAAGTAGAACACAATCAAAATACTGATATTAAAGACCAATAATAAAAAAGATATTACTTAGATTCATGAAAGAGAAAATTATATTCAACTATGATTGTCCTCAACAGTGGGATAATATGCAAAAAATTGAAGATTCAAATAATCGTGTTTGTGGAAAATGTCAAATAGAATTGACTGATTTTTCTAAAATGTCCACAAAAGAAATTCAAGATTACTTCAAAACTGGAAAAGCAACACAAGGTTGTGGAAAGTTTTATAATCATCAATTGCAAAACACGAAAAAGTCATTCATTGAAAAATCACTTCTAAAAACAGAAGCTTTCTTTGAAAAACGTAATTTCTTATTCAAATCAAGTATTCTTTGGCTAGTTGGGGGAATATTTTTTGTATCTGGTTGCCAAAAAAGACAACATACTGTTGTCGGTAGATATAGAGTAGAAAACTCAAAAGTCAAACAAAATAGAGATTTAAAAACCTATTCTTCTATTGAAACAAAAGAGACTAGAAATAACTCTAAAAGCTACTAGAAACAAAAAGACCTTGCTGAAATAATCAACAAGGTCTTTTTTTATAGAAACTAAGAAGTTAATTACTCCTTAATAATTTTAGTCATTCCGTATTGAGTTTGTAAGAAGTACAAACCATTAGTTAAAGAAGAAACATCAATCGCATCTTCTCCTTCACCTACCAATGCACCTTGTGCAGTGAATAATTTACCCTCACCTTCAAAGTGTAAAACATCACTTACTGGGTTTGGATAAGCAACAATTGTTGCTGATTGAGCATCAAGAATAGAAGTTTCTGTATCAGTATCAACTTCATCATCCTTTGTTAATTTTGCTACACTCTTTCCTTTTAAATCTAAAAGGTAAACCTGAGACTTAGGACAAGGGTTTTTATCAATTCCTATTAATACATCTCTATCAATAATAATTTCGTCATTATTATTCTCCTCATCAACAGTCACTACATCCTTAACAACTTCTACTTCCTCTTCGTTGTTGTTTTCTTCATCAACAACAATCAACTCCTTGTCAACATTTACAAGTTCTAACTCTTTAACAACCTCTACTTCCTCTTCGTTGTTGTTTTCATCTTTAATTGTAATTAAGTCTTTATCTTTAATATTGATTACTTCAAAATCTCTAATTACTTCTTCGTTATTATTCTCTTCATCAACAAGAACTAAATCTTTAACAATTTCCTCTTCATTGTTATTCTCCTCTTTTACAGTAATTAAGTCCTTATCTTTAATCTCTTTGATAATTTCTACCTCATTTTCAGTATTTCCATCAAGCTCTTGAAGAACAAATACTTGTTGATCTTTAGAAATTTCTCTTGTTTTCTTAATAAGAAGACCATCTCCTTCTTCTACAAATTTTGTTGGACAAGGTGGAGTATATGTAATCTCAACCGTCATATTCTTCATTCCAAAACGATCAATATAATTTCCTGTTGGCAAACAAAGTACTTCTCCTACTACTCCAATAACCTCTCTACTAGCCTTTACCTGTTCTTTCACTAAAACATCATCTAAAATAATGTTAGTTTCTTGTAATACAGGAACTGCTTTTGGGTTAAATCGTACAGTAAACTGAGCTGTTCCGCTCTCACCAACTACTCCTGTAGTTGCAGATGTGATCTTATATGGTGCTGTTTCAGAAACAATACATCTCCCATTTGTATGAGTATATGATTCATCAACCTGTAATAATTTAATAGAATATGATCCACCTGGAGCCATTCCTCCTATTGTGAATGTCATATCCTTATTGTACTTACCTCCTTCTAAGGTATCTTGTAATGCTTCTCCAAAATCATAGCTGTATCTTTCCTCTTCTGAGTCATAAGATGCATCTGAAATTGTAAATTGTTGTTCTTCAACAACATCAACTTGATCAACTTGCTCTTCCTCTTGTACAACATCAACTTGTTCTACAAGGTCTACACCAATAACTTGGTCTTCTAATATAACTTCTTTTTGTGCTTGTGCACCAAAACATACAGCTCCTAATAAAGCTGCTGATAGTAAATGTTTAATCATAATTATAGACAGTTTTTGAATTTATGAACGAAGATAAATAAATAAGGTTAGCTAAACAATTGAAATACAGCTTAAAATAAAGAGATTATTGTTCTCTATTTTTCAATAAAACAGCCTTTACTAGATTAAAATAAAAATACTTTGCTTCTATTCTATTCCAATAATTATGACTAATCTCTTTTTCAAAATCTTCTAGTTTCTTGGCAGGGATAGAACAAGTCCATGTGAAGAACCAATACATGAGTTGAACAAATGCTTTAGAAATTCCTTTTGCAGTGTTTTTTGCATCAAAATCAACTAAGAGCCAAGTACCATTTTTTTTGAGAATTTTTGAAAGATTTTGAATAGCTATGGGTAAATATTGAGCAGTAAAAACATCTAAAATAAAAGGGGTAATTAAAACATCGATATTTTGGTATTGATTAGCTTCTTCTTCTGTTCCATGAATCAACTGTACTTTTTCAAATTGTGGAGACTCTTGATTTTTTTGAAAAGTTAGATCAAGCATTTTTTGAGAAGCATCAATATAAATGACTTCCTTTACTTCTTTGGCAGTTAATAAAGCTTTTAGCAACCAGCCTGTACCTCCCCCCAAAATTAAAATTCGAGCATTTGAAGGCAGAGAGTCTAAAAAATGTAGTTGTGCCTTTCGTAGTTGTTTCCCAAAAACCAAAGTTGCCAATAAGTCATAGAAACTTGCTACATTATCAAAGCCTTTTTTACTCATAAGTTTTGTTTTAGCTTTTCTGCTTTTGACTTTCCGATTACCACTGCTAATTCTTCCAAAGAAGCTTTTTTGATATTACTCACTGTTTTAAAATGTTGAAGTAGTTTTTTGATGGTCTTATCACCAATTCCATCAATCCCTTCAATGCCCATTTTAATAAAATTACTACTTCTTAGATCTCTATGAAAAGTAATCGCAAAACGATGGGCCTCATCACGCAATTGTTGAATTAATCGTAGTACCTCTGACTTTTTATTCAACATCAAAGGAATAGGATCCCCTACATAAAACAACTCTTCTAATCTCTTAGCAATACTTATCAATGGAATTTTATCAGCAATTCCTAATTCTACCAATGCTTTGTGAGCCATCCCTAACTGTCCCTTTCCTCCATCAATTACAATCAACTTTGGCAAAGGTAAATTTTCTTTCAACAAACGTGAATACCTTCTTGTCACCACTTCATGCATTGAAGCGAAATCATCTGGACCCACCACTGTTTTTATTTTAAAGTGACGATAATCTTTTTTGGAAGGCTTTCCATTTTTGAAACAAACCATTGAAGAAACAGGATTGGTTCCTTGTAAGTTTGAGTTATCAAAACATTCGATATGTGTAGGCAATTCTGGCAAACGCAATTCTTCTTTAGCTTGCTCCATCAAACGATTAGGATTCTTTTTATTACGAAGCGTAATTTTATCCTTACGCATTGCCATGGCATTTTTTAGAGAAAGTTCTACTAATTTTCGTTTATCCCCAATCTTAGGAGTTGTCCACAAAATTCCTTCTTCTTCAGTTTCTACCTCCTCTATATTCGTAATAATTTCTTTGGCTTTACTCCCAATTTCCTCACGAATGCTTACAATCGAATGATACAAAATTTCAGCATCTTGCTCATCTAATCTTTTCTTCACCTCTAGGGTTTGAGTAGCTGTAACAGTTCCATTTTGCACTTTTAAGAAATTAACAAAAGCTTCCTTATCATCTGAAATAATGGTAAAAACATCTAACTCTCCCAATTTAGGATTTGCAACCACCGATTTTGCATAAAAATTCTGTAGATGCTCCAGTTTTTCTTTGACTTCTTGAGCTTTTTCAAATGCCAAATCCATGGCATAGGCTTGCATTTGTTCTTCTAAAAATTGTTTGGCAGGTGTTAAGTTTCCTTTTAATATTGATTTGGCCAAATCGATATTTTGCATATACTCTTCTTCTGTCTGAAACTGTTCACAAGGTCCCAAACAATTTCCTATGTGATAGTCTAAACAAACTGAAATTTTCTCTGCCTCAATATTTTCTTTGGAGAGATTATAAGAGCAAGTTCGAAGTGAATAAAGTTTTTGAAAAAGCTCTAAAATTGTGGATACAGCCCTAGAACTAATATAAGGACCAAAATATATTCCCTTTGATCTATCTAAATTTTTGGTTTGAATAATGCGTGGAAATCGTTCATGAAGAATACAAATGTAGGGATAAGTCTTATCATCCTTCAATAGGATATTATACTTAGGTTGATTTTTCTTAATCAATGAGTTCTCTAATAGCAAAGCATCAAACTCAGTATTTACCAATGTATATTCCATTCGGTAAATTTGACTAATCAAGCGTAATGTTTTTCGATCATGCTGAGCAGATTTTTGAAAATAGCTACTTACACGATTTTTTAAATCCTTTGCTTTTCCTACATAAATCAAGTCATCTTCCTTATCATAATAGCGATAAACACCCGGTTGATGTGGAAGTTGACTTAGTGTATTTTCAAGTTGTTCATTCATAAACTAGTCTAGAAGATCGTCATCTGTAGTATGTACTGGCAATGTTGCATTGGTAGAGTCAGCACTTAGATCAACAATATCATCTGAACATAAAATTTCTCTTGCAATATCAGCATCAGACAAACGCTTAGGAACTTTGAAAGGTTGCTTTTTGATATCCAATTTTCGATCTGAGTACACTTTTGACATATACTTACCAAAAATTGGTAGTGCCATTCTTGCACCTTGTCCATAATACCCAGAGTTAAATGCAATATTATTGGTTTCTCCACCAACCCAACAACCAGAAACTAGCTGAGTTGTTACCCCAAAGAACCAACCATCAGCACTATTCTGTGTAGTACCTGTCTTTCCTCCAATTTCATTGATGCCATCAGTCAAGTGATAATCATAATTAAGAGCCAAAGCAGTTCCTTTAGGAATATAAGTACTTCCTCTTAACATTTGAGCCATCTTAAAGGCATTTTCCTCTGTCATTACAATACGAGAACTTGGACGTTCTGTGTCATGTCTAGGATAAATTAACTTCCCATCCTTATCTTCTATTCTCAACAAATAAACAGGCTCATTGAAAACTCCTCCATTCATAAATGTAGTATAGACTCCAATCATATCATATAAACTAATTGGACTAATTCCTAAAGCCAGTGCAGGTACTTGATCATTCTTTGGAATCTGAATTCCAAACTTCTTTGCATGATCTACTACATTATCTACTCCTACTTTCTTAATTAAATGTGCAGCTGTTGGGTTTAATGATTGTGCCAATGCTTGTTTTAATGTAATCATTTCACCTGTTGGCTTCCCTCTTGGTTCCCATACTTGCCCACTTGGTAATCTTAGCGTCACAGGAACATCTAATATTGGTGTACAAGGATTATAGTTCTTAACATCCAAGGCAGCAGAATATAATAAAGGTTTGAACGTAGAACCTGGTTGACGACTTCCTTGACGTACATGATCATAAGCAAAATGCTCTTTGTTAATTCCACCAACCCAAGCTTTTACATGTCCATTGGTAGGATCGACAGACAAAAAGCCTGTCCTCAAAAACCATTTATTATGAATCACCTTATTAATTGGAGAAATCATGGTATCTACAATTCCTTTGTGAGTAAATATTTGGGTAAGTTCTGGTTGATTCAATACAATTTTCAATGAATCACCATTCTTTCCATATTTCTTAACCAACTCTTTATAAATAGGAAGTTGTTTTACTGCTTTTTCGATTGATTTTGCTCCCCAAGGCTTACGATTTCCCCAATCTTTTCTGAACTTTCCTTGTAACCAACCCATATGCTCACTTACTGCTTCCTCTGCATGATGTTGCATACGATAATCTATGGTAGTGTAAACCTTTAAGCCATCTTTGAGAAGATTGTATTTCTTACCTGTTTTTTTCTCAATTTCTGCTAAAATCTTCCTTACATCCTTCTTGATAACTTCTCTAAAATAAGGAGCTGTACCTCTATTGGTACTTGGTAAATTGAAGTCTAATGCAATTGGTAAAGTCTTTAATGAATCATATTCAACTTCTGATAAAAAACCTGCTCTTTTTGTTTGAAATAATACTACCTTTCTACGTTTAGTCGCATTTTCAACTTTTGTTCTTGGGTTATACAAAGAAGGACCTTTTAGCATTCCTACCAAAAGAGCTGCCTCTTGAATATTAAGGTCTTTTGCTTTCTTATTAAAATAAGTTTTTGAAGCGGCTTGAATACCTAATGATTTATAGTTGAAATCCACAGTATTCAAATACATTGTAATGATTTCCTCCTTAGTATAAGCTCTTTCCAAACGAATAGCCGCAATCCATTCTTTTGCTTTTGTACCCAATATTCTAAAAGGAGAAATAGAATATAATGATCCTCTATAGCGAGGTTCATAGCGCATATTAAAAATGTTTTTTGCCAATTGTTGAGATAATGTACTTCCTCCTCCATCAAGGTTAAGTGTTACAATTCCTTTGACCATACGCATAGTAGATCGAAAATCAATTCCACTATGGTATTCAAAACGCTCATCTTCTGTGGCAATCAATGTTTTGATCACATTTTGAGAAACTTCTTGAAAAGTAATCTTATCTCTGTTCTTACTGAAATAATGACCTAAAACGTTTCCATCAGAAGAATAAACGATAGAAGCTTCTTCACTTTTTGGGTTTTCAATCTCTGCAAAACCAGGAATATCTCCCCACCAACCAAAAAGGTTGGTATGTACACTAATTACGAAAAAAAGAAAGAAAAAAACACCAGTGGCAAAAGTGATCCACAGAGCATAAACGGCTTTTGTAAACTTATTCATATTGATATACTATAACTACCCTACAAAGGTAGAATTAAAAATCTAAATCTTCTTCTTGGTGATCATTTGATAAATCTAAATGTAACTCGTGTTCTTGAGTTGTATCAGATAATAAAGAATCTAGTGTTTGATGTTTATTACGCTGCACAGAACAATCAAAATAATCTTCTGGAATTGACTCCGGACGATCAAAACGTTTATGTTCAATGCCTAATGTAGAATCTGCATAAACCCTTTTCATGTATTCTGCCCAAACAGGAAGCGCCATACTTGCTCCTTGTCCTAGTTTCATACTGCGAAAATGAATTGAACGGTGATCACCACCTACCCAACAACCAGAAACCAATTGAGGAGTCACTCCCATAAACCATCCATCAGAATAATTTTGAGTAGTACCTGTCTTTCCTCCAACTTCATTTCCATGCCCTAACAAACCTTTATAGCGATACAAACGAAGTCCTGTTCCTCCTTTTTCTTGAGTAGCCCCCATCAACATGTGTAGCATTGCATAGGCTGTTTCCTCATTCATAACATTGACACGTTCTTTTGAGAAATCAACCAAAATATTTCCATGTTTATCTTCAATGCGAGAAACAAATGAAGGCTTTGTCCACACTCCTTTATTCACAAATGTACCATAAGCACCTACCATTTCGTACAATGAAACATCAAATACTCCTAAACAAAGAGAAGGAACTGGCTCTAAATTCCCTTTTATACCCAACCTTCTTGCATATTCTACTACCTTCTGAGGAGTTTGTTTTCCCATTTCACGCATCATATAAGCAGTAATTGAGTTAACAGAGCGTGCCATTGCTTGACGCAAAGTCATTGTATCACCAGAAAACTTACCTTCTGCATTTTGTGGAGTCCATACTGTTTCACCTTCATCATCCATTTTGAAAGAAACAGGTGCATCTACTACTCGATAACACGGAGAGTGATGTGTCTCTCCTAAAACAGTCGCGTATACAATCGGTTTGAAAGTAGAACCTGGTTGTCTCTTTCCTTGACGTACATGATCATATTGAAAGTGCTCAAATTCAATTCCTCCAACCCACGCTTTGATTTCTCCAGAATAAGGATCCATTGATAGAAACCCTGTATGTAAAAAGTGCTTATAGTAAGCTAATGAATCAACAGTACTAAAAGTTGTATCAATTTCTCCCTTATAAGAAAACACCTTCATTTTTTTGGGTTGGTTTATTAAAATTTGTACAGAGTCAGCTCCTTTTCCATACTTTTTCACCAATGCTTTATAATAAGGAAGTTTATTCAATGCTCTTGGCATGAATAGAGAATCTTCTTTATTATTCTCAAGTCTCCAAGGGTTTTTGCCTTTCCAATGTTCAAAAAATTGTTCTTGTAGCTTAGACATATGAACTTCAACAGCTTCTTCAGCATACTTTTGCATACGAGAATCAATTGTTGTATATACTTTCAGACCAGAAGCATATAAGTCTATGTCCACATTATTTTCTTTAGAATATTTTTTACACCATGCTCTCAAGAAAGCAGAAACTTCTTTTCTAAAATAAGTACCAATACCTGAATAATGATTTTCTACATTATAGCGCAACTCTATGGGTAACTTTTGTAAAGAATCTTTTTCTGTAGCAGAAAGATAATTATACTTATGTAATTGGTCTAATACTGTATTTCTTCTTTCTAGTGATTTTTCTGGATTATAAACAGGGCTATAGTTATTGGTTGCCTTTAATAATCCTACTAAAACTGAAGCTTCTTGGATACTAAGATCTTTTTGATCAACCCCAAAAAATGTCTTAGCTGCTACCCTAATTCCAAAAGAATTACTTCCAAAATCAACAGTGTTCAAGTACATTGTTAAGATTTCTTGTTTGGTATAAGATTGTTCTAAACGAACAGCAGTTATCCATTCTTTAATCTTAATAACTACCAATTGTAGTTTAGGATATTTTTCGGTGAGTGTACCAGTATATGATCTTGTTCCAAAAAGATTTTTTGCCAACTGTTGAGTAATGGTACTTGATCCTCTTTTCTTTCCTTGCACCAAATATTTGACAATGGCAAATGTCCCTTTTAAATCAACACCATCATGCTCATAAAAACGAATATCTTCTGTTGCAAAGAGAGCATCTTTTACATTTTGAGAAATTTCTTCATAAGCTACCTGATCTCTGTTTGTTCTGAAATACTTCCCTAATAATACTGTATCAGCAGAATATAATTCAGAAGCCAATGAAGACTCTGGACGCTCTAAATCCTGAAATGAAGGTGTTTTTCCATACCATCCATTATAATCTATTGCAATTGAATAGACAAAAAAATACAACCCTACAACTCCTACTAGAAATAGAAGCCATAAGGTTGTTACAAATGTCATGGGGTGAAAAATAACCCTAATAATGCGTTTTATAAAGTTTAAGATATTCATCTATGTTTTTATTCTGAATAAAGACTTGATAGTTTTCTTTTGTAAATAATAAGAATTTGTAATCCTTCCCTTTCAAAGTTCCTTTAAATTCAGCAAAATGATTCAATTTTTTCAAATAGTTTTTTGCTGAAGCTTTATTGCCAAAACTCCTTATCGTTATAATATAGTGAATAGAATCAAAAGTAACTGCTCTTGTTTCAAATTTTTCCTTTGGAAAGTGATTTGATTGTAGTTCATCAAAGAAACTTAGCATATAATCTCTAGCCAATTCTTGAGTAGGTAAAATGGCTGTAAAATAATGTACTAAAGAATCCTTTGGTGTTTGATATGTTTTGGCAACCTCTACTAAATCATTTCCTTTTTGATTTTTCAACATTGTTAGCAAACCTTGAGCTTCTGCCACTAAATTACTTGTTTTAAAATCATCTTGAAACTGAATCAGCTTTTGTTTGTACAAAATTAATTGATCCATCTTAGCATATGTCAAGATATCCAAAAAGACAAGCTTATCCTTGATATCTGTTTTTGGGTATTTATTCAAAATTTGTTGAGTTTGTTGCCTTACACCCAAGTAATCTCCTTTGGCATATGCTTGGAAAGCTTGTGCATAAGCTTCATGACTTTTTCTATTTTCTGATTCATTATCTACAGCATAGTTAGGATTCAATACTTTCTTCGCATAGATCGAATTCTCATACTTAGACAACAAAAGCTCCTTTGGTTCATCAATGGTACAAGATGGTGATTTTTGACAAAGTAAATATAAGAAATAAGCAACCTCTGCTTCATATTCACTTCCCGCAAATTCTGTCTGCAAACGCTGAAAAGTAACAATTGCATCTTCATCCTCTTCCAGTCGCAAATCATAGATTTTACCCAACTCATACAAAGCATGCATTTTTTTCTCATTAGACTTTGCCATGGCTTCTTCAGTAGAAGGAATATTATCATAATATTTTTGTTTATCTACCTTAATAACAACTTCTTCTTCCTCTTCTACTTCAACTACCTCTACAGAATCTTGTACTTCTTCCTCTTCAAAGCTTGTTTCTTTGTTTGATCTTCTCCAATTATCTTCCAAACGTCTATCTCCCCAACGATTAATAAATTTCGTTTTGGCATTTGCCATTGCTACAGGATTATAAAAGATAAAGTTTGTATTTTGATTATTGCTAGCAATTTGTTGACTATTCTCTTTGAGTTTATTTTTCTTCTCAAGTTCTTTTTGTTTTTCAAACTCTTTCTTTAAGCGTTCTTCTTCTTTCTTAACAGCCTCTTCCAAATAAGCATCTAATTCAGCAGGATCCATCTTAGCCATTCTTTGCAGACTATCCTCTGTTTTCACAATCATATATTGCTCTAAAAAGTCAGATAAAATTTCTTTACGTTCTTTGATTTCTTCATACTCTGGAAATTCTTCTGTAATATTTGTAAAAGTACTATCATAATATGCTTTTGCCTTTACATATTCTCTTCTCTTAAAACGTGTCTTTCCAGCTAGCCAATAAGTATATCCTTTTTGATGTGGATTTCCTCCTTCTGTTCTCAATGATTTATTAATAAGTGAAAAAGCAGAATCTACATGGTTTTGTTTCAACTCAAATCGAGCCATTTCATAATAGATTCGATCTCGGTACTCTTGATTTTTAAGATCTTCTAATAATTTTGTAAAATATTTTTCAATTTTCTTCAATTCTTCTTTGTTATCTACCGAAGAAACCTGAGCCATATTCAACTTCGTAAAAAAAGTTAATTCATAAGGAGGTGTACCTTTCAAAGCCTGTTTATAATAAGCATAGGCAGTACTATCATTATTAAAAGATTGATGTAATTGACCTGCAATGAATCGCATTCTTGCCCTTAGGTCTTTATTCCCCTTAATTTTTGGCAAAGCACTTTCTACATGTTCAAGCATTTTACTATATTCTCCCAACTCATAATGATAATGAGCAAAAGCCATATGAAAGTCTTTTTCGTTTTGTTCGGCTACTTCTTTTGACTCCAAATAGCGATAAACCTCAGAAGCTTGTTGTATTTGGTTTTCACTCAAATAAACACGCATCAACCAATACAATGCTTGATGCCTAGTAGGTTCATCCTCACTTTTATAATTTACATAACGAAATGTTTGGATTGCCAAATCAGGTTTGTTCTGATAAAGACGTACCATCCCTAGTAATAAATAACTATCATCAACCCAATGACTATTTTTATGAAACTGAATAGGAAAAGAAGCTTTCTCTCCTACATAGTCCAAATCCTTGGTAAGTGAATTGTTAAAAGTAGTATCTAATGTCTCAAAGATTGGCAGTATTCTATTGTAATCATCTTGATGATTTTCTCTTAGTTTTTCTTTCACTAAGCTCATACGCTCATCTGCCAAAAAATACGCATTATAATAAGCTGTCGTATTATGATAAGCCTTGCTTGTCCAAGAGTTACTTTCTTGAGAACATGCACATAGCCCTCCCATTAACAAAAGCATCAAAAACCCAAAAGTATAATTAGTCTTCACAAACGTATTTTTTGTTACCAAACCTAAAAATCGAAAAAATATTTTACTTTCTTCAACAGAATTATCATATAAATGGTATATTGGACTGTTTTTCTTTAATTAAATGCAAAAAAGTTAGCGTGAGCAAAAAAGAAAAGAATAGTCTATATCAATGGCTTACTACCCCTTATGAGTTAATCTTGCGAGAAGAAAGTGACTTCTCAGAAAAGAAAAATTACAAAGTAACTTATGGTTACATGATTCTATTCGGAGGAATCATTGCCACAACAATATTTGCTATTTCGCTAGTGTTTGCAAAAACGATCCTTGCCCAATGGTTTGACCCTGCCTATGCAGAAAACAACTTACGTACAGAAGTAACCAAACTTTTTTATAAGGTAGATAGCCTAGAAATAGAAGCTCAACGCAAAGACAACTATATACAAGCTATACAAATTGTACTAAATGGAGGAGAAACAATTGAAGAAGACTCTTCTCAAACCACTACAAAAACAGAAGTAGACCCACAAAAATTGGAGAACATTGCTCCAATAGATTCTCAAATAAGAAGAGAAGTTGAGGAAGAATATGAACATCATAATTCTGTACATTTGAAACAGGATGAAAGTGCTCTCTCTAACATGTTGTTATTTCCTCCAGTAAATGCATTTGATATTTCACAGTCATTCAATGCTCAAGAAGGACATTATGGAATTGATGTAATTGCAAAAGAAAATTCACCCATACAAAGTATTTCAGAAGGAACAGTAGTAATGGCAGATTGGACTCATGACATGGGTTATATTATCGCAATTCAACATGAAAATAATATTATTTCAATATATAAGCACAATTCTGTTTTATTGAAAAAGGTTGGTAACTTTGTTACGGCTGGTGATGTAATTGCAATCATTGGAGATTCTGGAGAACTATCAACAGGTCCACACTTACATTTTGAGCTTTGGTACAAAGGTAATCCTGTAAACCCAGAACATTTTATTTCATTCAAATAATAATAAGAATGCTGAAAAGTAAGAAAGAAGCAGATTCAGCTGCTTCAAAAAGTAATCACTTAGAGAAAGGTACACTTGTAGAAGGAAATATCAAGACTAGCGGAAATATGCGTCTTGATTGTGATGTAAAAGGAGATATTTCTGTTGCTGCAAAATTAGTTTTGGGACCTTCTGCAAACATTGTAGGAAACATCAATTCAAAAAACTTAGAAATCTCTGGAGAAGTAACAGGAGACGTTACAGTTACAGAGTTACTAGTTTTACACCCTTCCACAATTATCACAGGAAACATTACAACTCCTAAATTAATTACAGAACAAGGAGCAACAATCAATGGTACTGTAACAATGGAAAATGCAAAACCAGAAAAGAGTGGGAAAAAGTAAGCAAACAAATGCTTTCATAAAATACTCTTCTTTAACATTTCAAATGATGGCAGCTATTGGCTTGGCTACTTGGCTGGGGGTCTATTTGGATGAACAATATCAAAAATCACCCCTATTCACTGCAATTTTTTCTTTGTTGGGGGTGATTATCGGAATTTATTTAGGTATCAAAGAGTTTCTTCAAAATAAATGATTCGTTTCTTTATTCAACTCACCTCTCTTACTGGAGTACTAGCTGGAATCATCATGGTCTTGGAAGGTATCCCAAGCCTTCACTGGACAGACAATAGTGTATGGAAAATGCTTATCTTATTGGTAACCATCACTATAATTAGCAGAACAATCAACTTTATAGGACTTCTCCGAAAACCAGATGAAAGGCTTCTTTTTTCATTTGCTTCTATAGGTCTTCATTTCTTACTTAGCCTAGCTTCTGTAACTATTTTGATACAGTTAGGAGTTGAAAATAAGATTTTATTTTTTTTTAACTTTCTAGCCCTTTATTTCTGTTACACTTTATTTGATATTTATACTTTAATACCTAACTTGCACGAAAATTCACAAAAAGGAGATTTCACAAATCAAAATGAAATTAGGTAAGTCACATGTTTCTAAGACGTTATCTAGCGTAATGCTATTGATAATGTTTGTTTTTGGGATAAATGTAGCACAAGCTTCAGACCCAACTCACAATGACAACAATCATGCAAAAGAAGAAAAAGAATTCAATGCTACTGAAATGATTATGCATCACATTAAGGATGCTCATGATTTTCACATAGCTGGAGATCTTTCTCTACCTTTACCCATTATTTTATTCACAGATAATGGTTTAGTTACTTTCTTATCAAGTGAATTTCATCATAATGATGATGGTCATGTAGTTGTTTCTAAGAACGGAGCAAACTTTGTAAAAGTTCACGAAAAAATTTATCAATTGAATGCAGGAGTTTCTCATGCTGAATTTGATGCAGAACATCACATCATAAATGGTGTAAGTCCCCTAGATTTTTCTATCACGAAAAATACTTTCTCTTTAATGTTATCAGCAATTATTTTGTTAGTAATATTTATGAGTGTTGCCTCTCATTATAAAAAGGGAAATCAAGTGCCTAAAGGATTAGCTTCTTTTGTTGAGCCCTTAATTGTATTTGTTAGAGACGAAATTGTAAGACCAAATATTGATCCTAAGAAGTATGAGCGTTTTTTACCATACTTATTGACAATCTTTTTCTTTGTTTGGTTGAATAACTTATTAGGATTAGTTCCTTTCTTCCCAGGTAGCGCTAACCTTACAGGTAACATTGCCTTTACAATGACTTTGGCTGTACTTACTTTATTGGTAACAAACTTGAGTGGTACAAAAGACTATTGGGGTCACATTTTATGGATGCCAGGAGTACCTCTTCCTTTAAAGCCTATTTTGGCTGTAATTGAGCTAGTAGGGGTTTTAACAAAGCCTTTTGCATTGATGATTCGTTTGTTTGCAAACATCTCTGCAGGTCACATTATTATCTTGTCTTTATTCTCTATTATCTTCATTTTTAAAGATGCTGCTTGGGCTGGTTTATCTGCTCCATTAGCATTATTTATGAACATATTAGAATTGTTGGTAGCTTTCTTACAAGCTTACGTATTTACAATGTTATCAGCATTGTTTATTGGTCAAGCAGTAGAAGAGCATGATCATCATTAATTAATTTGCATTTATTTGTTTAACCTATAATATATTTAAAGTTATGTTAGCTAGTATCGGAGCTGGACTTGCAGTAATTGGAGCTGCTTTTGGAATTGGAAAAATTGGATCTTCTGCTATGGAAGCAATTGCAAGACAACCAGAAGCTGCATCTAAAGTACAAACTGCTATGATTATTGCTGCAGCCTTAATTGAGGGTGTTGCTTTATTCGGAGTAGTAGTTGCTTTATTGACTGCAAACGCTAAGTAATTACAACTTAGTAAACAAGTAACAAAAAGTGAGCTGGATAGCGGTTGGCTAACAGCTCACTTTTAAGTTAAAATAGGTTAAAATATTCTGTATATTCTTATCAACTATTAAATAATAATCAACACTATGGATTTAATTACTCCTGCGGTTGGACTAGTCTTTTGGACTTCGTTAGTATTTATCGTATTATGGGTTCTTCTTGGTAAATTTGCTTGGGGACCTATCACAAAAGCAATCAAAGACAGAGAGTCTTCTATCGAAGAAAGCTTAAGAGCTGCTGAAATTGCTCGTGAAGAAATGCAACAGTTAACTGCTAATAACGAGAAGTTATTACAGGAAGCTAAGAACGAGAGAGCTAGTATCATTGAGCAAGCTAACAAATCTGCAAAAGGAATCATTGCTGAAGCGGAAGCAAAAGCAAATGAGAAATCTGCTCAATTATTAGAAAAAGCTCATGCAGCTATCGAAGCAGAAAAGAAATCTGCTATTGCTGATATGAGAAAAGAGGCTGTTTCTTTATCTGTTGATATCGCAGAAAAGCTTTTAAGAAAAGAACTAAGCCAAAAGCCTTCTCAAGATGCTTTATTGGCTGAGTATGTAAAGGATGTTGATTTAACAAACTTGTAATCAAATGGCAGTATCTTCTCGAGTAGCATTAAGATATGCTAAATCTTTACTTGATTTAGCACAAGAGAAAAATAGTTTAGAAGAAGTTAAAAGTGATTTGGTATCATTTATTGAAGCTATTGACGCAAGTAGTGAACTTGCCGATGCTTTGAATAGCCCAATCATTGAGAACAAAACAAAGGCAAGAATTTTAAACTCTTTGTTCAAAGGTAAAGTAAGTGATCTAACATTATCTTTCTTTCAGTTAACTTCTGATAAAAAGCGTGAAGATGCCATCTACACTATAGCTAAGCAATTTTTAGCCCTTTATAATGAAGTAAAAGGCATCAAAAATGTGGCGGTTTATTCTGCTACTCCTTTGACTGATTCAGTTAAACAAAACTTAACTGCATCAATTAAAAATGCTTTGGCGAAGGAAGTTGTTCTAAACGAACACATAGATGAAAGCCTTATTGGAGGCTTTGTTCTTCGTATAGATGATAAGCAGATTGATAACTCAATCAAGAGTCATCTTAATCAAATTAGAAATAAATTTAGTCAGGTTTCATAATATTAAAGTATATAGATAATGGTAAGACCAGATGAAGTATCTGCAATATTAAAAGAGCAGTTGTCTAATTTTAAGTCAGCATCAGAACTTGAAGAAGTTGGTACTGTCTTACAAATTGGTGATGGTGTTGCTCGTGTATATGGACTTACAGGCGTACAAGCAGGTGAGTTATTAGAATTTGAAGGAGGGTTACAAGGTTTAGCTCTTAACTTAGAAGAAGACAATGTAGGGGTTGTACTTTTAGGTGCTTCAACAAGTGTAAAAGAAGGTTCAACAGTAAAAAGAACTAATCAAATTGCTTCTATTAATGTAGGAGAAAATATTGTTGGTCGTGTTGTTGATACATTAGGAAATCCTATTGATGGTAAAGGAGCTATCGAAGGAG
>JAAEPT010000103.1 GCA_024232295.1 Cytophagales bacterium
AATGCGAGAGTAGCTCAGCTGGTAGAGCACGACCTTGCCAAGGTCGGGGTCGCGGGTTCGAACCCCGTCTCTCGCTCTCCTTATTCGTTTCCTCAATAGTTTAATACTGTTGACGATGCTCGGGTGGTGGAATTGGTAGACACGTTGGACTTAAAATCCAATGACCTTTTTGGTCGTGCGGGTTCAAGTCCCGCCCCGAGTACAATAAAGCTCAATCATTTATTTGATTGGGCTTTTTTTGTTTATAGAGCATATTTATGTTTAAAATTATTAGTTTATATAATATATATGAGATAAAAAAATGTAGATTTGAAGTTTGTTAAACATAATTATTAACCCAAATGAATAAGTATACATTCTTGAGTTTTGCAGTTGGTTTGATAGTGGCCCTAACTAGTTGTAGTAAAGATGAAGAGGTCGAAGTAGAAGTAACACCACCTGAAGAAAGTACTGGAATCTTTTCTGACTTTAAACTAGATACTGTCTTAACACTTTCATCACCTATTCAATCAGGTTCTTATTATCAAGTTGTTGATGATCAGTTATATGGTGTAACATCTTTCCAAGATTCTTTAAAAAGAATTGATTTATCTACTGGAGAAATCACTACATTAGGATATTATATTAATGGAAATATCAACTTCAAAAAATTCAACAATGAAGAGTTCTTATTTTTTGATGAGAATAGTGAAAAGGTAATAAAATATAACATTTCTACTCCTCTTTTTACAGACAAACAAACTGCTTATTTTGAAAATGTTAGAAACGCAAGTGCCATTATTAGTGATTCTATTTTGGTAAATGTCGACAACTCTAATAACAAGCTATTCTTAATTGATTACAAAAATGGTGGAGATACTTTGAAAAGTAATTCAATACCAATTACTTCAAGTAGTATTATTGAAATAGTCTCAGATAGTAAAGGAAATCTTTATAGCTATCAGGAAACAGACAAAACTGTTGTTAAAATTGACGTGAGTAATACTGAAAGTTTTGGTACAATCTTACAAAATATCCAACAAAATAAAAATAGTGCACTTATTAAGTTAGATTCTTGGTTAGAAGGATATATTGTAGGTGAAGGTACATGGGATGCAGAAAGCGAAGTTTGGAATTGGAAATACACTTTCGTCAATTCAGATGATACAGAAGTAGGAAAAATCGTCATCAATAATAACATTGATGATCTACGAGGAAATAACATTCGACTAAGCGAGGACCAACAAACAGCTGTTATCGTAGATGATGATGGTAAGATTTATATCTACAAAAAATAACTATTACATAATTAACACATAAAAATAAAAAACCTTCAACTCATAGAGAGCTGAAGGTTTTTTATTTTTTGAAAAGTTCAGATTATTATTTCTTAGTTGAAACTAATGTAACATCTCCCTTTACAACATCTTTTACAACTTCTTCCTCTTCTTCAATTTCTAACTCAAATGTTAAGTCAAAATCAGTATCTCCATCATTTGCTCCAGAAGTAGCTGATTTAACATCTGGTTGGTGTTGTAATCTTACTTGGAATGTACCTTCTTCCAATTCTCCAGCTGTAGTCCATGTAGTAGATAAACCTAGAGGATTACCATTTTTATCTTTATCATTATAGTTAATTGTAGAAGTACCTGTAATGTTTCCTGTTCCTGTAGGATTAGAGAAAGCATTTTCTGTAAATGCAAAGAACACTTGATGCTCATCAGCCTCTTCTTCAATCTCTTCTGTTACATTTTCTCCATGTTCGTGATCATGGTCTTCTTCAGCTAATTTATGATCATGTCCTTCATGATCATCGTGATCTTCATCTTCTTCGTGCTCACCATCTGGATCATTCAAGATAGTGATGTTCATAGTGTATTCTGTGTTTGCTTTCAAATGAATTTCATCCAAAACTTTCAACTCTTGTGCGCCTTCTCCATCTGGATCCTGAGCTTTTGCCACTACAGTGTCTGTAGCACTTATGAATGTAAGCGTTACATCAGTAAATGACTCAACAACTTTCTCTTCTACAACATCAGGAACTACTTCCTCATCATCATTACCACAAGCAGTAAAAACAACAGCACATACTGATGCAAAAAGAAATTTCGAAAATTGATTCTTCATTTTCATAATTTAAAATTTATAATTAATTGATAGTAAAATATTTATTCCCTGTTCATCTGCAAAATATCGCATTTCATTTAAGTAATTACGATACTTTGTATTTAAAGCATTTTTCAATGCGATACTTCCAATAATTTTTTCATTGATTGCATATTTCCATGTGACATTTAATAGAAAATATCCACTAGGTGCTTCCATAAAATCAAAAATCTCTGAATTAGTATCTACTTCTACACTCTGTTCTATCAACTGCTCTACAGTTACCACACGAGGAGCATTAAATTGTCTAAAAGTATAAGAAGGATTTATTTCTAATGAAGATTTTAATTTACCAAATTGAGGTAATTCCCAATCTAGTGAATAATTCAATTGAATGGGTGGTTGGTTGATAAGAGCTTCTTGACAAGCAATATTACGTGACCACAAATAACTTAAACCAAAAGTACCTTTCATTTTTTCTACCCAAGAATGCTTCCAAGTAGCATCCATGCCAGCAAATAAGGCATCTGCTTGATTGATTGCAAAGAAAGGCATTGGACCACGAAAAGTCTCCAGTACTGCAATTGGTTTCTCAAAAATATAATTTTGAATATAATGTGTATAGAGTGTAAACTTAAACCGATTTTTCTTTTGCTGAATATCCAATTCATTCACCCACTTATAACACTTTTCTGGAGAGATATTTCCTTCGGCAGTAGCAATTCTATCTGTTCTTAATCGACCATTATCTTCATAATAACGAAGCAATCCATAAGTATTTTTAAAACCATGTTGACCAAAACTATATAACTCTGCCATATTGGGCATTCTCCAAGCAGTACCTATATTTGTTCTAAAAATAATTGAATCAGACACATAACGAACCCAACCTAAAGAGGAAGTAAAGTTTTGAAAAGCAAAATCATCTCTAAAAATATCTTGATTTGGCTCTCTCCCACTTACATAACTAGATTCATAATCTCCCCTAGCCCCAAACTCAAAAGTATTTCGACCTTCTTTCCAGTTTTCTATTGCAAATAAACTATACCGAGTACTCTTATAATTAGGGATGAAAGCAGTAACTCCTGTACCTGGATTATTAATATTCGTTTGTTCAAAAATTTGTCCACCTACAGTACCAGACAAATGTACATCAAACTTATGATTCCACTCCAATTGATAATCATCAGTAGTTAAATCCAAATCAATGATGGGTTTATTAGCATTACGTCTTACATCATACTCTTGTCTGAAATTAAACTGCTTTCCTACTTTTAGGACAAAATCAGATTTTTCTGATTGCCACCAACGAAGTTCAAATTTAGCTAAATGATGCTGTGTTAATTGTTTGGGTTCATTAATCTCATAAGAAAAAGGCTTGATGATAATTGGTTCATCAGCATTCAATGAATTAATAAATAGATTGGCACTTTCTGCGACTGATGAACGTAATAAACCTAAATCTTGGTTTACTAAACTATAGTAAAGCTTTGTATCAAATGATTTAATCTTATATCGTACTCCTGTATTTAATGAGTATTCTTCTTTGCCTGTATTTGTCAGTGAATAATCAGGGCTAGATAAATCTCCTACCTTTTGATAACTTCCCCCTATGTGATAAGCAAAATTCTTCAGACCTTGACCAAATGAAGCTTTTCCCAAATAACCTTGCCCATTTGATTGATATCCAGCACCAATATTTCCATGAATTTTTTTCTTGAAGTACAATGGATTAGGGTCAATAACAATTGCACCTCCTAATGCTTCTGGTCCAAAACGTACACCTCCAGCTCCTTTGATGACTGTGATACTATGCATATCTGAAATATCAATCTCTGGAGCGTGTTCACTTCCCCAGTTCTGAAAGCCATGTTTTAACCCATTATTTAAAACCAAAACTCGATTTCCATATAATCCATGAATTACAGGGAGTTGAACATTATTTCCAACACTTGTGAAAGTTACTCCATCGACTTTTTCAATAGCTTCTGCCAGTGTAGAGATATTTTCTTCTGATTCTAAAACAATTTCTTCTTGAGCAATGGAGACAGTACTCTTTTTCTTAGCAGCTTTTACCCTTAGCTCTGCTCCATTTTCAATAATATAAATATCTTGTTGAATTTTGAACTCTATATAACCCCTATCGGCATTACATAAAGTATCTCGATAACCAACACAAGAGCAACGAACTGTGTTATTAGCAGTACACAAATCTTTGATTACAAAATAGCCACTTGTATCAGTATAAAAATGCCCCTTCACTCCATCAATTTTGATATGGACATAAGGAACAGGTTCATTTGTTTCTATGTCTAATACCCTTCCTTTTAATTGATGTTGACAGCATTCTTGTCCATAGACAAACACACTACTCAACACACCCAAAAGGAATAATATTAATGATTTTTTCATTCTCTTCTTTCTATCAAACGCAACCTGTTTGCAAAACTACAAAGAATAATTACAAACGCAACTTAGTTGTGTTAAAAAACAAAAATGCTTATCTTTGAATTAATGAAAAATCAAAATGACATAGCAGTATACCTTAATCAACACGGAATCAAAAAAACGGCTTTTCGTGTAGAGCTTCTTGATTTATTTTTTAGCAATTCTTCACTTACACAAGAAGAGATTAAAGAACAGATAAAAGAAACGAAGAATAAAGTTACTATCTATAGAGCATTGGAAGCTTTTGAAAAAAAAGGCATTATTCATAAGGTACCAGATATCAACAATGTAATGCGTTATGCACTCTGTCAAGTAGGTTGTTGTTCGGAAGAAGCACACACACACAACCACATTCATTTCATTTGCAAAAGTTGTAAAAGTACTTACTGTATTGAAGAAGTTAAAATACCAAACATAAACTTACCTGAGGGGTATCAAAAAGAAGGAGTACGTTTGACTGTAGAAGGAGTTTGTCCTCGTTGCTAATGACTCTTCTTAAATTGTGAAGGAGACATTTTTGTACATTTTTTAAAAAAGTTGCTAAAATTGGCTGGTTCCGAAAACCCCAACTCATAAGCAATCTCTTTTGCACTAGCATCTGTAAAATACAACATTCTTTTGGCAGCTGTTGTAATTCTTGATTGAATATATTCTTTGGCGGTTTTACCAATTAATGATTTTACGGTACGATTCAAATAGTCTGGAGTAATATTCAACTCTTCTGCATATTGGCTTGTACTGTGCCACTCCTTGTAGTGTTCATCTACTAACTTTTTAAAATTCTTAAGAATTGTATTTCCGGATTCTGTTTCTTGAAGATTATCTGAAATGGGTAAAAAATCAGTGCATTGAATCAGAAAAAGCTTGAGTAATGATCCAAGTGCTTGTTCTTTGAAACGAATAGAAGAATTAGAATATATCACCATTTCCTCACATAATTTATTTAGTTGAGTCAATTGTTCTTTTGTAAGTACTAAAGGAGGAGTTTTTCCATAGTCATGAAACAAATTAAGGTTGGCAATAAAAGAACGATCAATATTATTTTCAAGCAAAAATTGAGATGAAAACACAAAAGAAAAACCCATAGATTTCTGTTCTTCGACTACATGATGAACCTGTCCCGGACTTACAAAAAACACCTGTGAACTCTCCAGTTCATATTCATGAAAATCGATAATATGTTTGCCTTTTGCTTTCTCTGTAAGAATGACTGTATAATAATTATGACGATGAGGCTTCTCTCCACCACTTTGTTTTATCTTTTCATAAATATCCTCCATTCTACTAATGCGAAAACTTCCTTCCTCTCCTCTATTTACTTCTCGATATGTCTTAATTTCTGCCATTTCTTATTCTCAAAAAATCCTTTTACAAGTTAGAAAGTTTAGTGAATAAAAATTGTATTTTTGTTAAATTCACTGAACCTAAAAAGCCATCTAACTGTGGAGAAAAAAAACACTATAGAACAAGAGTACATAGAAGTTTATGGAGCAAGAGAACATAATCTCAAAAACTTTGATGTAAAAATACCTCGCCAAAAGCTTGTTGTAATTACAGGGGTTTCGGGCAGTGGAAAGTCTTCTTTGGCTTTTGATACAATTTATGCAGAGGGACAGAGAAGATATATGGAGAGTTTTTCGGCTTATGCTCGTTCATTCATTGGGAATATGAAACGCCCTGATGTGGATAAGATCGAAGGATTGAGTCCTGTTATCTCTATTGAACAAAAGACAACTTCTCGTAATCCTCGTTCTACAGTAGGTACTACTACAGAAATTTATGACTTTTTACGTTTGTTATTTGCTCGTGCAGGTATTGCCTATTCATACAAGACAGGTGAGCGAATGATTAAACAAAGTGAAGATCAAATCATCTCACTAATCCTAGAACACTACAGTAATCAAAAGATAAATATCCTTGCTCCTGTGGTGAGGGCAAGAAAAGGACATTATCGTGAGCTATTTGCTCAAATTAGAAAATCTGGATACTTGAAAGTACGTGTTGATGGTGAAATTATTGACATTACTCCTTCCCTACAACTCGACCGATACAAAACACATGATATTGAAATTGTAATTGATCGCATAAAAGTGCAAGAAAAAGATGAAGATCGCATTCGTCAATCGATCAAACAAGCACTAAAACAAGGAAATGGTGTACTAGCAATTGTAAATCAAGACAATGAGCTTAAGTTCTATTCAAAGCATTTGATGTGTCCAACAACAGGAATCTCTTATGATGAACCTGCTCCGAATTTATTTTCGTTCAATTCTCCTTATGGAGCTTGTGAACAATGTAATGGTCTGGGGAAAATTGAGGAATTTACACAAAATTCTATCATTCCAAATGATGAACTAAGCATTGCTGATGGTGGTATTGCTGCTATTGGAAAACAACGAAATATACAAATATTCAAAGAGATAGAAAGTGTATTAGCTCAATTTGATGAGAAAATCACAACTCCTATCAAAGACCTAAAACATAAAGCACTAGAAACTGTACTTCATGGAGGTGAATATGAACATCTTGTAAAATCAAGTGGAGGTACATTTGTTCCCTACTTTGATGATTTTGAAGGAGTAATTCCTTTCATGACTCGTCATTTCAAAAAAGGAACAGGAAGTGCACAAAAGAGCTACAAAGACTATTTACATTCCAAAACATGTCCTTCCTGTAATGGTGCTCGTCTAAAAGAACAGGCTTTATTCTTCAAAATTCATGATAAAAACATTGCTGAAATATCACAAATGGATATTGAGCAATTAAGTATTTGGTTTGGGGAGTTAGATCAACATTTGGAAGAAAAACAACAGGTAATTGCTGAAGAAATTCTGAAAGAAATCAATAAAAGAATTAAGTTCTTGGTTGATGTTGGCTTAACCTATTTATCATTAGACCGATCACTTAGAACACTTTCAGGTGGAGAAGCTCAACGCATTCGTCTAGCTACTCAAATAGGAACTCAACTGGTGGGGGTAACTTATATTTTGGATGAGCCAAGTATTGGACTGCATCAAAGAGATAATGTAAAACTTATTAATGCTCTACAAGATTTAAGAGATTTGGGAAATACAGTATTGGTTGTAGAACATGATAAAGATATGATGTTGGCTTCTGACTATGTACTGGACATAGGACCAAAAGCAGGTCGTTTTGGTGGACAAGTAGTTAGCTCTGGTAATCCACAATCTATTATCAAAGAAAATAATAGTACGACTGCTCAATATTTATCTGAAAATGTACAAATAAAAGTTCCCACAGAACGTAGAGAAGGAAATGGAAACTTTCTGATCTTACACAATGCTCATGGGAATAACCTCAAAAATGTAACACTTACGCTACCTTTGGGTAAGTTAATTTCAATTACGGGAGTTTCGGGAAGTGGAAAATCTACTTTGATTCATAATACACTACACCCAATTCTTTCACAACACTTTTATCGCTCCAAAAAAGATCCTTTGGCTTATGATAAAATTGAAGGATTGGAGCATATTGATAAAGTAATTGAGGTTGACCAATCACCAATTGGTAGAACACCACGTTCTAATCCTGCTACTTATACAGGTGTTTTCACAGAAATTCGTAATTTATTCACACAAGTACCCGAAGCAAAAATTAGAGGATATAAATCTGGACGTTTTTCTTTCAATGTAAAAGGAGGACGATGCGAAACTTGTGAAGGTGGAGGTTTGAAACTAATTGAAATGGATTTCTTACCAGATGTTTATGTGGAATGTGAAACCTGTAAAGGAAAACGTTATAATCGTGAAACCTTAGAAATTAGATGGAGAGGAAAGTCTATTTCTGATGTATTGGATATGACAGTAAATGATGCTGTGAAATTCTTTGAAAACCAACCACGCATTATTCGCAAAATTCAAGCTCTTCAAGATGTAGGATTAGGCTATATCACACTAGGTCAACATGCTACAACTCTTTCGGGAGGGGAAGCCCAACGTGTAAAACTAGCTACAGAACTTGCCAAAAAAGATACAGGAAAAACACTTTACATCTTAGACGAACCCACAACAGGACTTCATTTTCAAGACATTCAACAATTGTTAAATGTTGTTCATAAATTAGTGGATAAAGGGAATACAATCATCATTATCGAGCACAATCTTGATGTGGTCAAAGTATCTGATCATGTAATTGATATAGGGCTTGAGGGAGGAAAAAATGGAGGAATTATTCTTACAGAAGGAACACCAGAGGAGGTAGCCAAACACCCAACAAGTTATACTGCGAAGTTTTTGAAACAGGAACTTCTCCAAAAATAAAAAAGATTGTAAAAATATTTGGACTCAAAAGGTCTTTCTTACGTATGGTAATACCGAAAGAAAGACTTTTTTATTTAGATATGGGTGTTTATACAAAAACAGCAAAATATTACTTCATCGAAGATAAGATTTTTGTTTCGGAGGTTTTACCCGACTCTGAAATTGTATTGGAAGATGTAGAAATCAATAATCAAAAACGAACAGAAGTTCTCAATGGATTAAAATATCCAATTTTGATTGATATTCGAAAAATCAAAAGCATTACAAGAGAAGCTCGTTTGCTTGCTCGTAATGATGCTTGTACTGGACAATACATTGCTGCTGCTATTTTGGTGGAAGGTACCATTAGTAGGTTAATTGGAAATATTAGTATAGGTTGGAACCTACCAGAAATTCCAATGAAAGTTTTCTTGGATAAAAAAGAAGCTTTGGAATGGTTAGAAAATTATGTAAGCAAGGAGTAAATACTTAATATTTTACCTTATTTTTAATACAAATTCTAAACTTTGTATTGAAATGAAAGCACCTATTGCTCCACAAAAACCACATATTCTCAACAAACATGGACATGAAAGAATCGATAACTATTATTGGTTGAATCAAAGAGAAGATCAAGAAGTTATTGATTATCTGAACAAAGAGAATGAGTATACCCAAAATTTTTTAGCTCCTACTCAACAATTACAAGATAAGTTATATGAAGAAATAGTAGGCAGAATTAAACAAAATGATGAATCTGTGCCCTATTTCTGCGATGGATATTACTTCTATTCTCGTTATGAAAAAGGAAAAGAATACCCTATTTTTTGTCGAAAAAAAGAAAGCTTAGAAAACAAGGAAGAAATTTTATTGGATGTAAATGAATTGGCAAAAGATCAGTCTTATTGTCAAGTATCTTCTATTTCTGTAAGTCCAAATGATCAATTATTAGCATATAGTGTGGATTATGTTGGACGAAGATTGTATACAGTATATATCAAAGACCTTAGTACAGGAGAAGTGTATGAAGAAACAATTACTCAAACAAATGGAGACATTGTATGGGCAAATGATAATCAAACCATTTTCTACACAGTCCAAGAACAAGAAACACTAAGGGATCATAAAATCTTCTCTTATAAATTGGGTATTAAAGAACATAAAGAAGTTTTCCACGAAGAAGATGATACATTTGGTGTTGCAATTAGCAAAAGTAGAGACAAACAATTTTTAGTCATTACAAGCTATAGCACACTTACCAATGAATGCCATTATATCAATGCTCTTCAACCAGATGATGAACCTAAAGTAATCTTACTGAGAGAAAGAGGTCATGAATATAGTGTTGACTTTTATAATAATCAGTGGTACCTCTATACCAATAAAGAAGCCCAAAACTTTAAATTAGTTACTGCTCCATTTGAACAACCTTCACAATGGACAGAGTTAATTCCACATCGCGAAGATACATTATTAGAAAGCTATGAGCTCTTTGAAAACTATTTGGTTTTAGAAGAAAGAAATAATGGATTGGTCCAAATTCGTATCATTGATACCAATACACACACAACACACAATATTTCCTTTGAAGAAGAAACATATAGTACCTATTTAGGAGTGAATTATGAGCCAAATACCAAAAAATTACGCTACATCTATACTTCAATGACAACACCTCATTCTGTCTTGGATTATGATATGGAAACAAGAGAAAAAACACTCTTGAAACAACATGAAGTACAAGGTGAGTTTGATTCAGCTAACTATGAAACCAAAAGAATTTGGGCGACTGCAAAAGATGGTACTCAAGTTCCAATGTCAATTGTTTACAAAAAAGGAATTAATCTAAAAGGAAACAACCCTACCCTACTCTATGCTTATGGCTCTTATGGAATCACAATTAATCCTTCTTTTAGCTCTGTTCGTTTAAGCTTATTGGATAGAGGATTTATTTATGCGATTGCTCATATTAGAGGAAGTGAATATTTGGGTAGGAAGTGGTATGAGGATGGGAAATTACTCAAAAAGATGAACACCTTCACTGACTTCATTGATTGTGCAAAACACCTAACAAATGAAGGATATACTTCTTCTGATAAATTGTGTGCAATGGGCGGAAGTGCTGGAGGTATGCTAATGGGAGGAATTGTAAACCTTGCTCCTCAACTATTCAAAGCAATAATCTCTGCTGTTCCTTTTGTAGATGTTGTGACAACAATGCTTGATGATAGTATTCCATTGACTACAGGTGAATACGATGAATGGGGAAATCCAAATGAAAAAGAATACTATGAATATATGCTTTCTTATTCTCCCTACGATCAAGTAAAAGCACAAGACTATCCTGCTCTTTTGGTAACAACTGGACTTCATGATTCACAAGTACAATATTGGGAGCCTGCAAAGTGGGTCGCAAAACTGCGTACACAAAAGACAGACAACAACCCATTATTGTTACATACAAATATGGAAGCAGGTCATAGTGGAACTACAGGTAGGTTTGCAATTCATAAAGAAACGGCTATGGAATATGCTTTTCTACTGCATTTATTAGCGATTAATTCCTAAAAAAAATGTATATTTAATCTAACTTTTTAACAATACCTAAATCTAAACATGAGTAGCAAGAATACACTTATCGAAATTGCTTGGGAAGTTTGTAATCAAGTAGGAGGAATCTACACGGTAATTCGTTCTAAAGTTCCTGCTATGATGCAAGGCGTTGATGGAGATTACTTACTTGTAGGACCCTACTTCAATAACCATGAGTTTGAGTCAATCGAAGATGCTGATGACGAATACTTTGAGGTAGTCCAAAAAATGCGTAGCATGGGCTATGAAGTACACTATGGGTATTGGTTGGTAACAGGAAAACCCAAAGTAGTATTGATAAACCCCAAAAGTGCTTTTGATCAATTAGGTGCAGTACAATATGAACTTTGGGAACACCATGATATTTCTAGCCCTGGAGGAGATGATTTATTAAATGATGTGATTGCCTTTGGATTTTTATCCAAAGTATTTTTGGCAGAATTAGCTCTTCTAAGAGATGAAGTAAAAGTACATATCCATGAATGGATGGCAGGAGTTTCGATTCCTCTTTTGAGAAAAGATCAAGTACCTGTACGTGTTGTATTTACAACGCATGCTACTTTATTAGGGCGTTATTTGGCAATGAATGACCCTAATTTCTATGATCATATTCATACATTTGATTGGATAAAAGAAGCTACTTATTTTAATATTGATGCACAAGTACGCATTGAACGTGCTGCTGCTCATGGTGCAGATATTTTCACAACAGTAAGTGAGGTTACAGCCAAAGAATGTATTCATTTATTGGGAAGACAACCAGAAATTATCTTACCAAATGGATTGAATGTAGAGCGTTTTAGCTTTTTGCATGAATTCCAAAGTTTGCACAAAGAATACAAAGAGAAAATTCATGAGTTTGTGATGGGACACTTCTTCCCTAGTTACAACTTTGATCTAGATAAAACGATTTATTTCTTTACTTCTGGACGTTTTGAATACACAAACAAGGGATATGACCTAACACTAGAAGCCTTAGCAAGATTGAATTATCGCTTGCAGCAAGAGGGTTCTGATATTACGGTGGTAATGTTCTTTATCACAAAACAGCCTTATCATTCTATTAATGTTGGAGCCATGGAGTCTCGTGCATTGATGGAAGAACTAAGAGAGACTTGTCAAGCAATTCAGAAGCAAGTAGGAGAACGATTATTCTTCACTGCTGCAAATAGTGAGAGTGATTTACTACCTGCTCTAGATTCGTTTGTAGATGAATACTGGCGTTTTAGATACCGTAGAACAATCCAATCTTGGAAATCTGATGCTTTGCCACCAGTGGTAACACATAACTTAGTGGATGATGATAAAGACCCAATTTTAGGTTTCTTAAGAAATTCAAATATGGTCAATAATCGTCATGATAAAGTAAAAATTGTTTATCATCCAGATTTTATTGCTTCTACCAATCCACTTTTCCACATTGACTATACTCAATTTGTACGTGGTTGTCACTTAGGTATTTTCCCTAGTTATTATGAACCTTGGGGATATACTCCATTGGAATGTGTAGTACGAGGTGTACCTGCTGTAACAAGTGATTTATCTGGTTTTGGTGATTATGTTTTCAAACACTTACCAAATGCTGATGAAAAAGGACTTTATGTAGTAAATCGAAAAAACAAAAGTTTTGAAGAATCTGCTGAACAGTTAACTGACCAAATGTATCACTTTGTGAAACAAAATAGACGTGAGCGTATTAAGCAACGTAATAGTGTAGAAACAATGGCTGATGAATTTGATTGGGGAAAACTAGTTGAATTCTACTTGAAAGCTTATCGTATGATAAAATAAAAAATTAATGATATACAAATGAGAGGTTGTCCATACAGACAACCTCTTTTTGTTTTCGATACAAAAAAGAAAAAAAAATGATCATTTATATACATGGTTTCAATTCAAGTGGAAATGGTAGCAAATCGCAGAAACTAAAAGAATTATTTCCGAATGCAGCAGTTTTTTCTCCTAGTTATGATTCTTCTGATTTTAACTCCATAGAATTGATGATTCAAGAAATTGAAAAAGCTGTTGAAAAACAGGATTCTAAGCCTCTATTTATTGGTTGTTCATTAGGTGGGTATTTGAGTCAATACTTGGCAAAACACTTTGGAACAAAAGGAATTTTACTCAATCCAAGCTACTCTCCTACCAAACGATTACAAAGAGCGTTGGGAGAAAATACAATGTATTCCACTGGAGAAACATACATTCAAACACAAGAAAACCTTGAGATTCTAAAAAAGTATGAATTATCACCAGAGGAATTAAAAATGGTAGATATTTCGGTTTTCACAAATAAGGATGATGACCTTATCCCTTACCAAGAAGTTGTAAAGTACTATTCCAATAAACCCGTAACCATATTTGAAGAAGGTGGACATCGGTTTGAAAACCTAGAAGATATTCACAGAGTGATTATAACAGCATATCAAAATATAAAGTAGAAAAAAAGCTCATTCCAATAATTGAAATGAGCTTTTGTATCTTCTTATAAATACTTTAAATGACATTAACTGTCTGTCCCTAAATTAGAAATTATGTCAAACAATTCCTCTCTTGAAATATCATCATTGATTTTAATAGCAGGAAAAAATCCTAATTGAAAAAAGGACTGACATTTTCTTACAAACTCATAATATTGTTCATCTGTTAATTCTTCATAATCCTTTACTGAATCCGGAAAAACCTCATCCCATTAATTTATGAATCTTTTCTGTTTTAAATTGAGGAGTCTCATACCAACCATCTCCATATTCTTACCAAATATTGATCATACCAAGTAACCTTAAGGGGTCTTCAGCATCAAAACACTTATTCCCTTTCTTTGCAATAAATTTCCCTAACATATCAGATTCATGATCTTCAGGATAAGGATACAAAAAAACTTCAAAGCCCTTTTGTTTAATCATTGTTAAAGCCATGTTATACAGATTGGGGTGATCTGTCATCCTCACATAACCATCTTGTTCTTCATTCATTAACTTAAAAAATGTTGATGTACTAGAAATCTAATTACTTTATTTCGAAGTCATTTAAGGTTTTGTTGACAAAACACAAATAAGTATCTGTATTTCAGTTAGTTAACATCTACTTTGATTAGTACTATAAATATCTAACTAAAAGTAAGATTGTTTTGCTGTAAATCAGTCAGTTACACAGTTATGAAACCTAAAACTTTAAATCACTTCTTCTTTAAAATCAATGTGATAATGTTCATCATGTAAAGAATTAATTAATGGTCCTAGCTTTTGAACAATATAAATACCACTATTTTTTAACTCTTTTCCACACTTAGCAGCAAACAACTCATCTTTTAACTCGACCTTAATAATCACTTTTGCAATAGCTAAACCATTTTGTTTGGCAGTCTTATTCAAAGTCAAAAGGTGTTCAACAACAGCATCAAAATCAATGGAAACAGTTTGATCTTCACTATACTTTCCATCATTATCAAAATCCAACCAGTAATGATTTTTTCCTGTATTATCAAGATCATAATAAGGTTGATTATTTTTGATTAAAGGCATCATAAAATCCACACTTAACCCATTTTGATGAGTTCTATGTGGATACAACTTGCCTCCATGTTCATGAGAACATTCCATGATCTGATATTGTCGATTATTAGGTTCTAGTTTTTGGTAAGTCTGAACAACAGCATCTCTCACCTTAATATTTGTAAAAGCTCTTTTTGCCAAATAGCTTGAAGTATCAAAATATTTATAATTTTTTCCTGTATAAGGCATCAAAACTCCATTATGAAGAGAACCATTTGACACTGTACCTCTAGACTCACTGCTGGTAATATTCTGTATACTATATTTTTGATAAAACTGCTCTATTGGAGTTAGTTCCTCTGAATCAATTTCAAGTTGAGTATTTGAAGTATCACCAAGTGTTGTTTCAATCATACTTGATGTATTGGCTGTTCCTTCAATTGTTAGGTTTTGAACTTGAGTATTACATGAAGACAAAATAGATAAGAAAACTAAAGAAGAGAGTAAATATTTCATACAGATTTAAGTTAATGATGGAAGTTCGCATCACACACAATTTATGTACCAATACAACTCAAATCTATTTTTTGATGATTTGTAAATTGACAAAAGTCATGTTGCTAATTGAGTTTCATCATAGAACTAAACTTCATAACTGGTGAAATTGAGGTAAATAATAACAAAAATCAGTACCTATGGATAATACACTAATTAATGATGTAAAAATGAGTTATGGTAGATGTTGCTTATCTCCTGTTTTTTTTGATGATTTTTATGACACATTTCTTAAATCAAATCCAAAGATTAAGGAAAAGTTTGTAAATACTGATTTAGAAAAACAGAAGAGTCTTTTGAAACATGGAATCTCTTATTTATTGATGTTTTATGAAGGAAAGCATATTGCTAAATTTAAAGTAAGTGAACTAAAAGAAACACATTCCAAAAGAGGACTTGATATCTCTGTAGATATGTATAATGATTGGCTAAAGTCTCTTTATATATGTATCAAAAAACATGATCCAAATATTTCAAAAGACTTGATGAAAGCTTGGCATGAAGTGCTCTCTTATTCAATCAGAAGAATGGCATCTTAATTTCTTTTCAACTTCAGGTTTTATCTATCCAAAACCTGAAGTTGAATTACATTACAAATAGGGTAAGGAACTTATGATAGTTGCGATAATTCCAGAACTAATTACTCCTCCCCAAATACAAGCATTCTTATTATCAAACCCTAAATCATAGATTACAAATTCATAGATAGGAGCACCCTGCCCATCCAATAAAAACCAAGGATCTATAATTAATGAAAAAGGACCTGTCACAAAGCCTGCACAAAAGTTTGCAGGAGAGTTATCTATATTTACTTCATTTTCTTCTATAGAAAATGAGCTATTACCAATAATTAGGTTATCATTAACATAATTTGAATAATAGTTTTCAATTGCTTTTTTGTCCATTGATTCTATTGCATTTTCCAAGACAACTAATTGCTCAAACTCTTTTTCTAACTCATCATTATCAATAACGAATAAACTGAGGTTGTCGGCAAATGAAAAACTTGATAAAGTGATTAGTAGGATAATTAATAATTTATTTTTCATAGACTTTGGAGGGTAAAAGTGATAGTCTATGAATTTATCGAATCATTAGATAAAAGTCAACTCACAAAAGAGGATTGAGGATGAAACATTTAAGATTATTATTTCAAAATAAAATTCTGAAGTTTCCCCTAAACTATCTTCAAAATTTCCTCCAAATGTGTACGGTTATTTGCTAGACGAGGAACTTTGTGTTGTGCTCCTAATTTTCCTCTCTTCTTCATCCAATTATAAAATGTTCCTTGTGGAACATTATGAATTTTAGGAAAACGTAAAGCAATATCTTGATAACGTTTTGCCTCATAATCAGAATTGATTTCTTTGAGCTTGTTATCCAAAATATGACAAAACTTATCAAAATCAGTTGGTTGTTTTTCAAACTCAATAATCCATTCATGTCCTCCATTCTGATTTCCTTCAAAGTAAAGAGGACCAGCAGTATAATTACTAATTTTTGCTTCAGTATATAAACAAGCTACTGAAATGGCTTTTTCTGCATTATCCACAATCAACTCTTCACCAAAAGCATTGATAAAGTGCTTGGTACGTCCTGTAATTCTAAATCGGAAAGGGTACAATGTTGTAAATTGAATGGTATCTCCTATCAAATACCTCCAAAGCCCTGCATTGGTAGAAATTACCAAAGCATAATTTTTACCCAACTCTACTTGGTCTAATGTTAGTGCTGATGAATTTTCTTCACCAAAGTGCTCCATGGGAATGAATTCATAAAAAATTCCTAAATCAAGCATCAATAACATTTCTCCTGTATTGGGTCTGTCCTGAATGCCTATAAAACCTTCAGAAGCATTGTATAGCTCCAAATAATTCATTTCAGGTTTTGGAAGTAGCTCCTTAAAAAGTTCACGATAAGGTTCAAAGGAAACAGCTCCATGTCCATACAACTCCAAATTTGGCCAAACCTCCAAAATATTATCTGCTTTTGTTTTGTCCAATACTTTTTGAATCAAAACCAACATCCATGTGGGTACACCAGCCAAACTGGTAATATTTTCCTTGATGGTTTCTTCTGCCATTTGCTCAATCTTACTTTCCCACTCTGACATCAAAGCAGTTTTGAGTCGAGGTGCACGAGCATATTTAGCCCAAGCAGGTAAGTTCTGAATAACTACTCCCGAAATATCACCATAAGATGAGCTAGGATTATCTGGATTGATTTGATGAGTCCCTGCTATAGAAAGGCTTTTTCCTGTAAACAGGTTTACATTTTCATAATTGTGTGCATAAAGTGAAAGCATATCTTTTCCTGCCTTAAAATGACAATCGACCAAGGCTTCTTGTGAGACAGGAATAAATTTGCTTTTTGCATTGGTTGTACCTGATGATTTGGCAAACCATTTAATTTTGGAACCCCAAAGAATATTTTGTTCTCCTCTAAGTACTCTTTCTATATAAGGAAAAATATCCTCATAAGTAGAGATAGGAACACGTTCTTGAAAAGTTTGTATGCTTGTAATTGAAGCATAATCATATTTTTTACCCCATTCCGTATTTTTAGATTGTACCAAAAGTTTTTGCAGAAGCTCTTGTTGAACCTCCACAGGATATTTCAAAAATAATTCGATTTGATGAATTCGTTTTTTGAGTACCCAAAAAAGAACGGAGTTAAAAAGTTTCATGATAAAAATTACTCAAAAACTTTACGATTTAGCTTAAAGTGATCACCTAAGTATACTTCTCTTACTAGTTTATCGCTTGCTAATTCCTCAGCAGAACCAGATTTTAAGATTGTTCCTTCAGATAAAATATAAGCTCTATCAGTAATTGATAATGTTTCATTTACATTGTGATCTGTAATCAAAATGCCAATGTTCTTCTTCTTCAGCTTCCAAACAATTGACTGAATTTCTGCTACTGCAATGGGGTCAACTCCTGCAAAAGGTTCATCAAGCAATACAAACTTAGGATTTACAGCCAAAGCCCTAGCAATTTCTGTTCTTCTACGTTCTCCACCAGAAAGCACCATTCCTAAGTTTTTGCGAACATGAGTCAAAGAAAATTCTTCTAATAATTCCTCTACAATCTCTTTTTGCTTTTTCTTTGGATAATCAGTCATTTCAAGAACAGCTTTGATATTCTCTTCTACTGTTAGCTTTCTGAAAACAGAAGCTTCTTGAGCCAAGTATCCCAAACCTCTTTGTGCACGCTTATAAACTGGTAGTTTTGTTACATCCTCTTCCCCTAATAATACATTACCTGAATTAGGTTTTACTAAACCCACTATCATATAGAAGGCTGTCGTTTTTCCTGCACCATTAGGACCTAGTAGTCCTACAATTTCTCCTTGTTCTACATGCACAGAAACATCATTAGAAACTGTACGAGAACCATATTTTTTGACGAGGTTTTTTGCTTGTAAAATCATGAGAACGAATAAAACAATGATTGGACCACTAATTAAAGTAGTGAATTTAAGTTTTTTTTGAGGATTTAAAAATAAAAAAGAAAACACGAATATTGGCTGGGAACCTGTTTTAGTGTTTTCTAGATAGTTTATTAGCTAATCAGTTTGGGTAATTTCATAGCTAGTATAATTATATGCCACTTCTATTGAGTATAGAAGTTTATTATAGATTGAATATGTTATTATAAACGAAAAGCTTTCTGATTAGGTTTTATAAAATTGAATATCTTTTATAAATAATTGCAATTGGCTTTTTCCTTTAAATGAATTTTCTTCCACAGTATAAGCCAAACTAAAAGAAACTCCATGACGAAAATAAGGAACAAAATGGCTCATATTAAAGCCAATAGCAGAAGCTTTGTTTTGTTGCTCATCATAAACTTCAAGTTTGATGTGTTTGTTTTTGAGAACTGATAACTTAGAAAAATAAAGATTATGAGAAACAAAAATAGGTTTTGAATTCTTTTGACCGAAAGGTTCTAATTTTTCAATTATTCGAAGTAGTTGACGGTTAATATTTTGTAAAGGCAATATCGCATCAATTGCTAATTCCTTCTCTTGAACTTCTTCTGATAAATGTTTTTTTGCTTTTGCATCAAACATTTCCTTAAATAATTCAAAATTATCATACTTTAGTTTTAGACCACCAGCCAAAGCGTGTCCTCCAAACTGAATCAATACTTCTTCACATTCCTTCATCAATTCATAAACATTCGTTCCTTCTACTGAACGGGCAGAACCTACTAACTCATCCTTTGATTGTGTTAGGATAATTGTAGGTCTATGGTATTTTTCCATGCATTGAGAAGCAACAATTCCGACTAAACCTTTGTGCCAATGAGGAGCAAAAAGTACAGTAGTAGAAGCCATCTGTAGATTCACATCATTGTCAATCATATTCAAGGCTTCTTGAGTCATTTTTTGTTGAATTTCCTTTCGTTGTATGTTTAGTTTATCTAAATGTCTTGCTTTTCCTTTTGCTTGAATAAATGTATCACTTAGTAACAAATCAACAACAAGGCTTGCACTTTCCAAGCGACCACCTGCATTAATTCTTGGAGCAATTCCAAAACTAATTGTTTCACTATCAATCTTATCTCCCAAAGCACCAGCTACATCAAGCATTGCCCTTAGTCCCAAAGAAGGCTTTTCATTCAACTGCTTTAAACCATAATGCACAAATATTCGGTTTTCATTCAACACAGGAACCATATCTGCACAAGTTGCGGCAGCCACTATATCCAAATACTCATACAAAAGATCTAGGCTATATTCTTGTTCAATGCACCATGCTTGTAACAACTTGAAAACAACTCCACATGCACATAATTCTTTGAAAGGATACTCACAACCTTTTTGCTTTGGGTTTAGAATGACTGTGGCAGGAGGCAATACTTCTGAGGGAAGATGATGATCACAAATCAAAACATCAATTCCTTCTTGTTCTGCTTTGGTTAGGTTTTCATGAGCACTAATTCCACAGTCAACTGTAATTATCAAATCAATCTTCTTTTCAATCGCATAATCAATACCTTGTTCAGAAACTCCATAGCCTTCCTTGTATCGATCAGGAATATAGTACTCAATACCATCTGTGTATTGCTTCATAAAAGCACAGAATAGAGAAACAGAACTTGTTCCATCTACATCATAATCTCCATAAACCAAAACCTTCTCTTTCTGATCAACCGCTTGTTTTAACCTTTCTATAGCTTCTTTCATTCCTTTCATAGAAAAGGGATTATGCAAATCAGATAATGAAGGGTGCAAAAACTGTTGGATGATGGCTTCTTCCTCTACACGATGAGCAAGTAATTGTTCTAATAAGTCATTTTTTTCGGTTTTTAAAAATTTCCACTGCATTGTATTGATAGGCTTTTGAGTATCTAAAAATAGTTGATTTGAAACAAAAAAAGACTACCTCTAATGAAAGTAGCCTTTTTATATATGAAGCTATATGTATTTGCGTGGTTATTTCTTTTTCAATTTTTCTGAGAAAGCCTTTTGGAATTTTGTCAACTTTGGTTGAATTACAAAGCTACAATAAGGTTGTTTCCCCTTATTATTTGCAAAATAATCTTGGTGTCCTGCTTCTGCCTCATAGAAAATTTTCAATGGACTTACCTCAGTGACAATTAGCTTACGGTAAGTACCAGAATTATCTAATTGGTCAATGTATTCTTCTGTTTGCTTCTTTTGCTCTTCTGAATGATAAAGAACAATTGATCGGTATTGAGTTCCTGTATCCGCTCCTTGGCGGTTGAGAGAAGTGGGGTCATGTGTTTTGAAGAATACTTCTAATAATTCCTTAAAAGTGATTACACTAGGGTCAAAAGTAATTTGTACAACCTCTGCATGTCCAGTATAGCCTTTGCACACCTCTACATACCTAGGGTTTTCTGTATGCCCACCAGCATATCCAGATATCACCGTTGAAACTCCTTCTAATTCTTGAAATATGGCTTCTACACACCAAAAACACCCTCCTCCAAATGTTGCTTTTTCCATCTTTTTAGTTTGATTTTGCGCTTGAACAAAGAGACTAAAAAGTAAACAGATAATTACCAAATATGTTTTTCTTACGTTTGCCATATGCCGTATTTTTATTTTAAAACTTCCATTTTTATTATAAAATATCAGTCAGCTAAACGACACTTATATTAAATAATCAATTAGAAAAGTGGTATTCTAGCCAATAGGACAACAATAATAAACTCCACAACTCCAAAGTAAAATCTTGACGATAATTTAGGTGTGAAGTAATTATTTTTTGCACTTCACTATAATTCAAGTATTTGTATACTACAGCATGTTGATTATTTAAGATTGATAACCATCTTTTGTCTCTTCGTATCCATTGTCCAAAAGGAATTCCGAATCCTTCTTTTTTTCGTTGAGTATAAACTGATCCTCCTCTCTCTTGAAGCAGCTTTTTCAAAATCCATTTGCTTGGTTTTTGAACTAATTGCTTGGCGGAAACTGTATGCAAAAGATGAATCAAATTAGTGTCTAAGTAAGGCATTCTCATTTCAATTCCTGCCATCATACTTGCTTGGTCTGATAAACTAAGAACATCTTCTACCAAATAATGTTTTTGATCATACTCCAAAGCTTCTTGCAAATCAAAATATTCATCTGTATACTTTGTAAAAGAGGCAAAGGGAATATTCAAACTTGTGAAGTTTAAGAAAGTTTGTTTGGGAGAAATATGTATCCTATTTGTCATTTTCTTCATCAACTGAAATTGCTTGCGAAGAGGATGAGAAAAACCTGTTGGTAACAAGTGACTAAATTTCTGAAAAGAGTGAATTAAATGAGGTTTTCCATGAAAATAATTGAGGTAAGCATTAAAGGCATGATGGCGATTATATCCACCAAAATATTCATCTGCTCCTGCTCCAGACCAAACAACTTTCACTTCTTCTTTTGCTTTTTGACTCAGTAAATAAGTTAAAAAAAAAGCTCCATCTCCTATCGGTTGATTAATCTTACTCACAAAATCCAAATAAAGACCATAACTATCTTCTGCTAAATGTAGTTCTGTATGTTTCGCTCCATATTGCTCTACTGCCAACCTTGTATAATGAGTATCCTCTGTACCAAAAGAAGTATCTTTCTCATCATGAATAATTGAAAATGTCTGCATTTGTGGGTAACCTATTTCTTGAAGTAAAGCCAACAACAAAGTAGAATCTACCCCTCCACTCAAAAACAAACCAATAGGAACATCAGCCTGCAAGTGTTTCTCTACACTTTTTTGAAGTTTATCTTCTACCAACTTCAATAATTCATCATCAGTATATTGCTTGTGTTGTGGTTTTTGTGAATAGTTTTCAATACTTTTTATTTGTCCTTGGAAACATTCCATCACTTTTCCACTCTCCAAAGACTTGATTCCCTTAAAAAATATTTCTGTGGGAAAGCGATAATGTAAATAAGGTGTAATTTGTTCAACATCTAATTCTTTAGAAACCAAGCCACTTGCAAAAATTCCTTGAATCTCAGAAGAGGCAATTAAATAATTATCATTTTCGAAATAATGCAAAGGTTTCATTCCTGCTTGATCCCTTACCAACCATATTTGTTCTTGATAAGTATCCACAAAAGCAAAAGCAAACATTCCCTCTAGGTGTTGAATTGTATTAATTCCTTTGTGGATCAACCACTGAAATAATACTTCTCCATCTCCTTCACTCTCAAAAGAAACACCCTCCTTTTGTAATTTTGCTTTCAGTTGTAAATAATTATAGATTTCTCCATTAAAAATAAGTGCATAGCGTTCATCTTGTGAAACAAAAGGTTGATGAGAAGAAGCATTGCAGTCAATAATCTCTAAACGAGTATGTCCCAACCAAATCTGTTGATTACTCTTTAACTCAATTGCTTGTTGAAAATCTCTTCCTCTGTGGATAATTGCCTTATTCATTGCTAGAATAGATTGTACTTCTACTCTATTTTTTGTCTTGTTAATGATAAGGTTTATGCCACACACTTTTTGGATAATTTTTTTGTGAATATAAGCTTTTTTTACGTTCTATGAGCTTTGAAATCATAAGATATCATGACAAACACACATCACCCAATAAAACTACCCGTCAAGTTTGTGCCCAAAGACAAAAAGGATTTCTTTATTGTACTTACCCAAAGAATCAATGCTTATTTTAAAGAAAAGGAAATAAGTAAATTTGCCAATGGAACAATGGTTTTCAAAACTATCTTCTTTATGGTAGGAGTTTTTACTTTGTATGGATTGATTATAAGTCAATTATTTAACCCTTTGGTTATGTTGGCTTTGGCGATTTTATTAGGTTCATTCAAGGCATTTTTGGCTTTTAATGTAGGACATGATGCCATTCATGGTTCTTATTCAGAAAGTAAACTAACAAACCAAATCCTTTCAAAAACATTCGATTTTTTAGGAGCAAATTCTTATATGTGGAGTATTACACACAACAAAGTACACCATACTTACACCAATATTCCTGGGCATGATGAAGACATAGACCTTGCTCCCGGAATTATTCGCTTATGCCCTGACGAACCTTGGAAACCTATGATGAAATATCAGAAATACTATGCTTTCTTACTTTATGGTTTAGCTGGTCTATTTCGTATTTTCAAACAAGATTATTACAAGTTTTTCAAAAAGGAAATTGGTTCTTTTGACAATACAAATCACCCAAAAATTGAATACTTCAATCTGTTCTTTTACAAATTGGTTTATTATAGCATTTTCATTTTTGCACCCCTTTATTTTATTGATTTACCAATCATTACAACTTTATTAGGTTTTATAATCATGATGCTGACAGAAGGGTTTGTATTAGGTTTGGTTTTTCAATTGGCTCATGTGGTAGAAGATGTAGACTTTCCAGAACCTACTTCAGAGAATCATATTGAGGAGGTTTGGGCAATTCATCAATTACAAACAACTGCTAATTTTGCTCGAAAAAATTGGTTGGCTACTTTTCTTTGTGGTGGATTAAATTACCAAGTAGAACATCATTTATTTCCTAATATCTGTCATATTCATTACCCTGCAATGTCCCATATTGTGAAGAGTACAGCAGAAGAATATGATATTATTTATAATGAAAATGAAACATTTTTCTCTGCTCTTCAATCACATTTCAATATGTTGACTAAGTTTGGAAAACAACCCAATTAAAAAGGTGTATTAAGTTTAATACACCTTTTTTTGTTTATTCTTCATAAGAAGGGTCATAAAAATCGTAAAACTCACTAAATACATTTTTCTTATTGGTAAATGTAATCTCAACTCCATCAAGATTACAGACATAAAAAGTGTTAGTTTTATACCTTTTTACAAGTGGGTGATTATCATTTAATGTAATTGTATAGAAATCAATTAATGCCTTATCATAATACTTAACAAGTTTTTTCACTTTTATATAATTAGAAACATCAAGGTCAAAATCTTCAGATGTCATGATAGACAAATATTTCTTAGGGAAAACGAGAGGCGAGGGATACTTAATTTTGGTTTTGAGAGTTTTCCCTTTATCCCAATCATAATCCTTCACATAAGTGAATATACGTTTTTCTGTTGCTAACCACTCCTGTTTTTCATTATATACAACAGAATAAGTTGTATCATTTAAAGTAAAAACTGCAAACTGTATTTTGGTCTTTGAACACTTTTTCCACACAATATCTTCAGCCTTTGGAAATCTACTCAATACATCTGTTTTTTTGTCTTGATTAAATTTTTCTCCTGAACAGGAACTACACCCTGATTGAGCAAAAACATAAAAAGAGAAACAGAATAAGGTAGCGATAAATAATAATTGCTTTTTCATAATTTGAATATTTACTATAATAGTTATTTTACATAGTCAGTTAAATACTGATACTTTTCTGTTAATCTACCATTTTTTGTAATCATTGCTCGATCAACAATTGGTTGTTCTTTCTCTAACAACTCAGCAAAAACATTCTCTAATAATTGACTACCAAAACTTGTAGAAGCATCTCTTGGCAATTCACAAGGTAAATTATCAACAGACATTACAGTAATGTTTTGTTCCTCAGAGAAAGGTAAAGCTTCTATTTCCAACATTGGATTATAATCAAAATGAGGTTCATCAATTGTTGTTGCTTTGAGTGTAGAAGGAATTGAACCTTCGATATCACAAGTAATATCAGCAATCACCTTAATCTTAAAACTCATTTGTTTCATATCTTCTTTGGTGAAAAGAACAGGTGCCTTAGGGTCCCAAAAAGCTCCAGCAATCAACAAATCAGCTTCTTTGGCATAAGGTAAAAATGATGATTCATATTCTATGGGATTCTCAAAGAAGTGACTCACAGGTAATTCTTTTCCTTCCTTATGAGTATTATAGTCCAAAGCATCTAATTGTGTATAAACAGGCTCATCAAATGAGTTTTCCAAAAATTCTTGAGGATTCACTTTTCTTATTTTCATTCCCTTCAACACCTCTACAGCTCCTTGTCCTACTCTTCCTGCTCCTGTCAATACAATTTTGATATTTGGTAATTTCACCTTAGCAAATTCACACCACATTTCTTCCATATCAAAGCATTTATTGGCCGGTTTTAGGTCAAATAAATTGAATCGTTTTCCATAGGTCAAAATTCCGTTATAAGCTCCTACAATCCCTGCATAACGTCCAAAAGCAACAATTCTTTGTCCTTGTTCATTTGTCAAACACTCATAATCTACCAAATTGATGTTTTTGGCTAAAATAGTTTGTAATAACTCTTTGTTATAAGGCTGTTTTTTTATTGTATGTGAAAAGAAAAAATAAGTTTTGCCTTCCAATAAGCTTGGAATAGGCACTTCTTTGACACCAAATAATACCTTACAATGAGATAAATCTTTTTGTACTTTCACTCCCACTGTTTCATACTCTTTTTGAGCATAACAACGAACAGTACTTGGCTCTATGAATAAATTAACTGATGGGTATTTTGCTAAAATCTCTTGACAATGGCTTGGTGTAAGTGCTACTCTATGGTCTACAGGTACTTTGCCCTCATGAATAATTCCTATGTTCATATTTTATTGCATTTAAAAAGTGATATAAACAAGATACAAAACCATAGGAATTTCTCCTATCTATTTTCGTTGAAGCTTCTCTTTTAGTGAAGTATGATTTTCAATATAATAATAAATGACTGTAGATAAGATTACTCCAATCATACCACCTACATAAGTGTCTTCATAGAAATGCTGGAATAAATAAACTCTTGAAAGCCCAACCAAAATAGCCATAATGGCACACAATACTTTCAACCAATCTTGTTTGGAAAGTAGGGCTAAAATTACAAAAAAGGCAAAACCAGTATTTGTATGACCAGAAGGGAAACTATAACGAGCATGTAACTTTACTCCTTCTACCAAATGATATGATTCCTTTCCTAATACTGCTGAAGGTCTCATCACATCACTAAAAACCAATCGTTTGAGCAATTGCACAAAAAATCCATTCAACACAATATTAATTAACAAAAGAATTGCTTTATAACGATATTTATATAAAATAACAAAGAACAGAGGTAATAAAAACACTTCTTCTCCCACTTTTGTAAAATACTTAAAGAAGAAATCTAATGTAGGTGTATGGTATTGATTAATCCAAATAACAATATCTCCTCGATTAATTAAAAAAAGTACAATTGCTCCACACAAAAAATAAAGTGCATAAAACAAGTACAATGATTTATTCTTCAATAAAAGCGTTTTCATTCCTTTTGGCTAATCTTTTACTTCTTCATAATCTACATATTCTCCATCATCAAAACGAATATTATTTCCTGTTTTGCTACCTGAAGTATGTTCAACATGAATTTCTCCTTCCTTTCTTTGAGCTTGTTGATATTGACGATATTGTTGTTCTTGCTGTTGTCTAAAACTATCTGTTCTCTTTTTGATATATGACTTTAAGAAATAACCACTTACTTTTCTGATGATCCAAGTGGCACAGATAAATATGATAATAAACTTTAATATTGCTCCCATTTTAGTAAATGCTTATAAACAGAAAAACCTCCCCAAACATGGAGAGGTTTTCTTAATTATTTTGAAAACTTAGAAACTTAAATAAAGGTTTCTTTTGTTATAAATTTCTCTGAAGAAATCATCGTTTAAGTCATCAATGAATTGGATTGCTTCACCTGTAGATTTCATCTCTGGTCCTAATTCCTTATTTACTTTAGGGAACTTATGGAAAGAGAATACAGGAATCTTGATGGCATAACCTTCTTGTACTGGGTTAAACTCAAAGTCTGTTACTTTTGCTCCCATCATTACCTTAGCTGCATAATTTACATAAGGCTCTTGGTAAGCTTTACAGATGAAAGGAACTGTACGAGATGCTCTTGGATTAGCCTCAATGATGTATACTTTCTCATCTTTAATTGCAAACTGAATGTTAATCAAACCAACTGTTTTAAGAGCTACAGCGATACGCTTAGTGTAGTCTTCAATTTGCTTGATTACATTATCACTTAAATCAAATGGAGGTAAAACTGCATAAGAGTCTCCAGAGTGGATACCAGCAGGTTCGATATGCTCCATGATACCTACAATGTGAACATTCTCACCATCACAGATAGCATCAGATTCAGCTTCAATTGCACCTTCTAAGAAGTGGTCTAATAATACCTTGTTACCAGGGATTTCCTTCAAGATATTAACAACATGCTTCTCTAGTTCATTTTTGTTGATAACAATCTTCATTCCTTGTCCACCCAATACATAAGAAGGACGAACTAACATAGGGAATCCGATTTTATCAGCTAATTCTAATGCTTGATCAGCAGTTTCGATAGCTCCATACTCTGGATAAGGAATTCCCTCTTCTTTCAATAAGTCAGAGAAACGACCTCTATCTTCTGCTAAATCTAATGCTTCAAAACTAGTACCAATAACTTTTACGCCATACTTCTCTAATTTCTCAGCTAACTTAAGAGCAGTTTGTCCACCTAACTGAACAATTACACCTTCTGGCTTCTCATGTTCAATAATGTCATAAATATGCTCCCAAAATACTGGCTCAAAGTACAGTTTATCTGCAACATCAAAGTCTGTAGAAACAGTCTCAGGATTACAGTTGATCATGATTGTTTCATAACCAGCTTCTTTTGCTGCTAAAATTCCATGTACACAAGAATAATCAAACTCAATACCTTGACCAATACGGTTAGGTCCAGAACCTAATACAAGAATTTTCTTTTTATCAGTAACATGAGATTCATTCTCTCCATCAAAACTAGAGTAGTAATAAGGAGTTTTTGCCTCAAATTCTGCTGCACAAGTATCTACCAACTTATAAACACGTTTGATACCTAAGTCCAAACGCTTATTATAAACTTCACTTTCTAAACAACGAGACAAGTGAGCGATTTGTCTATCAGCAAAACCTTTTTGCTTAGCTTCTACTAATAAATCTTTTGGTAAATCTTGGATATGATATTTAGTAATTTCTCTCTCAATAGTTACTAAATCTTCAATTTGCTTTAAGAACCACTTATCAATTTTTGTTAATTCATAAACAGTCTTCATTGGGATTCCTAATGCAATTGCATCACGAACATGGAATAAACGATTCCAACTAGGATGTGATAAGCTATATAGAATTTCCTCTTGGTTTGTCAATTCTTTACCATCAGCTCCCAAACCATTACGTTTGATTTCTAACGATTGACAAGCTTTTTGAAGAGCCTCTTGGAAATTACGTCCGATACCCATTGCTTCACCAACAGCTTTCATCTGTAATCCTAATTGACGCTCAGCACCTTTGAATTTATCAAAGTTCCAACGAGGGATTTTTACAATTACATAATCTAATGCAGGTTCAAAGAATGCACTAGTAGTTTGTGTAATTTGATTTTTTAATTCATCTAAGTTATATCCAATTGCTAATTTAGCAGCAACTTTTGCGATTGGATAACCAGTTGCTTTAGAAGCTAAAGCAGAAGAACGAGATACACGAGGGTTAATTTCAATACCAATGATATCTTCAGTCACTGGATCAACAGAGAACTGAACATTACATCCACCTGCAAAATCACCAATTGCGTTCATCATAGTGATTGCTTGATCACGCATGTTTTGGTAAGTAGTATCAGATAATGTCATTGCAGGAGCAACTGTAATAGAATCTCCTGTGTGAATTCCCATAGGATCAAAGTTCTCAATAGAACAAATAATTGTTACATTACCTGCACTATCTCTTAGTAATTCTAGCTCGTATTCTTTCCAACCTAAAATACTTTGCTCAATTAATACCTCATTAATTGGAGAAGCATGTAAACCTGCATTAAGAGCTGTTTCGAACTCTTCTGGAGTATTCACAAAACCACCTCCATATCCTCCCATTGTAAATGAAGGACGAATTACAAGAGGAAAACCAATTTCTTGAGCAATCTCTTTTCCTTTTAAGAATGATGTAGCTGTTTCACCTTTACAAACTCCTACACCAATTTCTAACATCTTTTTACGGAAAATCTCACGATCTTCTGTAGTGTGAATCGCATCAATGTTTACTCCTATTAAGCGAACATTATACTCCTCCCAAATACCTGCTTCATCACAGTCAATGGCTAGGTTTAGAGCTGTCTGTCCTCCCATTGTAGGAAGTACTGCATCAATATTAGGGTGATTCTTTAGAATCTCAATAATAGATTCTTTCACCAAAGGCTTCAAATACACATTATCAGCAGTTACCTGATCTGTCATGATGGTTGCAGGATTTGAATTGATAAGTGTTACTTCAATTCCTTCTTCTCTCAACGATCTTGACGCTTGAGAACCAGAGTAATCAAACTCACATGCTTGACCAATAATAATTGGACCACTACCAATTATTAATACCGATTTTATGCTACTGTCTTTAGGCATTTCGTACTGATTGGATTTACTTTAAAATTTAACAAAGTTAATAATAAATTTATTATCACACTATGCTTTAATGCCAAAAACTCACTTTTGAGGGTGTTTTTTTATTTCGATCAAAAAAAACAAAAAAATGATTTGCATTTAAAAAAATAAGCCATACTTTTGCATCCGTCATTTAAGAGAAGAGACACAAAAATACTATTGGGAGATTAGCTCAGTTGGTTCAGAGCACCTGCCTTACAAGCAGGGGGTCACTGGTTCGAATCCAGTATCTCCCACCATATTATTGGGGAATTAGCTCAGTTGGTTCAGAGCACCTGCCTTACAAGCAGGGGGTCACTGGTTCGAATCCAGTATTCCCCACAGAATACCACACATATTGGGAGATTAGCTCAGTTGGTTCAGAGCACCTGCCTTACAAGCAGGGGGTCACTGGTTCGAATCCAGTATCTCCCACATTATCAAAGCGTAACATATTTTATTTGTGTTACGCTTTTTTTATTTAGCACACAACCTTCAATGACTATTTTTCGTTGCAAAAAGAACTAGAACGGTGTAAAAAAAGGCATATATATTACTAAAAACCAAATTAGTTCAACTATATTTATCCCCGTAACTATTTATATTAAATCTACTTTTCTTACGAAGGGTAATAATATTCATTTACTTGAGAAATTTATTCAAATAATTATGAAACATTCTTTTGCGCTAATGCTACTTTGCTTGATTAGTTATCAATCCTTTGCAAGTGCATTTATTACAACATGGCAATCCGATAATAGTGACTCAAATAATGATCCGAGTGCTATTACGATCCCGACTACTGGAGGAGGATATAATTATGATATCTACTGGGAGTCAACAGATGATGCAGGTATCAATGGTACTGTAACAGGTGTCACAGGAACTATTGACCTAGATTTCGATGGTGAAGAAGGAGAATTCAGAGTAGAGATTACTGGAGACTTTCCTCGTATCTATTTTAATGGTATGGATGATGCGGCAGAATTAATTGCGATCAACCAATGGGGAGATATCCAATGGACTTCTATGGAAGATGCTTTCAATGGATGTACAGAACTGACATATGCAGCTAGTGATGCTCCAAATTTAACTGGTGTAACAAATTTGAGAGAAATGTTTAGAGACGCATCCTCTTTCAATGGAGACCTTTCTGATTGGGATGTATCCACCATCACAAACATGAACTCCATGTTTAGAGATGCAGATAGCTTTAATGGAAATATCACAACATGGAATGTTACTGCAGTAGAAGATTTTAAAACAATGTTTAGAGGAGCATCTTCTTTTAACCAAGACATTTCTGAATGGAAATTAATTTCTGCAACAGGAATTAGCAGTATGTTTTATAATGCTAATGCTTTCAACCAAAATATTGGAGAATGGGATGTAAGTAAAGTTACTTCTTTTAGTAGTGTATTTAGAGGGGCATCTTCTTTTAATCAAGATATTTCTGGATGGAAATTGACTTCTGCAACAAGCTTAAGCAGTTTTTTAAGAGATGCATCTAGTTTTAATCAAAGCTTAGGAGCATTAGATATTTCTACAATCACCAACTTAACTAATATGTTGAATAATACTGCAATGAGTACAGAAAATTATGACAACACATTAACTGGTTGGGCTGCTTTAACTTTACAACCTGGAGAAACTATAGATGTTTCTGGTCTTACTTACTGTTCTGCTGCTTCTGCAAGAGACCAAATCATATCAAACTTCTCATGGACATTCTCTGGAGATGCTGAAGCTACAAGATCTTCTGCTACATTTGTAACAACAGAGCCTACAGATATGGCTGTTTGTGGATTGTCACAAACAACAATTGCTGCTGATGTTTCTGGTACTGGTTTATCATTCCAATGGCAAGAAAACACAGGTGGTGGTTTTACAAATGTTTCTGAAGGAGGAGATTATACTGGTGTAACTTCAACAAGCCTTACAATTGGGAATATTCAATCAAAAGTTGGAAATGTTTATCGATTATTAATCACAAGTAGTGCATGTGAAGCAGATACTTCTAACAGTTCAACAATTTTTAATTCTATTTTAGGTACTTCTGTTTGGACAGGTGCTATTGACACAGACTGGTCTGAATGTGGTAACTGGTCTAACGGATTAGTTCCTACAAATGCTAATGATGCTCAAATTACAACAGCAGGAAGCTCTCCAGTAATTGGATCTGGAACTAGTTCTGTACAAAACCTTACTTTTGATAGCGGTGCTATGTTCACAATGGCTGATGGAGCAACTTTAGATATCTATGGTAACATTACAAATGATAACAATTTAACATTAACTACAGGTACTATTCAATTTAGAGGCTCATCTCTTCAAAATGTAGCTGGAGGAGGAACATACAGCTTATATAATGTAACAGCAAATAATTCAAACTTTGTTGTTTTTGATGCAGATGTAAACATAAGTGGAGCATTAACAATCAATAGTAGTACATTTCTTAATACAGGAAAAACTGTTACTTTAAAGAGTACTGCTTCTGGTACTGGTTTATTAGTTGAAAATGCTACATTTACCAAAAACGGAAACTTTATTTGTGAGAGATTTATCAACCAAAATTCAAGCTTTGGAAACTCTTCTGCAGGTTCTAGATATATCACATCTCCTGTTTCTAGTGCAACAGTATCAGAAATCAATGACGATCAATCACTAATAATCACACACCCTTATTCAACTAAAAATGGAGGAGATGGAAATGCTACAGACCCATTCCCTAACATGTTCTACTACAACGAATCATTATTCTCTACAGTGGATGATGGCAGTAGTGTAGGTTGGGAAACTCCTGCTTCTTTGAGTGAATCAATGCCTATAGGACGTGGTTATAACTTAAGAACAAGCTCTGGTATTACACTTGATATCACAGGAACACCAAATAATGGTGACCAATCTGTAATTGTAACTAATACACTTGGTGATGCTTCCTCTGGGTTCAACCTAATTGGAAACCCTTATCCTTCTCCTATTGATTGGGATTTAGTATATGCAGATAATAGTAGTGACATTGGTTCAACAATCTGGTTGAGAAATGCTACTTCTCAGTATGGTGGTTCTTTCATCACATACAATGCAGGTAGTCAAATTACTGTTCCTAGTGCTGCTAGTTATGATGGAAAAGTAGCAATGATGCAAGGTTTCTTCGTTCAAAACCCATCAGCAGGTGCTGCAGTAGTTAATTTTTCAAATACACACAGAGTGACAACACATGCTGCAGAGGTTTTCTACAGAGAAGAAGCTCCTAAGCCGCAAGTGTTATTACAATTAACTGGATCTGATAATTACTTTGATGAAATTGCAGTTTATACTGATGATAATGCTACTGATGGAGTAGAAAAAGAATTTGACAGTGAGATGTTCCAATACAATAGTTTACCAAACCCTACATTGTACACTATTGTAGAAGATAAGAATATTAAGATTAACGGAATCCCTACTCCTGAACAAAACAAAGTTATTCCACTAGGTATGTACTTACCAAAGAATGGAAATTTTACATTCTCAGTAAACGAATTGATTGCTGGAAATGAAGATTTAAAAATGTTCTTGGAGGATATGCAAACAGGTGAATTAGTAGAATTAGATAAAAATGCAACATATAGTTTCTCTGGAGACAAAGGAACTGTTGAAGAGCGTTTCAATATCATTATTCAACCTAAAACAAGTGTAATAACAGACAATATCAAAAACATTCAAGAGGAAGTATCTATCTATCCTAACCCAGCAATCAATCAAATTACAATCACTTTGATTAACTCATACATTGGTGATTATAATGTAAGTATTGTTGATATGCAAGGTAAAGAAGTTTCTTCTTCAAGTTTTGAGAAAACACAAAACAGAACATCTTTCAACACAAATCTTGATCTGGCAAGTGGAATTTACTTTATTCACTTAACTCCTACTCAAGGTGGTAATACAGTTGTTCAAAAGTTAATCATCCAATAAATATTCACCCTCAAAAAAGATATATTGATATTTGTTTTTATCAATATATCTTTTTTACTTGCAGGGTAAAAAAAGCTAGATCATGAAAATTTCAGAATTCTTATTAAAGTTCTCAACGAACGTAACAGAAGCTGTAGAGAAGGCTAATAGGACTCAAGGTGCTAGAAATGCTGAAGGTGCATTACAACCAAATGTTCCTAAGCCAATGGGACCTCCAGATGATCCATCTCCTATTCCTTTAGAAGGATCTGAGATATTCTTCGTAGTAGCAGTTGTTGTTACAATTGGGGTATTCTTATACTACACTTATCAAACCAAAGAAGAAGACAAACTTGAACTTGAATTGGAAAAAAAATAAAGGTATAAAGTTCCTAGTAATTATAATTCTACTTTTTATTACTTGGAACTTTTTATACAAATCTTGGTTGTTAAATTCTTCTTTTTCTTACCAAATTTGCCTACTTCTCACTAAAAGTAGTGCAATATTTTTCTCCATGCTTGGATATGAAGTAACTCACACAGGTTATGACATTACAGTAAATGGAACACACTCTCTACACATCGCAGAACCATGTAATGGTTTAGATTTTTTCGGATTATTTATTTGCTTTATTTTAGCATTTCCTACAACTATCAAAGAAAAGTTAAAATTTCTCCCAATTGGTTTATTAACTATTCATGTCTTAAACATGATAAGAATTAATCTCTTAATTTTTAATTACTATCATTTCAGAACATCATTTGATTTCAATCATAAAGTAACTTTCAACCTTATAGTATATGGTATAATGTTAGTTATGTGGGTTTTATGGACAAGAAAACAAATACAAAAAGGTGGAATTAGCACAACGAAATAAAAGAATTATCTATGCCAGCATCATCTTTTTGTATCAATCTGTTATAGACTTTTTCAGAGATGATATTGCTACCTTTTTAGATAATCAAAATATTAAAATATTATCTTTTTCTATTACAGGGATATTTTTATTTGTATTAATCATACATAGGGCATTCATACATGGAATCATCATTAGAATACTAACTCAACAAAAAAAGCTACTTAAATACTATGTAGTTATAGATATTAGTATGTTTTCATTCTTTTTTCTATATGAAGTATTAAATAACTTTATGAAGTTTGGAAAATACCCAGAAATATTAAAGGACACCTTTCATAAGTTTTTAAGCACCCCTATTCTATTAATGATATTTCTATCTGCTTACTTTATATTTATGGAAATCGAAAAGCTAGAAAACAAAAAGGATGAAAGTTAAATATACTTTCATCCTTTTTGTTTATGTAATAAGAAGTAGATTACTTGTTATACTGAATTATACAGCTTTCATCAACCTCATAATACCATCTACTTTCTCCACCACCAATTGTTCTATCTGTAAAAGTTAGCGTTTTTGTAGAATCAGTACTTGAAAAAGAAACATTATCAATAATTGTTGAAGACTGTTCATTGTTACCAGTGATTACACCCTTTATTTCTAAAAATCTATTCAAAATAAACTCAGTATTATAGCTTTCATTTGTTTCTAAGACAACTTTATGACCTGTTGGATGATTCTCTTCATAAGAAATTACAACAAGACCATATTGAGTTAATAAATCAGAGACTACATCATTTTGGAGATCATCATCACTCCAATCTATTGCCAATTCACTAGTGTTATCAAGATAAAGTATAATTTGATTCAAACTTGGATAAGGAATTATATCTAAAGCTAATGATTCTGTCTTTTTAATCAACCCTTCTGCGTTTTGGATAGCATAAAAAACAGATAATACATCATCCACAAGGGCATCAGAAATACGAGCAGAATCTGTCCAATTTGTATTTTCTTCTAATGTATATTTTACTGCTATTAATTGTGCTTTTTGCAATAACTCTTCTGTTTGTAATGTATTTGTTGAATCAGTACATACAGACTCGATAGGTGTATTTGTAACTATTGTTGTTGAAGAAGCATCATCATCTGTACCACATGACATGAAACACAATGCTACAGAAAATACGATCCATTTAATATCTTTCATTTAAAACTTGTTTTAATCTATAATGATAACTATTGAATGAGTTCAAATTGTTATGCCTTGCTCTTGGAATCAAAAATAAATTAATTTTATGACTAACTCGTTCTTTTATTTTCAAACTTGAATCATGAGAAATAACTTTGTCAGATGTCCCATGAAAAATAGAAATAGGAATAGATGTTTCTATTTCTTGACAAAAATAATAGGTTGGAATTTCGTACTTCAATAGAAAAGTAGGAAACCAAGAAAAGTATTGTTTAGACAAATCTCTCATACTATAAAACGGGGTTTCCATAATTAGTTGGTAAGGATAAGCTTTTGAAGATACATAAGCAGCTAATCCTGCTCCCAAAGATTTACCATATACATGAATATTATTTTCTGAATAATGTTCTTTTAGGTTATCATACATAAACATTGCATCCCTCATCAAACTATTACTCGTTCTTACCCCCTTACTTTTTCCATATGATCGATAATCATACATGAATACATCATATCCTAAGTTTAAGAAATCTTCTCCAACATCACTTCCCCATTTTTGGATATTACCAGCATTTCCATGTAAGTAAAAGATAACTCCTTTACTCTTCAGAGGTGTTTTAATCAAAACAGAATTTAAAACCACACCAATAGAAGGAGAATAATTTCGTTCTTCAAACTCAAAGGAGAAATTGAATTGATAATTTGCTTTAAGTCGAACTGGATAGAAAATATATCTATCTTGAATAATGAAGAATAATACACCTATTATGCTACATAACGCAAAAAGAATTACAAAGAAGTATGCCATGCTTTTTAGTAGAATTGTTAATTGTGATTATTTCTTTTATATAGTCGCAGCATAATGAACAAAAAATAATACTAAAAAACAAAAAATGTCATTATTTAGATAATGACAACATCATTGTTTCTTAGAGAATTACAATATTCAAAACAACTAAAAACAACTAGAAACAAGTTTCTACTGCCAATAAATAGACAATTAGCTTATAAATAAAGTTTGATTTGATATTATAAAATATTAGTTTTGTACAAATTTAACAATGTGATACTTTATGGAGAATTATAACAAAATAATAGAATCTCTTAATGTAAAAATTGCAAAAGCAAAAAATATCGGTGTTGCCAAAAATGTTACTGTAACTGATTTTTTTGACATTACAAACACAATTATTCTTGTTAATCAAGGTGAAATTGTATTTGGAGACGAAGATACAGTCGCAAAAGAAGGAGATATATTATTTGTTCCTAATAATGCTTCTACCCAAATTACGTATGGTAATAAGCAAAAATCTGTTGAGGTAAGTAATGATGAATTACACAAGAATCTAGAAACTTACTTTGCTTATGAAAATATCAACGCTTATGATAACTTTAGTTATATTACTTTAAACACTAAAGTTTTTGATTCTGTAAATTTCTTTCAATCACTAGATATCCCTCCATTTGTCATTCCTCAACACAAAAAAATGGAAAAACTTGTTAGGAGTATTATTGAAGAACAATTACAAAGTAATATAGGAAAAGATAGAGTTATTTCATTATTAGCAGATCAGCTAATTATTGAAGTCATTCGATACATTGATAAGAATAACTTATTTGTAGAACAAATAGCTACCAACACTAGTTATTTGAAAGACCCTCGCCTACTAGACTTATTCGGTTATATTCGTGAGAATCTTAGTGATGACTTATCAAATAAAGCACTAGCCAAAATCGCTAATGTATCTGAAGATTATGTGGGGCAATACTTCAAAATGCTAACAGGTATTAATCCTCAAGATTACATTGAATATCAACGTATGGAAAAGGCTGTTCATTTACTTAGAACATCTAAACAAAGCATCAAAGATATTGGACAAGAAGTTGGATACAAAGACACCGCTTATTTTTGTAGAAGATTTAAAATGATGTTTGGTATTTCTGCTGGAAAAATGAGAAAACGAGAATCGTTAATGAATTTATAAAAATAAAAAAGCGAATGAAATTTGATTCATTCGCTTTTTTGTTGGTCATTAATTAATATTTTTAATTATACATCTTATGAATAATATCTGCTACTAAAGCTGTCCATCCTGTTTGATGTGAAGCTCCTAATCCAGCTCCATTATCTCCATGGAAGTATTCATAAAATAATACATAATCTTTGAAATGAGGATCATTTTGCATTTTTGGATGACGATTATAAACTGCTCGTTTCCCTTCCTCATCTTTTGTGAAAACACCAATCATTCGTTTTGATAATTCCCTTGTAACTTCCGGAATTGTTAAGTGATTTTTGCTACCTGTAGGGAATTCCATTGTAAAGTTATCATCATAATAAAAATCAAACTTCCAAAGAGACTCTAAAATCAAGTAGTTTACAGGAAACCAAATCGGTCCTCTCCAATTCGAATTACCACCAAATAAGTAAGAGTCAGACTCTCCTGGGTTATATCCAACAGAAAATACTTCATCTCCTACTTTAAACTCATAAGGGTTCTCTTTATGGTGTTTTGATAAAGCTCTGATACCATAATCAGACAAGAACTCTTCCTCATCCAATACACGTTCTAACAATTTCTTCATTCGGAAACCTCTCATTAAAGAGAATAAACGTCTTTCTCCCTTACCAATCTCATCCCAACGAGAGACCAAACGAGCTAATTTTGGACGAACTTTTTGATAAAAGTCCAATCGATCTCTAAATAAGTGAAGCTTCTCATGAGTTTCGCTTTTCAATGTTTCTACAGCAAATAAAGGAATAATTCCGACCATTGAACGAATCTTCAATCGCATTGTAGGACCATTTTCCATATGAAGAATATCGTAATAAAAATTATCTTCATCATCCCACAAACTTACTTTATCATCAGTAGCATCATGAATTGCTTCTGCAATGTACAAGAAGTGATCTAAGAACTTCATTGCCATCTCTTGATATACTTTATTCTCAGTAGCCAAATCTAATGAAATACGAAGCATATTTAAGGCAAACATAGCCATCCAGCTTGTTCCATCAGCTTGTTCTAATTTTCCACCAGTAGGCAAAGGACGACTTCTATCAAATACTCCAATATTATCAAGTCCTAAGAAACCTCCTTCAAAGATATTATTACCACTACTATCTTTTCTATTCACCCACCATGTGAAGTTTAACATCAACTTATGGAAAGCTTGTTCTAGGAATTCTAAATCACCATCACTTCCTTTTTGCTTCTTATCAATGTGGAACACTCTCAATACAGCCCAGGCATGTACAGGAGGGTTTACATCACTAAAATTCCATTCATAGGCAGGAATTTGCCCATTAGGATGGATATACCATTCATCCAATAAAAGCAATAGTTGTTTTTTGGCAAAATCTGCATCAATACGAGCAATTGGAATACAGTGAAAAGCTAAATCCCATGCAGCATACCAAGGATATTCCCATTTATCTGGCATTGAGATAATATCAGCATTATGTAAGTGTCTCCAATGCTGATTACGTCCCTGCTTTCTCTCTTTTGGAGGAGTAGAACGACCTTCATCACCATCCATCCATTCCTTTACATTATAGTAGTAGAATTGCTTAGTCCACATCAAGCCACCAAATGCCTGACGTTGAATATTAATCAAGTCGTCTTCTTCATCTGGAATTTTTGCTTGAATTTCTTCATAAAAATCATCTGCCTGTTGAAGACGCTCAGCAAATAATTGATGAAAATCTACAAAAGGCTGTGACAATTCTTTTTTAGAAAGACGTACACAAACCTCTTTTTTTCCATTTGCAGGAACTACTACCTTGTAAATACCTGATACTTTGGTTCCCTCCCTATCCACATTAATGGCTTCTTTATGACCGTTTACTACATAGTCATTAATTCCATCTTTAGTATACTTACTATTATTAGTGCCTCCATAAAGCAGTTTTCTATTTGTTTCATTATCACAAAAAGCTAACTCTACTCCATCTTCAAAGTATAAATGATAATTCCCTAACTCTTCATGGTTAATGGCAACATAAGTATCACTTTCTGCAACCATAGTAGGTACCGAAGTTGTGTATTGTAACCTCCAAGTATTTCTAAACCATGCAGTAGGTAATAAATATAATTCCTCTTCTCGATCTCCTCTATTCTCAATTACTGCTTTAAATAATAAATCATCTTCATCTACTTTAGCATACTCCAAAAAGATGTCATAATACTCATCATTATCAAAGATTCCAGTATCTAGAATTTCGTATTCTAAATCTTGTTTTCCTCTGTGTCTATTCTCATCAACAAGTTGTTTATAAGGAAATGGATTTTGAGGGTACTTATATAACATTTTCATGTATGAATGTGTAGGAGTACTATCAAGGTAATAATACATCTCTTTCACATCTTCTCCATGATTTCCTTCATTACCTGTCAACCCAAAGATACGTTCCTTAAGTATAGGGTCTTTTCCATTCCAAAAAGCCCAAGAAAAGTTCAACAGTTGTTGGCCATCACTTACTCCTCCAATTCCTTCTTCTCCCCAACGATAGGCATTACTACGAGCCATATCATGTGAAACACTTTCCCAAGCAGATCCATCAGCACTATAATCTTCTCGGACAGTTCCCCATTGTCTTTCTGTCAAATAAGGTCCCCATTTCTTCCAAGAGACTTTTCCTTCTTCTTCGTCTTTTAGGCGTTGTTTTTCAATATTATGTTGCATAACATTCGGTGTTTGTGATTGATCTTAACGAAAAAATAATTAAGGTAACTAATATATAAAAAAATAAGCCCTTATGAATGAACATAAAGGCTTATTTCTTAATAATTCGATAAACGAAATATATTTTTATTTTAAGGCTTCTAAAGATGCAGATAAAGACTCATCAATATTACCAAATTTATTCTGGTAATCTAATTGACTTTTCTTGATTACTTCTAATGCTTCTTCTTTTCCATAAGTTTCAACAATCTCACATTTAGGTTTTTGACCTTCAGCAGGAATTTCTTTATAAGTTAAGAAGTAATGCTTCAAACGGTTGATTACAGAAGCAGGAACATCAGAAACATCCTTCCATTGTTGGTAAACTTCATCACCTTTCAATACAGCTATGATTTTATCATCAGCCTCTCCTCCATCAATCATTCTAAACCCTCCAATAGGAATAGCAGGAACGATTAAATTTCCGTGAGTAATTTGTCTCTCTGTCAACACACAGATATCTAAAGGATCTTGATCTCCTACGATTTCTGGTAAGTTGTTCTTATCAGCACAGTTTTTTGCAACTTCATCATCACAATAAGTTTGTGGAACGAAACCATATAATGCTGGTACAATATTAGAGAATTTTTGAGGACGATCTACCATTAAGTATCCTGTCTCTTTGTCAATTTCGTACTTTACTTGGTCAGTCGGTACAATCTCAATAAATGTATTGATAACTTCTGGAGCATCTTCCCCTACACTGATTCCATGCCAAGGGTGTGCTTTGTAACGTAACCCTAAATTTTTCAAAAGGTTATTTGACTCTTTACTCATTGTATTAAAAAATTTTAATTTTTTTCTAATAAACTCACAAGTTAGGTATTTTTATCAAATTTGACGTAATACTCCTTCCATAATCTTTGATTTGATCAGATTATTCAATCATAATCTCTAAAATTCATTATCAATCGAGGTGGTTTGTTTTTTCGTTTTGACACCTAAGAAACCAAATAGACTACCACAAATACCTCCCAAAATATGACCAAAATAAGAAACATTTGATTGTTCTTTCCAACCAATTGCTTCTTGTGAGGCAAAAGCAAACTCCTTTCCTAGAAATACAACTACTACCAGAATAAAGGTCATTGGTATTTCTCCAGACTTAACATTTACCACTGAACTCAAAATAATAAACATGTAAACCAAACCACTTGCTCCCAACAATGCAGTATCCATAAATAAGACATTTAACACACCAGGAATTAGAGCAGTAATTAACATCATAATCATCAAATCTTTTGAACCATATTTTTCTTCCAAAATAGGTCCAAGAAGTAGAATGAAAATAAAGTTATTGGTAAAATGAGTCCAGTCAGCATGTCCCATTGCATGAGAAACCAAACGAAAATAACTGATGGGATTTTGAAAAGTAAAATCAGGATAAACAGTAAACAAAGGCATTACACTTCCTACCAAAATATTATCCAATAATAGAATAAAAGCACAGAAAATGGTAAAAGTTAGAATAACTGGAGAATTGTATCTTAGTCTCATACTATCAAAAATTAAGTGTCACTTACTATATACAAAAATAAGAGATTTAATGAAGGTCTCAAGAATTTTATTTTTTTTTCGAAAAAAATGTAACCCTTTTCAAAACACTCCGTTATAAATGATATCAACACAAAATAAAAACAGTAAAAAACACTGCTGTAGTTGATAAAATCAAGTGTTTAAGCAACTATGTTAAATTCAGGGAGTCCTTTTCCCCATAGAGGTTCAAGTGAGAACAAGATTAATCAAATCAAAAGAAGTTTAAGTTTAACTATGGGAAGTTCGCTGTCTCCCCAAGGGTCTACAAGACAAGATATCCAAGTATCGCAGTAAGTTCTTAAAGGTTTGCGCATTTATAAAATAAAAATTACTCCAATCATTTATTGCAGTCTTTTAAACCGGGTAATAAAATAAAAATAAGTAGTGCAAATTATCATTAATCTAGGGATATGTCCGATCCCAGAAAGGCTTAAAAGAGAGCAAGATGTAAAAATCACGGAAAAGAATTATCAAACACCTCATATTCTATCTTGAATATGAGGTGTTTTTTTTGCCCCATATTTAGTTTTCTCTATCTTTGTTTCTTACAATAATAAGAATTATGGAAACTATTCAAGAACGTATCAAAAGCAGTATCCGAGACATCAAAGACTTTCCAAAAGAAGGAATTATTTTTAAGGATATTACGCCTATTCTAAGTGATGTTAGTTTATCAAATGACATTGTAGAAGAGTTTGTAAAAAGCATTCAAGAAAAAGGGATTAAAATAGACGCAGTAGCTTGTATTGAAGCAAGAGGCTTTTTGTTTGGACCTATGATTGCACAACGTTTATCTGTTCCTTTTATTCCAATTCGTAAAAAAGGAAAACTTCCTTATGATACTATCTCTTATGAATATGATTTGGAATATGGTTCTGCTGTTATTGAAATGCACAAAGATGCTGTTCAAAAAGACTGGAATGTATTGATTCATGATGACTTATTGGCTACAGGAGGTACAGCAATTGCTGCTGCTGAGCTAATCAAAACAGAAGGGAATGTAGCTGGTTTTTCATTTTTAGTAGATTTAACTTTCTTAGATGGGAATAAGAAACTAAAAGAGTATTCTGATAATGTTCTAAGTCTTATTAAGTACTAATTAAAAATATCTAGACAAATAAGGAAGGTGTGGGTAAAAATCTCACACCTTTTTTATTTATCTAAACTTGAATAATTGTACAGAAAAGAGAAAATACTTATATTTTACCGTTAGAGATAAAGATTAAGTTATATATGGGTAATAATGATTGGAAAGATAGATTAGGTACTGTATTTTCTACAGATCCTAATTTCAAGTATGAATATGATGGTGAACAAGAAGAAGAAACACTTCCTCCTTCTGAACAACATCTAAAGGTATTACTTGATAAAAAACAAAGGAAAGGAAAAGCCGTTACACTTATTACTGGTTTTGTAGGAACAAATGATGATCTAAAAGATTTGGGGAAACTATTAAAATCAAAATGTGGTGTTGGTGGATCTGCCAAAGATGGTGAAATTATCGTGCAAGGTGATTTTAGGCAAAAAGTTCTCGAGATACTCCAGAAAGATGAATATAATGTAAAGAAGGTAGGAGGTTAATTCCGTTTTACAAATTTTGTCGCCTATTTGCTATTAGGTCTCTACAATTAATGTTATTGTATAATCCGTAAAATTGGAAAGAAATGAGTTCAGCAATAGAAAAAATATTAAAGAATAGTTATACACGTTTACTTCTCTCTGTTTTCTTAGGTTTAGTAGCTTTATGTCTATATTTTAATATTGTAATCTATAACACACATGTTAGTGATTCACAAGAAAGTGAGTTAGCTAAGATTCAAGGAGTTGCAAGAAGTACTGCTTCAGTTATAAAAGCAGAAGACATTCAAAATACTTGTACTAAGTATCCTAAAATGGATGCTATTAAGGACAATATGCAAGATTCTATTTACTATAAAAATGTAAAGCTCCTAAAAGAAATTCAGCATAGAAATAATATTAAAACTCCAGTTTATGTACTAGTTTTTGATGAGAAATCTCAACATTTTTTATTTGTTTATACTTCTAATGATAATCCATACTACTTTCACACATACACAAGTTTTCCAGAAGAACTATTAGCAAATTACAAAGCAAATATTGGTGGAATTATTCCTCCCTATGAAGATGAACATGGTACTTGGATGTCTGCCTTTGAACCTATCAAAGATGAAAATGGAACAGCAATAGGAATTGTTCAAGTAGATGCACAATTTGATCCCTTCATTCAAGAAGCTCGTGTAGATGCTTTCAAACAGTTAGGAATTGCTTCATTTATCTTTATTATTATTGGTTTTGCTTTGTACAAAAAAATACAAACATTCTTAGATGACGAAGAAGAAAATCAACGTACAATTCATCAAAAAAACCTACACATTACATCAAGTATTCAATATGCCAAAAGAATACAAGAAGTAATTCTCCCTACTGAAGAACAAATAGCAGAAGAACTTCAAAACTTTGTGTATTATGAACCCAAAGATATTGTGAGTGGTGATTTCTATTGGTTTAGTAATAAACAAGAAAATCATGTGTTTTTGGCTGCTGTAGATTGTACAGGACATGGAGTACCTGGAGCATTTATGTCGATGATTGGTAACACTGTATTGAATACCTTAATCAATGAAAAAAAGCTTTCTCATGTTGGAGAAATTCTAAAGCAAATGGAGGTTGAGCTAAGAAAAGCTCTTAATGCAGAAGATAAAAATAAAGCGACAACTGATGGAATGGATATTGCTTTAATTCACATCGACAAAGAAAAAAATAAAATTTGTTTTGCTGGTGCACAACGTCCTCTTGTAATGATAAGAGAAAATGAAATAAAAGAAATTAAAGCAACAAAACGCTCAATTGGTTATCTGTATCATGATGATGTATCTTACAACACAGAGGAAATACCATTGGAAAAAGGGGATTGCTTCTATATGTTCTCAGATGGTTATCAAGATCAATTTGGAGGACCTAAAAATAAGAAGTTTATGAAGAAACAATTGAAACGATTATTGTTAGAAATTCATGAGCAAGATATGCCAACTCAAAAAACAATTTTACATGAGAAATTACAGGACTGGAAAGGAGGTCATAACCAGATTGATGATGTTCTAGTAATGGGGATAAGAATATAAGAAAAAAGCCTTTAAACACAGTGTTTAAAGGCTTTTTTCTTATCAATCTTTAGTGTTACTAGCAATCATAAATTCTCTCAATAGCATCTGCATATTTTTCTTTGATTACTTTACGTTTACACTTCATTGTAGGTGTCAACTCCCCAGTTTCAATTGTCCAACTAGTTGGTAGTAATTCAAAACGTTTTACCTTTTCATACTGAGCAAAACTTTCATTAAACTTGTCAACCTCTCTTTGGAATTTATCCATAATTTGAGGAAGCTTTAACATTTCTGCATCTGTAGTATATGGAATACCTTTATGACCACAATAATCTCTTAAACCCTCAAAAGATGGAACAATCAAGGCTCCAGGAAACTTTCTAAACTCTCCTGTAATCATAATTTGCTCAATCAACACAGATTCTTTGAACTTGTTTTCAAGCATTTGAGGATAAATATATTTTCCTCCAGAAGTTTTAAATTGATCTTTCTTTCTATCAGTAATTTTAAGGTATTTCCCCTCTACCATTGTTCCAATATCTCCAGTATGGAACCAACCATCTTCATCAATTACTTCAGCAGTTTTATCTGGTTTATTGTAGTAACCTTGCATGATATGTGGACCTCTTGTTAGAATCTCTCCATCCTCTGCAATCTTAACCTCTATCCCTTCAATCAAAGGACCTACTGTACCTATTCTTACTTCATCAGGATTCGGCTTATTTACAGAAATAACAGGGGAAGTTTCTGTAAGTCCATACCCCTCTAGTACAGGAATATTTGCAGACCAAAAGACAGTAGCTAAACGAGGTTGAAGTGCTGCACTACCAGAGGTAATTAATCGTACATTTCCTCCCAATGCTTCTCTCCATTTACTAAAAATCAATTTATTAGCAAGATTTAACTGGAAGTTGTACCAAAATCCTTGATTCTTATTTAATTCAAATTTGTGCCCTAATTCTAATGCCCAGAAAAATAATTTTCTCTTGATTCCTGAAAGCTCTAGACCTTTTGCATAAATCTTATCATATACTTTTTCTAATAGACGAGGAACTGTTGAGAAAATATGAGGTTTGACTTCTTTCAAATTATCCCCAATTGTTTCCATACTCTCTGCATAATAGATGGAAACTCCTGCATAAACGTACAGATAAGTCAACATTCTTTCATATACATGACAAAGTGGTAGAAAACTTAACGCATCAGAACCTGCATCAACAGGTAAAATCTTCTCTGTAGCAAGTACATTACTCATCAAATTAGAATGATTAAGCATTACTCCTTTGGGCTTTCCTGTAGTTCCAGAAGTATAAATAAGTGTCAATAAATCTGTCTCATCTACTCCTGCTTTGTGCAATTTCAAATCTTCTACAGCCTTGTCACTACCCAAATCAGAAACTTCTTCCCAATATTGAGCTCCATCAACCTTATCAAAAGTATAAATACCTACAATACCTTCAATATCCTTGACAGCTTCTTGAACCTTGGCATATAGTTCTGCATCTGAGACAAATACAGCCTTCACACCAGCATCTTTGAAGATATAATTATAATCTTCTACAGTAATTGTAGGGTACATTGGTACACTTACAGCTCCTATTTGCTGAATGCCATAATCTACAAAGTTCCATTCTGGACGGTTCATAGAAATGATAGCAACCTTCTCTTGCTTTTTGATTCCTAATTCTAATAAACCTAAACTTATATTATTGGCATAATTAACAGCTTCTTGTGTAGAATATGTAATCCACTCACCATTTTCCTTTTTGGCAAATGCATTTTCTTGAGGAGTATTTTCGAGCTGGTACTCCAGCAAATCAAATAATCGTTGTGTTTTCATAATACTAAAAAATTTTTTGGTGAAATTAACTGAACTGAGTGAGGAAGAAAACCTCATTTTTTTACAAATAAGGACTTTTTTAATTTTACGATGATAAAACTTTGATAGTTATTCATTTACTTAAAATCTCCCCTCAACTTTCTGTATTTCTTGCGTGACTCCATCACATAAATACTATTGCTATGCTCAATAATAATTTGTTTATAAAATTCCATAGCCTTTTGAGGGTTGTTCAGTTCTTGTTCATACAAATTAGCAAGTTTAAAGTACGCATTATCTGCCAAAATTCCATCTGAATGATCTTGAATAATCTTCAAAAGGCTTTGTTCTGCTAATGTATATTGCTTGGTTTCGAAATATACGGCACTCTGAAGCCATAAAAGCTCATCTTGTAAGTTATGAGTCTCTAATTCTTTTTCGAGGGCTACAATCGCTTCTAAAGCGCCTTTATATTGTTTTTTGTAAACCAACAAATCGATAGAAGCATACTTTCTCAGCGCAATGTCTGATGTATCCAAAGCAGTATTATTTTGAATCAGCAAACTTAAGTCAATGGCATCATTTGCAATTTCACGAGTGGTTGCCAATTTCAAAATATCCAAATGTGATCTTGATAACTCAAAATCTCCCTTGTAATAAGAAAGTTTTGCGTTCTTAAATTTTGCAATTTGAGCAAGGTCTGATTCCTTCAATGTTTTCTCTACCTCAAGATAAAGCAAAGTGGATTCCCAAGGTTCTTCGGTAAGAATATAAATATCGGCTAAATCCAATAAACTGTTTGCCCACAAACGTGAAGAACGAGAACTGACTTTTTTCACATTATTTAGGAGTTCGATTGCTTGTGAATAATCTTGAAGATGAAAAGCATACAAAAGTGCTTGATTTCGCATTATCTCTCCTTTATCTAATCTAGACCTAGTCTGAAGCAATAAAGTGTCGTAATCGGCAATTAAAGCATTAATTTTCGCATTTTCTACTGGATATACACTCTTGACTGAAAGCTCTTGTGCTTTTATTGCCTGTTTTTTGAAATTTACATAGTTACTTCCAGTACTGTAAGTCGATGCCAAATATTCAAAAATTTCTTGGGCTGTGTTATAATCTTTATTATTCAAAGATATATATCCAAGTCGTTGTAATCTTCTCCCTCCTTCATTTCTCAACTGATCCAAAGATCTCAACTGTACAAATGCCTCATAAAAATCTTTTGTCTGAATATGTGCCCAAGACAAAAGTGAGAGCAAATGAATATTTTCTGAATGATTTGGTAGTTGCTCATAAACAATCTTGACAAGATTTTCATAATCTTCAGAACTTAACAATGGTTGTAGTGTTCTTTGAACTTTACTAATGTCCTTGTCAGAAACCACACTATTGATGATCCAATCAACATAACTTCGAGCTACTTTCTTCTTATCTCCTTTTTGAATATATAAATCTACCAAATAATGAATATAAATTGCTTTGTATTTGTCATTTTTACTTCCTTGTTCAAAAAGTTTTATTCCATATTTTACTTCCCCTCTAGTCTTCAAAACCTTACCAGTTTGAATGGTTCGAGGAACGTCATATTTATATTTTTCAAAAAGTTTTTCTAAAAGTTTTTCTGTTTTTTTAACATCATCTTTTGCTTTAAAGACAAGGGCATAATCTACTTCAAATAAGGGAATTGCTTGTTTCTTTACTTTTTTCTTGAGATATTTTTCAAGTTTCTCCCATTCTTTAAGTTCCACCAACACAGTCCTATAATTTTCATATACATCTAAATCATGATCTTTCTTTACAATTTTTTCTAACAATACCAGTGCTTTTTCAAAATCTCCTTTCTCAATGTATGCCTTTGCCAAGGCTTCATCTTGGGCAAAAAGAGAGAGGTTAAACAAAGCAATAAAAGACAAGAAAAACAGAAAACGAAACATGAAAATATGGACTTTTAAATGTGTGGGTAATAAATTATCTACAATTCACTATTTTAGTCAAATTTTTCCAAAAAAACATACATAAAAGCAGGTAAAAAAGTGCCTTATTGTGAATAAAATATCTACTTTTTTATTTTTTTTCAACAACTTATATACACCTATATATTGCTTTTCTGTATTTTAATCATTGTTATTGTACTAAACTCCACATATTATTAATAAGTATTTTTTAACATTTATATTTTTTAGAAAACTTTATACTAATAATTGCGAATTATTAATTCCTTAATTCTTCTTATTTGTGAATAACTAAAAGCTTATCTACAAAAAATCACATATTTATTCACTTTTTCCACAAAAAACGAGCAATATCTATTATATTTTTTCCTTTTTTATTTTACGATTTTTAATTATGTGCTTTTTCTCGAAAAATGTATAAAACTATCAACAATAAGAATTTTAATGTGTGAATTCTTTAAATAAAGGATAAAATTTAGCTTAAAGCTACTATTATATAAGTAGTTATATATAATCATCTGAAAGATTTATAACCAATAAAAAAGCATTTGTACACGTGTAAAAATCTATTTTCTTCTATTAAATTGTGAATAAACTTGTTATTTTCCACTATTTAAACACCATTTGATTTATTTTTTGTGAAAAAATATTGGGAATCTTTAATGACTGGTTCTTTTTTTCTAAAAAATAAAAATGTAAGGGTTTAAAATTGAAGAACTCACCCCTAAAATTCAATAAGTACTAATACATTCTTTTTTATTAAAATATTCTTATTGCTTATTGTCATTAGTCATGTGAATTAGTGGAAAAATCAATCGTTTATTGTGAAAAATAGCTTTTATTGACTCCATTTAAACTTTTTGAATAAATCAAAAGCTATGTTTATTTGTTGAAAGTAAAGTGAATTGTGCAGAGAAATACTGTGAATAGTCTAATTTTAATACACAAAAGAAGAGTATCAGAAAGAGCATGTGTGCAAAATCTGGAATTTATCACCTATTTACACACATACAAACACTGGATATTTACATTTTTTGTGAAAAAGTACTGGAAATCTTTACTTCTTAGCTCTTTTTTCAAAGAAACTAAAAATGTATGTAGCTGTTCATTTCTTGATACAGTAATAAACAATTTGTATTTTTTTAATTTTGGATAACTTTCTCCCAATTATATTATTATAGCAAGTGTGAATTAGTGGAAAAAACAGTTTAATAAACTGATAAAATTCTAATTAATAAGGATATAAAGTATTTTTCAATCAATATTAAGTGTTAATATTTATCTAAAATTACGTTAATTAGTAATGTAAAATGTGTTGGTAATATTTTAGTTAAAAGTTTAATGAACATAAAAAAGTATAATATATGTGTAAAATCACATACTTTTTTATGATTTTCACACATAAAGATGATAGATATTTACATTTTTTGTGAAAAAGTACTGGAAATCTTTCTTCTCAAGTCTTTTTTTATGAAAAAATAAAAATGTAAGGGTTTAAAATTGAAGAACTCACCCCTAAAATTCAATAAGTACTAATACATTCTTTTTTACTAAAATATTCTTATTGCTTATTATCATTAGTCATGTGAATTCGTGGAAAACCTAATTCTTTTTTTACAAATCACACTTTACAGTCTCTATTTAAACTTTTTCATTCATATTCCCTCCTACTTACATGTTGAAATAAAGGTGTACTTTCATCTAAAAAGCTGTGAATAGCTTATTTTTAATGCACAATAAACTAGTACCAATGTTAGAACTTGTGTAAAAAGCCTTATTTCTCCCATATTTACACACAGTTAATTAGTAAGTCTCTACAGACTTTGTGAAAAAATACTGGAAATCTTTATTATTTAGCTTTTCTTTTTAAAAAGGAAAAAATGTATGAGTTCATAAACTATGAAAAAAGTAATAAACAACTTTGAATATTCTATTTTTGGATAACTTTTTTATTATATATCATTATTATTTATGTGAATTAGTGGAAAAAGTAAGAATTAAGATGAAAAAATATCTATTCTAGAGGGTATAAAGGCATTTTGAATAAAAAATAAATGTTTATATCTATTGGTAATTACGTTAACTAATCATGTAAAAAGTGTTAACAATATCTCATTGATAGATTGAAACTAACACTAAAAATCATAAAATATGTGTAAAATCACCTACATTTTTTAGATTACACACAGAAAATAGTTAGATATCTACATTTTTTGTGAAAAAAAAGCGACAAAATCATTTTGTCGCTCTTGTTTTGCTAGAGATTTTTATTAAAAAATAATCTTTTCATCATTTATTTCCCAATTTGCCTTTAAAATTATTTTTTGAGGATGTTGGTGTACTTTTTCAGGTCTTACTTTATCAAGTAAACTTCCTCTTTCAAAAATTCCGTCTTTATTTTCATCAATTAAAACACGAAGGTAGTAAGTACCTGGTCTAATTTTCTGAAAGGAAAATTTCTTTACGTCTTTTTGTTCATCAACAACTTCCCCTTTCTTGTTGATTAGTTGAATTGTGTACTTTTCATAAATTGTAATAACTTCCCCTCCTAGACTTGAAAAGCTTTCTATATTTTGCTCTTGAAATAACAATGTATCAGAAAGTGTATTTTGTGAATTATTGATTGTATAAATCCCTTCATTAAAAAAAACATAAGTAGAATCTGTGAATTTTTCTTTTTACTAATTTCTAAAATTGTATTTCCATTTTTGAGTTTAATATCATTTTTTGATAACTGATAAGTTTTTCCTTTATTTTCGATTATCAATTTTGTTGTATCAATATTTATTGGTTCAGAAAAAAATAAACTAAACTCTAAATTATTGGTGAAATACATCTCTGTACTTTTAGAGGTCATTAAATCTTTCTTTTTTACAGGGAAATCCTTGTAATTAATTACAAAGTTTGAATCAATAGTTCTATTCAGGGAATCAGTTATATTGAGTGAAATTGAATAATCTTTTCCTACTTCAAAGCTCTGATTGTACAATTTAATACTCTTTCCATCTTCACTAATTACCGAATAACAACCTTTTGCATCTATTTTTTCAGTTCCTCTTCTTGTCTTTATCAGTACCCAGTTCTCCTGTTGACGAATATTTGTGATTTGATTAGGATTGTGACTTTCTTTAAAAATCCTAAAGTCTAAAATACTATCCTGATAATTTTCTATGCTAATTTCTTGAGGAATAAAGTCAATTCCCTCTCCTTTATTGTACTTTTTGTTTTTGTTCTTATCTCCAATTGCATACACAAAATAAGTTCCTTTTTTGAGGTGTTTCATTTGAAAATCACCACTTGTATTCGTGTAAGTATAGTACAATGGACTTGAGTTATCTATGTTCAATGTATCTTTTGTGTCATACAAACCAATTAATTGATTATTAAGAGTACTTCCATCAAGATAATTACTAGCTTTTCCAATTAACTTTAAAGAATCTAGTTGATTTCCTGTACTAAAAGCGAGCGTAATCCCTTGACTTTTATTATTTTCTGTAATATCTCTAACACAATTCCCTAATTGAATATTATAAGTTGTATTAGGAGCTAATTCCTCTTCAAACTCAATAATTAAGCGATTTTTGTCAATTTCATAGCCAATATTTTCTACTTTTGGCGTAATATAAACCTCACTATTAAAGCCTTGAACCTTGATGTACTCATCAAATTCAAAAGAAATAATTCTTCCTTTGTAGTTTGTATTGTTTTTTGAACTAGGTTATGTCCTTACTAATTTAGGAGGAGTAATATCTTTAGGGCCTCCTGTAATGCCTCTTTCATTGGCACATGATATAAATAATGCACTAAAAAGAGCAGGAATAACGTATTTTTTCAATTTCATATACTTGTTTTTCAATAAGTAAATATCATAAAAATAAAAAAAAGTAGCTCACTATAAAGCAAACTACTTTTGATAAAATTTAATTTTTATTATCTATTAATTACTTGTTTAGATAAACCATTAAGACGGAAATATCGGCTGGAGAAACACCACTTATTCTGCTAGCCTGCCCTAAACTTTTAGGTTTCATTTCCTTTAGTTTGTGTCGAGATTCATTCGATAATCCCTTCACAGAATCATAATTAAAGTCAGCTTGAATAATAATATTCTCAACCTTCTGCATTTTCTCTGCCAAATTTGCTTCTTTGGTAATATAATCCTCATATTTTACCTGAATCATAGCAGCCTCTACAGTCTCTGCCCCAAACTTATCTACATAAGCTTTTACCTCTTCAACTTCCTCACTCAATTCAAAGAAATCTAACTGTGGTCTCTTAAGCAAAGCATATAGTTTAACACCTTCTCTGATAGGAGTTGTATTAAGTTTCTCTAAAGTTTCATTGATATCTTTAGGCTTGATTTTATGTTGCTTAATATTGTTGATGAACTCCTTAATATCCTTCTCTTTTTGAAGTACAGTATCATATCTTTCTTGCCCTGCTAAGCCCAAATCATATCCCTTAGGAGTTAGTCTAATATCTGCATTATCCTGCCTTAATAAGATCCTATATTCTGCCCTAGAAGTAAACATTCGGTATGGTTCATTAGTACCTTTATTAACCAAATCATCGATTAAAACACCAATATAAGCTTCAGATCTACTCAAAATGAACGGATCTTTTTCATGTATTTTATTATGTGCATTGATACCAGCCATCAAACCTTGACAAGCAGCTTCTTCATACCCTGTAGTACCATTGATTTGACCAGCAAAGAATAGTCCTTCTATCAGTTTAGTTTCTAATGTTAAGTTCAGTTGTGTTGGTGGGAAGAAATCATATTCAATAGCGTATCCAGGTCTAAACATTTTGGCATTCTCAAACCCAGGAATCAAGCATAGTGCCTTATATTGAACATCTTCTGGTAGTGAACTAGAGAAGCCATTTACATATACTTCAATTGTATCCCAACCTTCTGGTTCTACAAAGATTTGATGTCTGTCTTTATCTGCAAATCGGTTTATTTTATCCTCAATAGAAGGACAATATCTAGGACCTAATCCTCTAATTCTACCATTGAACATTGGTGACTGCTCAAAGCCTGTTTTAAGGATTTCGTGTACCTCTGGGCTAGTGTATGTGATGTAGCAACTTCTTTGCTTTTCTAACGATTTTGTAGTCTTTGAGAAAGAGAATTTGTAGTCATCATCATCACCTTTTTGTTCAGTCATTTTAGAATAGTCCAAGCTTCTTCCATCGATACGTGGAGGTGTTCCTGTCTTCATTCTTCCAGACTCAAACCCTAGTGAAATAAGTTGTTCTGTAAGACCAGTAGCACCTTTTTCTCCAGCTCTACCTCCTCCAAAATTCTTCTCTCCAATATGGATAATACCATTCAAGAAAGTACCATTTGTAAGGACTACGCTCTTTCCAAAAACCTCAATACCCAGCCCTGTTTTTACACCAACGACCTTCTTGTCTTTGATGATAAGTTCGGAAACCATCTCTTGCCAGAAGTCTACATTTTCTGTTTGTTCTAGCTGTAATCTCCATTCTTCAGCAAATCTAAAACGATCATTTTGGCTACGAGGGCTCCACATTGCAGGACCTTTAGAGCGATTAAGCATTCTAAATTGAATCATGGATTTATCGGAAATAATACCTGATTGACCACCCAAAGCATCTATTTCTCTTAGAATTTGCCCTTTGGCAACTCCTCCCATAGCAGGATTACAAGACATGTGTGCAATGGTATTCATATTCATAGTAATGAGTAATACTTGAGAACCCATATTTGCAGCAGCAGCAGCAGCTTCACATCCTGCATGTCCTGCTCCTACTACTATAACATCATATTCTTTAAACATTTATACTTATCTAAATGAATTAACCTTACTTATGTTCCACATGGAACATTACAAATTTACTGAATAATTTACTTAACTACATTCATAATTTGATACTTATGAAAGAAGCTTTGTTCCACGTGAAACATAATACAATATTACTTACCTACCTTGTGTTTTTTTGAGTATTTATTTAGAATATTATATGACGTGTTTTATGATTGTTTTAACTTCTGTGATGATTAAATAATTAATAGTTTATCAAAAAGTAGTCTTCTATAAATGTATATAACTCGATTATTAACCTTGATTAGTTAAAGTTTCACGTGAAACATAATATGGTTACCCTCCCCTACTTTGTGTTTTTTGAGAGTATTGTATGGGTATTTTATGATTGTTTTAATTTCTGTGATGGTTAAATAATTAATAATTTATCAAAAAGTAGTCTTCTATAAATGTATATAACTCGATTATTAACCTTGATTAGTTAAAGTTTTGCGTGAAACATAATATGGTTATCCTCCCCTACTTTGTGTTTTTTGAGAATATTATGTGGGTGTTTTATGATTGTTTTAACTTCCGTGATGGTTAATAAGCAATAGCTTAATCAAAAAACAGTCTTTTATAAATGTATATAACTAGATTATTAATCTTGATTAGTTAAATTTTTACGTGAAACATAATATGAAGTCATCTAAGGTTTTATTGAGAAACAACAAATAAGAATCTGTATTTCAATTAGTTAACATCTACTTTGATTAGTACTATAAATATCTAACTAAAAGTAAGAGTGTTTTTCTGTAAATCAGTCAGTTACATAGTTATTAAACCTAAAACTTTAAATCACTTCTATGTTTTCTCTCACCCTACTTTGTGTTTTTTGAGAATATTGTGTGGGTATTTTATGATTATTTTAAATTTTGTGATGGTTAACTAAGTCATAGTTTATTAAAAGGTAGTCTTCTGCCAATGTATATAACTCGATTATTGATCTTGATTAGTTAAATTTTCACGTGAAGCATAATACTATTCTACCTTTCTCTCTTCAGTTATGGTTAGATATTTTCACAAAGTATTATATAATTATTTTCTACCATATTTTAGTAATGTTACTTATGGTGAGCTTTACTAAAAAAGATCAATTCTATACCTTTGATTTTAAGAAAAGGTAAGCTGATCTTGTGATTATAGAAATATTTATGAAAAACACTCTATTTTTAGATGAATAGAATTATGTTTACAGTAGATTGGAGTTGGATTATTTAAAAAATGAATTCTAAAGCTCTATAATTAGAGTAGTAAATGATATTATACTAGATAAAAGTGCGATTAAAGAGTATATAGGTGCTTTTTTAGCAAAAAGAAAGGAATTAAACTATTTTAATTCCTTTTTGATTTTATATGATTTTAGGGCTAAATTCTCTTGTTTTGTCATGATTTCTTGTTCTTCATTTGTCTTGTCATTAAATCCGATCAAATGAAGAAGACCATGAGAGACAACCCTTATAAACTCATCTTCAAAGTTAACTTGCTCTATTTTGGCATTATCTTCAATTCTATCAAGACTAATAAAGATATCTCCTTCAATACTTTCCTCCTCTTCCGAATTATCAAACGTGATAATATCTGTGTAGTAATCATGATTAAGGTAATCAATATTTACTTGAAGTAAATACTCATCAGAACAAAAAATATAATTTATTTCTAAAACTGTTTTGTTGTGGTTTTTTGATAAATCAACTAAGTGATCATGTATTAGAGAAGTATCTAATTCAGGTGCTTCAATCTCCTCATAAAAGAAGTTAATTACTTCATTCATTAGTCTTTATTGAAAACAAGTTCAACCTCTGTTCCTGCTTCATTAAAGTTAAGCTCATCACATAAGCTTTGCATTAAGAAAATGCCTCTACCACCTATTTTAGTGAGGTTTTCAGGAGCTGTAGGATCATCTATGTTATCATAATCAAAACCTTCTCCTTCGTCTTTTACAGTGAATTTTACTGCTTTTTCATCAACCTTTAGACTAAGCTCTACAATTTTATTTTTTTCTGACTTATTACCATGAAGAATAGCATTGTTTACCGATTCGGTTAAGCTAATCATTATATTTCCGTATAAGTCATCATTTATTTTGAAATCCTCTTTTGCATTATCCACAAAACTTTCTACAATTCGTATGTTTTCGGGAATTGAAGGGATTTTAATCTTAACTTCATTCATCATAGTTCTCAAAAAGTTCTAATCTAATATAACAAGAGATGGTTTAATTTCCCAAATTATTGAAATATTCGTTTACTTCTTTTTTATAATAATGGTTTAAACTAGGAGTAACGGTTTTTAACAACTCAATTTGTTGTTGTTTTTTTCTAAGATACTCCTCATAAGGTGCAGGAGTTTCATTAATTCGTTTTTTACCTGTTTTAGATTTACGTTTATTGTCTTCTCCTTGTTCTTTTGCTGCCTTCTCTACCTCTAATAATCGTGTTTTTATTTGTTCTTGACGCTTAATTGTACGATTAGAAAGGTTTTTTCTTACTAAATCAAGCTCAGTTTCCTCCATTTGTTTTTCAATTGCTTCAATCTCTTTACTAAGCTTACTATTCATTTTTTGTCCTTTCTTCATTTCCTGAAGTTTTCTACGAATTGCCTCTTGCTGAGCTGCTAGCTTTGCCAATTGCTCAGACAATTGTCTACCTGACTTTTGTCCATTTTTGAGCTGTTGAATCATTTGGTTGAGTTGTTGTTGTTGTTTTCCTAAGTTTTGAGGTTGATTTCCTCCAGGTTTTTGACACATTTGATTTCCTTGCATTTGTTGAGCCATTTGCTCTTGCATTTGTTGTAAGATGTCAGAAAGTAACAAAGCCAAATTATTCATAGAAGTCATGCTGTATTGCTGATGTTTGGTAGCTTGTCTAGGCTTTCTCATTTTTACAAACTCGCTACTTTTGTGCATATGCTCCTTCATATCTCCAAGTTCTTTGGTTACAAATGACTTAATTTGGAATACTCTGCCTGCTAGAGCCAACAAACTATCTTCAATGACTACAGCATCATCTTTTAATTTTAATTGTTTCTGTGACAAAGAAACAAACTGAGGATTTGATTGGCGAATATTTTTAAACTTCTTAAAAATATCTTCTTGTTCAAAAGAAACAGTAACAAGGTTTTCAAGAATGGCTTTTAGGTTCTCCATATTTTCTTGTTGTTGTTGCATTTGCATTCCTTGTTGCATAGCCATCATTTGTTGAGCCATTTTTTTCATTTGTTGCCCAGCTTTCTCTTGTGACTTATTTGCCTTCTTTTTATTTCCTTGTTGTAATTGTTGCTGCCCATTTTCACCTTCTTTTTGAGCTTGCTTCATCATTTCTTTTAGCTCTTCAGCATTTAAATCATTTGGACTTTTCAACTCTTTATTATCTTTTTCAAGCTGCTCCAATTGTTGTTCAGCACGCTCCATCTCTTTATTGAGTTGTTCTTGTTCTTTTGCCAATTGATCTTTGTCTGTATTTTTATCCAATGACTTTTGAGCAAGCTCTTCCTGTTTTTGAGCAAGTTCTTTCATATCATTGATTTGCTGTTCTAAATCTTGCTCAAACTTTAGTTTTTTGTATAATTCTAATGTTCTTTCTAATTCATTTTCAACATTATCTTCATCAAATTCCATTTGTTCTAGAAGCTCATTAACATCTTCAGGTTCATTATTTTGTTGGTCTTTGAGCAATTCTTGAAGCTTTTCCATTAATTCTTTCGTCTCTTCATCTAAGACCTCTTCCATAAGCTCTTGAATTTGCTCTGCTTTTTCCTGAATACTTTCACTTTGCTGTTCAAAACGCTCTAATTGTTCTTGACTTCTTCTAAACTCTTCTTGCATTTTCTCAATTTCTTGCTCTAGCTGTTTTTGATCTTGCAATAATTGTTGAAGTTCTTTTTTGTCTTGCCAAGTAAGTTTCTTTTTAGACTTTAGTTTATTTTTTGTCTCTTTGATATTTTTTTTCAATTGCTGAGCTTTGTTGATTGCTTCTTGCATATTGAGTGTATTTTGCTCATCATTTTGAGCAACTTGATTGTCTATTTCTTTTTGGTCAGGAATTGCAAATTCCATTTTTTGGGAGCTTGTGCTTTTTGCACCATTAATACCATCATTATCCCAAACCTTTACAAAGTATTCAATAGTCTCTCCTTCTTGTAAATCAACATTTAGTAAGTCTAATTGATAAAATAGTTTTTGACTGGTTTGATTAGCTACAAATTGAATATTTTTACGAATGTATTGTGCTTTACTATTCACCTCTCCTTTTTTCTTTTTGCGGTAGAATAATTGACATTTACTCAATCCATAATCATCAATCAAAGCACCTCCTAATAAAATATAGCTAAACAATACAGTATCTTCATAAGCCTCAACCCTCACAGTTGGATAACGATCTTTGATCACTTGTACATTGTAAGAAATGGTTTCAAGGTTTTTACTGTGTTGATTCATTAATTCTAGCTCATATTTTGTAGAGTTTTTGAATGTCTTTGTGAATGTAAACTGATTATCTTGTAATGGTGTAGCAGATAAAGAATCTGTATTAAAAATCACCTGTAAACGTTCAGTTTCCTTTGTTTTGATTGACCATTTTACTTGAGTTCCTTCTGGAATATTGAAACTTCCTATGTTTTCAATTTTCTCTTCTTTCTTCCCCAAATAAGATGGATAAACTAGAGAGGCATTGATGTTTTGGATATTTGGTCGTGAAATAATGTTGATATGATGATTTATGGATTCATAACCAACTGCTACAAAATTGAAATCAACTTCATTTTTAATTTTTTCAAGAGTATAGGTATATAACCCTTCTTGATTCTTTTTCATTTTCCTTTTGAGTTGATTAATCATTACAAACACCTCATTAGGAACTTCTGTACCTTCTACTTGAAGAGATATTGTAAAGTCTTCATTTTTAAAGGCTTCTAATGTTTGATTTTGAAGAGCAAAAGTAAAAGGAGCTTTTGGTTCAAAAGTTTGTTGATATTGAATAATTCGTTTGGAACCTTCTGCAAAAAAATTGGGACTGAATAGTAAAAGCAATAACGCTAATGCTGCTGGAGGAATGATGTATTTTAAATATTTTTTATTGATGCGATAGTCAACAGCTTTTTCAAAGGAAATATGAGAAATTTCTGTTGTTTTTTGTGCAATACTAGCTAGTACTAGAGCATTATTTTTTGAGTTTTGAGCAAGTTGTAAGGTATTTAGTAATTTATCTTTTATTTCTGGAAAGTAAGCACCTACTTGACGTGATGCCTCTTCATCACTCAATTCATTATCAATGTTGATAAGTTGTTTAATAGGGAGAATTATCCACTTAATGAGCGAGAAAAGAGCAATTGCAAGAAAGGAAAAGAAAAAAATGGCACGAGTTAGTTTATCGAAGTTTCCTACAAACTCTAATCCACTAAATGCTAATAAAGCAATCAAAAAAGTACTCAAAAACAAGATACTACCTTTGATAAGGAGGTTCTTATAATACTTTAGTTTATATTCTTTAAGTTGTTGTTTGAGTGATGTAATTGTACCATTCATAATTCTAATAAACTTCTTTTAGGGTATGAGGAGGTTGAAAATACACCTCACTAAAATCAGGCAAAGCCAGTGCATTGTTATAGAAATTACGGACTTTGGGTTGTAATATTTTAAACCCATGTTCGTGCCACAAAGTGATAATTCCAGTCTTATCCAATATTCTTTGTTCTGCCTTCAAAAGATATTTGGTTTTATCCTGTAACTTCTTACTTATCAACGCATTTTCAAAAAAAACATTGAATTCATAATCTTGAAAATTTGTGATGTTTGGAAAGTTCTTATGTTTTCCATAAAAACTCTGAAGAAAGTCACTAGCTTCTGTTCCTTGATAATGAAATTCTCCCAAGTAGAAAGCTGAACGTCCAGTAAGTACAGTTTCTAAATATTCATTAAGAGCCATTGGGTTAATCTCAATCACTATATTTAAGTGTTCTTTGAGTTGTTTTCGTATGTTTTTGGCAACAACTGCATTTTTTCCTCCATTTGTATAAAGACTAATAGCTATTTTAGGAAACCCTTTTCCTTGTGGATAACCAGCTAGTGCCAAATATTTTTGAGCAGAATCTAAATTAAAGTAAGGTACATTCAATACAGAGTCAGCTTTATTACTATACAAACCATAAGGCGTTATTGTTCTTTGTTGTGTACTATCATAAGGTATAATTTCGCTAATTAGTTGCTGTGTATTAATAGCATACGAAATTGCTCTTCTTAAGGTATCTGTAAAAACTTTTCCTTGTAAGTTAAATCCTAAATAATGAGTACTTAGCTCTGGTTTGTGTTGTATTTTGAAATCATTATACTCCCCTATCCCCAAAGAATCCGTTAAAATTTTATCAAACTCTTTTTTTGGTAGTTGTTGAATATAATCAAGGTTATCGTTTTTGAATAGTTTAACTTCCTGTTGTTTTTCCTTCAGAAATGTAATCTTAATTCCATCCAAGTATGGAAGTTGATTGCCAAATTCATCTAGGTGATGGTAATGCTTATTTTTTCGGAGAACAATTTGTAAGTTTTCATTAAAGTCAGTCGCATTCCTCAATTGAAAAGCTCCTGTTCCTACAGGGTGTATTGTGATAGTATTTCCATATAGCTCATATGCTTCTCTTGGAAAGATATAAGTAAAAGAACTTGCTAATAGATTCAAAAAATTATTATTAGGCTTTTTCAAGTAAAAATCAACACGATACTTACTTCTAGCAACCACTCCAGAATCCTTTTCAGCAAAGACATTTCGAAATATTTTGTTACCTCTATTTAGTTTATTATCCTGTTGTAATAAGCGAAAACAATACTCAACATCTTTAGCAACTAACTCTCTACCTTTTTGTTGTGGAAAACATTCATTATCATGAAAGTAAATATCATGTTTTAGAAAGAAAGTATAGTGTGTACGATTACTATCTACTTTATAATAATTAGCAATATTACCTTCCAACTGCATTGTTTTAGGATTATAAGTCATTAAACCCTCAAAAATATAGCTGGCTACTCTTCTTGATACAGGATCAATTATTTGATGAGGAAATAGACTTTCTATATACTCAGATTCATTTGTTCTAAATGTTCCTCCATAGAATCGACCTCCTTTTGCTTGATTGATGTCTGTATTATTTTGTGGATGCTCTACCTTGGATTCTTCACAAGAAAATAGAAAAAAGAGCAAAAGAAATGAAAATTGAAAAGTTAATTTCATTAAAAGTTAAGGGTTTATTTCTAATACAATAGGACAATGATCTGAGTGCTTTACATCTGGTAAAATAGACGCATTAGTCAATTTTTCTTTAAGTGCTTCATCAGCTACAAAATAATCAATTCTCCAACCTTTATTATTATTTCGAGCATTGGCACGATAACTCCACCAAGAATAATGATGAGGGTTTGGCTCAAATACACGAAAAGTATCAATCCACTGATTGTTGAAAAGATTTGTCATCCATTCTCTTTCTTCTGGTAGAAAACCAGATGTATTTTTGTTCGTTTTTGGATTGTGGATATCTATCTCAGTATGGCAAATATTGAAATCTCCACAAATAATTAGATTAGGAATTTCCTTTCTCAATTCTTGTATATATTCAAAGAAATCAGCCAACCACTGCATTTTAAAATCTTGACGAGTATCACCACTAGAACCACTAGGCATATATACGTTCAATAGAGAAAATCCATCAAAATCAGCTCTGAGTGCTCTACCTTCCTGATCATAAGCAGAAATATTACAACCATATTCCACATGATTGGGCTTTACTTTTGAGAAAATAGCTACTCCACTATATCCTTTTTTTTCAGCCGAAAACCAGTAGTGTTCAAAATCATTTTCTTCTAAAAAAGAAGTGTCTACTTGTTCTTGTAGAGCTTTTGTTTCTTGTAAAGCAATAATATCAATATCAGAATTGAGCAACCATTCATCAAATCCTTTTTTGACAGCAGCACGAATTCCATTTACATTATATGAGACTAACTTCATTGGATCAAATCATTTTCATAAAAATACTGAATAATGTGATGTCTTAAAAAAGCAACTTGTTCTTTTAAGTCCAAAAATGGAATTTCTTTGATTTGTTCAAAGTGTGGCCAAGAATCTTCATCCTTATGAGTTTCTCGATAATATTCTGTGAGCACGGCACAAGTTCCTATATGAATTAAATCCTGTTTTTCTTCTTTACTAAAATCTTGAACTCCCTTACCTAGCTCTTGTATTCCAATAGTATACAATACATTGTTAATATCTGCTGGTTTTTTACCTGTAAGATCTATGAAGAAGTCTACAACTTTTAGCCATTCTATACGAAGATTTCCATTATTATACTTTTCTCCTGATTCCATATTTGTAATATTCACTTTTTCTACATCAAAACAAATAGATAGAAGGATAGTTTCCTTGTATTCTTATTTTTAAAGTAGTAGATTCAATACGTTTTTAACTCAAAATTTATAAAATCATGAAACAAACTTTATTATTGTTTGTGGCATTATCTGCCTTTATTTTTTCGTGTAAACCAAGATATTCTATGGTTTTCCACAATAGTTCACCATCTTATAAAGTAGAGAAAAATACTTCTACAATTGCCAAAAAGAAGAAAGTAGAATTAAATCAAGTAGAAACTGTAAATACTGTAGTTTCTCCAAAAGTAGAGAAAACTGAAAAGGTAAGTGTCAAGCAAATCTTGAAAGCTAAAAAAGCGATCAAAGAATTAAATAAAACTCAAGAAACTACAAGTCAATATTCAACAAGCACAAAAGCTAGCAAGAAAGCGACTAGAGCGAAGTTGAAAGCTATGAAAGAAGAATCTAAAAAGTCTAATAAGACAAACAAAGGACGTGGAGAGATGTGGGTTTTGGCAGTTATATTATGTGTATTAATTCCACCATTAGGAGTTTTTCTTTTAGAAGGAGACTTTACAACCCATTTTCTTATTGATTTAATCTTAACATTGTTATTCTTCTTACCAGGTGTGATTTACGCTTTATTGGTTGCTTTTAATGTAATTTAGTAATTCAAAAAATTAACAAAGAAGCTGTTATTTTCCCATAAGTAACAGCTTCTTTATTTTTAACCCTTCCAACTTTCTCTATCCAAACTTCTATATTGAATGGCTTCTGCCAAGTGTTCAATTTTTATTTTTTCACTGCCTGCTAAATCAGCAATTGTTCTTGCTACTTTCAGAATTCTGTCATAGGCTCGAGCTGACAAACCCAGTCGTTCCATCGAAATCTTTAATAACTTTTTCCCTGCTTCATTAATTTCACAAACCTCTCTGACCATTTTAGAAGGCATCATTGCATTAGAATGCAATTTTGTATTTAGAGCTTCAAAACGTTCTTTTTGAACTTCTCTTGCTACAATTACACGCTCTCTAATTGTTTTACTACTTTCATTTTCTGATTCTTGTGTCATTTCATCAAATGAAACAGGTGTCACTTCTACATGCAAATCAATTCTATCCAATAAAGGACCACTAATTTTATTAAGATACCTTTGTACTGTACTTGGTCCACAAACACACTCTTTTTCTGGATGATTATAATATCCACATGGACAAGGATTCATACTTGCAATCAGCATAAAATTTGTTGGGAAATCTACAGATACTTTTGCCCTTGAAATTGTTACTTTTCGTTCTTCCAAAGGCTGGCGCATTACCTCTAAAACAGTACGTTTATATTCTGGTAATTCATCTAAAAATAAAACACCATTGTGAGCCAACGAAATTTCACCAGGTTGAGGAACCCCTCCCCCACCTACCAAAGCAACATCACTTACTGTATGATGTGGAGCTCTAAAAGGACGCTCAGTAACTAATCCCTCTTGTGTAGCCAATTTTCCAGCAACAGAATGAATTTTTGTAGTTTCTAATGCTTCATACAATGTTAGGTTAGGCAAAATTGAAGGAAGTCTTTTGGCTAACATTGTTTTTCCTGCTCCAGGAGGTCCTACCATAATTAGATTGTGCCCACCAGCAGCAGCAATTTCCAAAGCCCTTTTTATATTTTCTTGCCCTTGAACATCAGCAAAATCAGCCGCATAATTATTAACATTATAATTAAACTCTTCTCTTGTATCATATTCAACAGGCTTTATTTCTTTTGAACCCTCTAGAAAATCAATAGCATCTTGAATAGTGTTTACCCCAATAACATCTAAATCATTGACAATCGCTGCTTCATTTGCATTTTCTTCTGGAAGAATAAACCCTTTCAACCCTTGTTTTCTTGCTTCTATGGCAATTGGTAAAACTCCCTTGATTGGTCTTAAATAACCATCAAGAGACAATTCTCCCATAATAATGTATTGATCTAATGTAGGTGCATTAATTTGTTCATCAGCAGTCAAAACGGAGAGTGCTATGGGTAAATCATAAGAAGAACCCTCCTTACGAATATCAGCAGGAGCTAGATTTACAACCGTTTTTTGCCTTGGCATTTTGTAGCCGAAAAATTTAATGGCAGACTCTACCCTTTGTTCACTTTCTTTTACAGCATTATCTGGTAGACCAACCATAAAAAACTTTGTTCCTTGTGTTACATTGACCTCCACAGTAATCATTTTGGCATCTACCCCATATACTGATGCCCCAAAAGTTTTTGCTAACATAGTTTTCTAAAAATAAAGATGATTTATTGACTTATTTTTTGTTCAATTAATAGAATAAGAATGTGTATGATTTTGATGTGAACCTCTTGAATTCTATCAGCATAGCCTCTATGAGGAACCCTCAACTCTATGTCAGCATATTCTGATAATGTTCCTCCATTTTTACCAGTTAAAGCAATTACTTTGATTCCTTTTTGTTTGGCATATTCTACAGCTTTCAATACATTTTTAGAATTTCCACTAGTAGAAATTGCTAAGAGCACATCTCCTTTAGTCCCTAATGCTTGTAGGTAACGAGAAAAAACACTATCATATCCATAATCATTAGATACACAAGTAAGGTGTCCTACTTCATTCATAGCAATAGCAGGTAATGCTTTTCGATCTTCTCTAAAACGACCTGTTAATTCTTCTGCAAAATGAGCAGCATCACAACTGGAGCCTCCATTACCACAAGAAAGAACTTTTCCTCCTTGTTCAAAAGAAGCCACCAATAAATCAGCAGCTTTTTCTATTTTATTCAAATTAGCTTTATCACTCATAAAGTCATTCAATACTTTCTGAGCTTGTTCTAATTCTTGATATATCAATTTATCAAATTCCATTTCCACCTTTTAAGTTTAAGTATTCTGCATATTTGCTAGCTTCTGATACAATCCATCTTCTACCTTGATTAACTCATCATGTGTTCCAACTTCTACAACTTCTCCTGCTTTTAAAACTACAATTTTATCTGCATTACGAACTGTACTTAATCTATGAGCAATCACAATACTTGTTTTATCCTTCATTATATTATCAAAAGCCTCCTGAATCAACTTTTCACTTTCTGTATCTAAGGCAGAAGTTGCTTCATCAAGTAAGAAAATAGCAGGGTTTTTTAATACAGCCCTTGCAATTGTAATCCTTTGTTGTTGCCCTCCAGATAGCTTTCCGCCACCATCGCCTACAAGAGTATCATAACCATTATCTAAGCCCATTATAAAATCATGAGCATTGGCAATTTTAGCAGCTTCTTCTACCTTTTCCATTGTCACATCCATACCAAAAGCGATATTGTTATAAACTGTGTCATGGAAAAGGATTGGCTTCTGAGTTACTATACCCATTTGCTTACGTAAAGATTGCAAATCATAATCCTTAATATTTTTACCATCAATCAATAAACTTCCAGAGAAAACGTCATGAAAACGAGGGATTAAATCAATCATTGTTGACTTTCCACCACCAGAAGGACCAACCAAAGCCACAGTCTCTCCTTTCTTAATTTCTAAATTGATTCTTTTAAGAATTTCAGTTTCATCATATTTAAAGACTACATTTTCGAAAGAAAGACTTTCTCTCATTTCTTTTAACTCCTCTGCTCCTTCTTTACTTTTTACTAATACTTCTTTATCCAAAATGGTGAATAATCTTTCTCCTGCAACTAACCCTCTTTGGATAATTCCTACCATATTCGCTACAGCTTTTATTGGAGAAATAACTGATGCAAATAGGATAATGAATACTAAAAAATTACCTGGGTCGAGATTTCTTGTCCCCAATTCTAATTCACCTTCACCAGTAAAGATTAATTTACCACCATAATATAGTATTACTACTACTACTAGAATACCAAAAAACTGAGAAATAGGAGAAGCTAGACTACGACTGATACCAATTTGACGAAGTAGTTTTTCATAAATTTTATTTTTTTGATAAAATTTATCATTCATATATTCTTCCGCAGTAAATGATTGAATAACTTTTACACCTGTTAGTGTTTCATCAATACTAGACAAGATCTCCCCTAAAAAGTGTTGTCCTTTTTTCGCTTTTCTTCTTAATCTTTTAGTAATCAAAGCAATTAAAATGGCAGATATTGGTAATATTACTAGTGAGAATAAAGTCATTGGAGTAGAGATATAAAACAATGCTCCAAAAGTAAAGATGATAGTAAGTGGTTGTTTAATTAAAGTATTGAATGTTTGAATAAGTGTTGTTTCTATTTCTTGAACATCATTAGTCATTCTTGAAATAATATCTCCTCTGTGTTTATCCGAAAAAAAACTTAAATGCAATTCTAAAATTTTCTCATGTACTGCTGTACGTATTTTTCTGACTACTTTTCCTTTTACAGAAGCCATAAAATAACCAGCTAGAAAATGAAAAAAATTAGCAATGAAAGTAAATACAACTAACATCACACACACATTGAATAATACATCTAAAGGAGATGTTCCTGTAGTTAGATATAACCTTCCCCATTCTTTTAAATTAGTAAAATAAGCTTCACTAAATTCAAAAGTAGGAAGGTCTGTCCATGTAGTTGGCTCTTGAGTAATCTCTACATTATTATTGAATAAAACATTTAGTATGGGAGCAAAAAAAGTGAAATTTAGTGTACTAAATACTGTAGCTAATACAATTGATAATAAATACCATGGAAAGAAAGTTCTTAATGGACTAGCAAATAATAGTAATCTACGGTATGTTTTCATTCAATGCTTATTTTCTAAATTTAGAACTCTTGGAGACGATGACGCATATTCAAACGCAAACCTACTGAAAGAAATTGGTTTTCGTTACTTAAAATAGATAATTCATTTACTTCCTTACGGTACACATGTCGAACATCTATAAACAAGTTATGTTTCACTTGATAAGACACTGTCAAGTCCCAAAATAAAATATCTGAGGTAAAACCTTGACCTATTTCATTGTCATAATCTTGTTCTCTACTTCTGTAAGATTGTAGAATATCTTGCCCCCAATTTGTTCCCAAAGTATCTTTTCCTACTCTTGACCAAAACACTTTATTTGTAATATGAAGTTTTGGCAGAGGTTGAGCCTTGATAATTCCCAAGAACTCATAAAAGTTAGCACCCAAAGGATGTGCCAATGCTTGATTGAAGTGACTGTAGCTTGTATAATTGTCAATATGTCCGTACATGTAGGGACGCACAACATTCATTTCCATTTGCAAATCCAAATTTTTGACACCTGCTACATTAATGTATTTCAGACCTAATTGCCCAGATTGTTTATTTGCCCACCAACCATCTTGTGCTCTAATGTGAGAAAGTTTAAATTCATCCAATACAATTTGTCCATACAATGAAAAACGGTGCAAAAACTTCCATTGAAAGTCTAAACCTAATAATGCATTCCCTGCACTTCCTAAGTTTTGTTCAATGGCACGATAAAAAATGATAGGATTCAAATAATTCACATTCCATCCATTTCCTCCCAAAGAATCAGGTTGTCCATACATGATAGCTTCAAAAACACCAATATTCACATTTTTAGAGATATTGTATCCTAAGTGATGAAATGCCATTTGTTTACGAGGGTACTTTCCTGTTAGAATCAGCCCTGCCGAATTACTAGGAACAGAAGCTGTCAAATCAGCAAATAGGTTAGTGTAGTCCAGTTTCCAAATTTTTGTTTTTAATTTCAAAAAAGTATATGCTCCTCCCACATCCGAAAGAATCAATGAACGATACCCATTACCAATAAAATTTCGATCATATCCCCATTGAGCAGATATATGTTTTGAAAGCCTTGCAGTGATATATCCTCTTGCAGAAAAGAAATCAAATCCTTCTTCTTTAAATTCTTTCCAGAAATTTTCTCCATAAACAGCAGAATTTGCGTACACACTTTGACGCATATAGGTAGGAAATACAGCTTGATTATCTGCCACAAATGCATAAAAACCAATTCGATTATCAACTTGTCCCCTCAGTTCTGCACCTCTGGTGTTCAGAAATAGGGAAGTTTCTTGTTTTAAGTCTGTTCCTATAGAAGTATTTAGTACAGGAGAAAGCTTCAATGAGAAATATGGCACCTTAACTTCTGCGAAATTTGCTGGAGTTCTATATAGCTTTTTGAAAATGGGTCTTTTACTTTGTTGGATAAGTGAATCTGGTAAAAATTCACTATTGTCTTGTAGTAAATACCCTAAATTATAGGCATCTACCTTTGATAAGGTATCTTGATTGAGATTTAAAGCAAACTTGACAAGGTCTTCTCGACTATAGTAAGCATCTGGGCTGACAAAATTGTTAGAATCAGAATAATACAAAATTGACAATCTTTCAACCATTGAACGATATTGGTAGTCATTTACCAAAAATGTACTTTGTGCTTTTAAAAATGTACTTCCCAACAAAACACAAATAAATATTATTTTTTTCATATCTTATATTAATCTATTTTTGTACTACCACCACACTCAGTAAAATAACCAACAAACCAACGTGCAGATGATCAAAGTCTATACAAAAGAAATTACGAACAGAATTAATTATACTTTCGACCTAATTTTTTCAACAATTTTAGGTGTGGCTTATGAAATTACTACTTCTCAAGATGAGTTGATACAACATCAAGGAGCCAAGTTAATTTATGCAAAAGATTCGTTCTTACCAAACGTCCCTTTTATAGAAGCACATGGTCTTCTTACAGAAGACAAAATTAGTAAGATGTCTTTTGAAGTTACTCAAGGGGAAACTTATCCAATCTTTTTCCAAACGCAACACTCTGATAATCTTATTCCTTTTGATGTATTTTCTTGTTCTTTTTACCTTGTTTCTCGCTATGAAGAATATTTACCATACATCAAGGATAAACATGGACGTTTTGAAGCTAAAAACAGCTTGGCTTACAAAAATGAATTCCTTAAAAAACCAGTAGTTAATCAATACGCCTTTTTATTGAAAGAGAAACTACAAAACTATTTTCCAGAACTAGTATTTCCTGTACAAAAACACTCTTTTCAAACAACATTAGATATTGATAATGCTTTTGCTTATCGTTTTAAGGGATTTGGACGAACTTGTGGAGCTTTAACAAAGAAACTATTTTCTTTTAAAATTGGAGAAATGAGTGAGCATTTAGCAGTTATTTTTCGAATGAAAAGAGATCCTTATAACTCTTATGAAAAACAATTAGCTTTGCATAAGAAATATAATTTACAAGCTGTTTATTTTTTCTTATTGGGGAATTATTCTAAATATGACCATAACATCTCTCATAGGAATAAAGGACTTCAAAAGCTTATTCATAAAATGAGAAAAAATGGTGCAAAAATAGGAATACACCCTTCTTACGCTTCATTTTTGGATAAAAAGAGAATGGAACGAGAAAAAGGAAGGGCAGAAAAAATTATCAAAAAAGAAATTAGAAGAAGCAGACAGCATTATTTAAGACTCAAAATTCCAGAAACTTATCAACAATTGAATACGATCGGAATTACAGACGACTATTCTATGGGATATGCTTCTAAAGTTGGTTTTAGAGCAAGTATCTGTACTCCTTTTAAGTTTTATGATCTGAGTAAGGAAGAAATTACAAACCTTACAATACACCCCTTTTGTATCATGGATACAACCTTAAAAGATTATCTTAAAGTTCGCTCTGGTCATATCACAGAATACCTCACTCCTATGTTTGAGGAAGTAAAAAAAGTAGGGGGAGAGATTAATATTGTTTTCCACAATGAATCAATTGGGGCAAAATCAAAGTGGAAAAACTGGGAAAATGTATACGAAGACATTATTCAATTAGGACAGAATTAAATGCGTATTTATCAAAGACACGAAATTGATGATGCAAAATGGGATCTATGTATCAGAAAAAGTACAAATCTTTTTTATCCTTACAGTTGGTATTTGGATTGTGTAGCTTCCAATTGGATTGCAATCATTGTGGAAGATAAAGATCAATATCAAAGTGTTTTTCCTTTGTGTGTACACAAAAAATGGAGTTTACCTTATGTATACCACCCTTTTTTCACACAACAATTAGGTTATTTCTCTTTGAATCCTTCTTCACAAGAACTTGAAAAAATGTTGAATAAGGCAAAATCAAAATTTTTATCCTTTACCCTCAATCTTTCTATTGAAAATACTGAATTAGCTCAATCTACTATAATTGCTCATAAAGTAAATAGTAATTTTTTATTATCCTTAAATAGTGACTATGAAATACTTTATAAAGCTTATAGTACCAATCAAAAGCGAAACATAAAGAAAGCTAAGAAAAATGATTTATTGATTGAAGAAACAAATGATATTGATTGGCTTATTAAGACCTTCCAAGAAAACAAAGGAGCAGAAATTGAAATTTTGAAAAGTCATCATTATGAATACCTTAGAAGTATTTTTGAACAAAGTTCTCAGAGAGAAGTAAGCACTATTTATTGGGTCAAAAATCAAAAACAAATACCTGTAGCAGGTGCATTATTTCTCATTAATTCCCAAAAAATTACTTTTCTATTTGGTACAAGTAATGAAGATGGTAAAAAATCTAGAGCAATGAGTTTACTAATTGATCATATGATACAAAAATATGCTCAAAGAAATATGATCTTAGATTTTGAAGGAAGTAATATAGAATCCATTGCTAGGTTTTATAAAAGTTTTGGAGCGAAGCCTCAGAATTATTTGACAATCAAAGATCAAAAAGTAAATCGTTTATTGCAGTTAAAACAGAAATTCTCTTCCTTATAAGTAAGGTGATTTTCTGATTATTGAATTTAAGTATTAGAGATTTAGTATATTTAAAGCCTAAACAAAATAATCCAAGCCCAGTTTCTTATTAGATAGAAATTGGGCTTTTTTAATAATATTTCACGTTATTAATCTTACCTTTGTTTATCACTACAAAAACAGGTTTTCATGCAAGAAATCAGTGAATTTGGAAACGTACTTTTGTTCATTATTGCAAGTATTGTTTTCATTCTTGGAGGGGTTGTCACTTACTCAATTCTGAGTCCCAATCGTCCTAATGAGGAGAAACTTACCACTTATGAATGTGGAGAAGAACCGCAAGGAAATGCTTGGACGAATTACAATGTCCAATTTTATATTATTGCACTTATCTTTTTATTATTTGATGTAGAAATTGTATTTCTATTTCCTTGGGCTACCATTTTTGGAGATGCTCAACGAATTCAAAGAACAGATGGTTTATGGGGTTGGTTTTCTCTAATTGAGGTATTCATTTTTGTCGGAATATTGATCCTAGGTTTAGCTTATGCTTGGGCAAAAGGATATTTGGAGTGGGCAATACCACAGACCAAAACACCTACATTTGAAGGAAAAGTACCAGAAGATCTTTATCAAAAAATAAACGAAAAGTATAGTAAATAGCAATGGGTGTATTAGATCATAAATTTGAATCAGGGGCAGCTATTGTCACCAAAGTAGATACTGTCATCAATTGGGCAAGATTATCTTCTATATGGCCTATGGGTTTTGGTTTGGCTTGTTGTGCCATTGAAATGATGGCTTCTTTTACTTCTGCTTATGATGTGGATAGAATTGGAATTACACCAAGAAACTCTCCTCGCCAAGCAGATGTTATGATTGTTTCAGGGACAGTGACTTTTAAGATGGCTGATCGCGTGAAAAGACTTTATGAACAGATGGCAGAACCTCGTTATGTAATTTCTATGGGTTCATGTGCCAATTGTGGTGGTCCTTATTGGGAACATGGTTATCATGTTGTAAAGGGAGTAGATAGAATTGTACCTGTGGATGTATATGTACCTGGTTGCCCACCTCGTCCAGAAGCTTTGATTGGTGGATTTTTAAAGTTACAAGAAAAGATTCGTACTGAGACATTATTAGCTCCTTCTGCAGTGGAGCGTTTATTACAAAAAAATAGCTAATAAGCTTATGGAAACAACAATACAGCTAATTCGTGAAAAATTTGGAGAAGAAAGCATTGTTTCTGTACATGAAGATGTTTTACAACCTTTTGTGGTTGTAAAAACAGATTTGCTTTTTGAAATTTGCCAAGAAATATATTCAAACACTGCTACTTTTTATGATTACTTATCATGCTTAACGGCAGTGGATAATGGAGAGAAAGCAGGAACATTAGAAGTTATTTATCATCTCTTTTCCATTCCTTTTGAACAAAAGTTTATCATCAAAGTTTTTTTACCTCGTGAAATTGTAGAAGGAAAGTTACCAGAAGTAGCAAGTGTTTCTTCTATCTGGAAAACAGCTAATTGGCATGAAAGAGAAGCTTATGATCTGATTGGGATTAATTTTTTGAACCATCCAGACCTTAGAAGAATATTATTACCTGCTGACTGGGAAGGACATCCTTTGAGAAAGGATTATGATGAACAAGAATATTATCACGGAATTCAAGTAAAGTATTAAGATGAGTAAGAAAGTTCAGTATAAATATGATCCTAAGCATTTAGAAAACTCTTCTCCTAACTTCTTCAAGCAAGAAGATTTAAAGGCAGAGGAAATGATTCTAAATATTGGACCTCAGCATCCTTCTACTCATGGTGTTCTTCGTTTAGAATTGGTAACAGATGGGGAGATTGTCAAAGAAACAGTTCCTCATATTGGCTATCTTCACCGTTGTTTTGAAAAACATGCAGAAAGTCTTCCTCTTAATCAAACAATTCCTTTTGTGGATAGGCTGGATTACCTTGCTGCAATTAACTGTGAACACGTTTTTGTAACAGGTGTAGAGAAGATGTTGGGCATTGAGGACAAAATCCCTCCAAGAGTTCAATACATTCGTGTACTGGTTGCAGAATTGAATCGCTTGGCTTCACACTTTTTGGGTGTAGGAGCTTATGCTATTGATATGGGAGCTGTAACTCCTTTTTTATGGTTGTTAAGGGATCGTGAGCATATACTCCGTTTATTGGAGTGGATTTCTGGAGCAAGAATGCTTTATAACTATATTTGGATTGGTGGTTTGTTTTATGACTTACCAGTAGGTTTTGAAGAACAATGTCTTTCATTCATTAAATATCTTAAACCCAAGATAAAAGAGTTTGAAGATATGTTGATGGATAACAAAATCTTTGTCCACAGAACAGCAAATGTTGGTATTTTACCTAGAGATTTAGCAATCAATTATGGTTGTAGTGGTCCAGTATTAAGAGGTTCAGGTCTGAAGTTTGATTTGAGAAAAGTAGAACCTTATTCTGTGTACTCAGAGCTTGATTTTGATGTTCCTGTAGGAAAGGGCTTGGTAGGAACTGTGGGAGATAGTTGGGATCGAACTTATGTACGTGTAAAGGAATGCTATGAATCTGTTCGAATTATAGAACAATGCCTAGAAAAATTAACTAAAGAGTATAAAAGAACAAGAGATTTTGATCCAAGAGCTGCTGTTCCTAAAAAGATTTTTGGTAAAGAACAAGAGTTCTATTTTAGAGGAGAAAGCTCTAAAGGTGAATTAGGATTTTATTATCGAATGCCTGCCAAAAAAGATGTTCCATTGCGTGTAAAAGCTCGTTCTTGTGCCTTCTCTAATCTTTCGGTTTTACCCGAAATTTCAAAAGATTGTATGATTGCAGATATTATCTCCATTTTGGGTTCATTGGACTTTGTACTTGGAGAAGTAGATAGATAATCAAAAAAGGAGTTTCTAAGAAAGAAGCTCCTTTTTTGTTAATAAAATAAATTTATAATTGAACATGCCAAGGCTCTAGTTCCTTACGAGGAGCAGGAATATTTTCTTCATCAAGCATTTCTCTAAGGTCAATCTCAATTGCTCTAGCCATAGTAGAAATAGGAACATCATTAGCACCTCCCTCAAAAGGATTTTCTCCTACTGTACCAATTCTCTGCATTGTATGGAATACCCAAGAAATTACAGATGACATAATTACTCCAACCCATACAAAGTAAGGGGCAATTAATGGATAATCATTTGTTAAGCTCAGGCCAATTTTTGAAAACTCTGGAATTACCCCAAAAGGCACAAAGAATACAAATATTTTCACAAAGTCATCTGCAATGGTAGCAAATTGACGTGGATAAGGAAAGTTTTTAATACGTTCTGACTTTCCTTGTAAAGCCATTAATTCTTTCAATACATTCTCCAACTCTAAGAAAGAAAAATCCCAAATAATGCCTTTTTCTTTGAGTTCTCTGATGTGTTTTGATTGTAATGATAGCAATGTAGCAGCTTTGTTGGTTTTGCTCATTACATAAACCAATTCCTCTTCAGATAAAACTTTTCTTAGTTCTCCTTCAAAATCTTCTTCTAACTCTGGTATTGCCAAGCCCCATTCTTTATTTGTTTTATGTTTTTTAGCAATTTCCCAAGATTTATGTTGACGCATAGCATATCTTAAAGCTGTCATCCAAGCAATGTGTCTATGTACTAAGGTGGTTTTGTTTTGAGCTAATTCTCGTTCACTTAATTCTTCTCCTTTAGTAGCATGTTCATTAGAAACAACATCCTTCACTAAGATTGTCCATGTACGAGAAGCATTTACAATTCCTCCCCATATTTTACGAGCTTCCCAGATACGACCATAAGCAGAGTTACTTTGAAAACCGATCAGAAAGGCTACTGCTGTACCTACCAAGCCAATAGGAGTCCAAGAAATTCGTAACCACTGAAGATCAAATATTTCATAAGCCACTGTATAAGCTATACCCCAAATAAGGAATAATATGATTTGATAACGTGTCCATAGTATAACACTCCTTGCAGAATATTTATAGCGAGTATACATTTCTTATTTATTTAGAGAGTTTGGCAAAATGTTGATAAAATGCACAAATTGTCTCAATGCCTTGATAGAAATTGAATAGACCATAGCTTTCATTAGGTGAATGAATTGCATCTTCATCCAAACCAAAGCCTAATAAGACAGTCTTCACTTTTAATTCATGCTCAAATAAAGCCACAATAGGAATACTTCCCCCTTCTCTCATAGGAATAGGTTCTTTGTTCCAAACTTCTTTGATTGCTTCATGAGCAGCTTGATAAGGAATAGAATCTGTTGGGGTAACAGCAGGTTCTCCACCATGATGAGGACTTACTTTTACTTTTACAGACTTAGGGGCAATTGATTCAAAATGTTGTTGGAAAAGATTGGTAATCTCTTCTGAAGTTTGATTAGGTACTAGACGCATTGAAATTTTAGCATAAGCCTTGGAAGGTAAAACCGTTTTGGCTCCCTCTCCAATATATCCACCCCAGATACCATTTACATCTAATGTTGGTCGAATAGCTACACGCTCTAATGTTGAGAATCCCTTCTCCCCTTCTGTAGCATCAATATCTAACATCTTTTTGTATTCTTCTTCACTAAAAGGAGCTTTTGCCATTTCTGCTCTTTCCTCTTCAGAAACTGTTAGAACATTATCATAAAAATTAGGAATGGTAATATGACCATCTTCATCCTTTAAAGAAGCAATCATTTCACAGAGTACATTAATTGGATTAGCTACAGCTCCACCATACATTCCAGAATGCAAATCACGATTTGGTCCTGTTACTTCAACTTCTACATAACTCAACCCTCTTAATCCTGTAGTAATAGAAGGATGCTCATTAGAAATGATTCCAGTATCAGATATCAATACAACATCTGCTTTTAATTTCGCTGTATTTTCTTTGACAAAAATTTCTAAATTATTTGACCCAATTTCTTCTTCACCTTCAATCATAAACTTGACATTACAAGGCAAAGCATCATTTTGAAGTAACGTTTCTAGTGCTTTTAAATGCATATACATTTGTCCTTTGTCATCTGCAGCACCTCGAGCATAGACTTTCTCATTTCTAATTGTAGGTTCAAAAGGAGCTGTTTCCCATAATTCATAAGGGTCTGCTGGTTGAACATCATAATGTCCATAAACTAAGACTGTTGGCAAAGATTCATCAATCATTTTATCACCATAAACAATAGGGTAACCTGCTGTTTGGCATAATTCAGTATTTTCTGCTCCTGCTTCCTCCAATTTTTGACGAACAAACTCTCCTGCTTTTAATACATCTTCCTCAAATTTTGAATCTGCACTTACAGAAGGTATTCTTAATAAATCAAATAATTCATCTAAGAAACGGTCTTTGTTCTTTTCAATATATGCTTTCATTATTCTAATATCATTTTAAGTACTATAACTAAAGATAGCACAAAAGGGATAAAACAAAAAAGCACCGAAGTATAAAACCTCAGTGCTTTTCTTTATCTTGATTTAAGAGATTATTATTTTAATTTTCTCTTAACTTCTCTTTCTTCATAAACCTCAATTACATCATCTACCTCCAAGTCATTGAAGTTTTTGATACTCAGACCACACTCATAACCGAATTTTACTTCAGCTACATCGTCTTTGAAACGTTTCAATGCTCCAATTTCTCCAGTGTATTTCACAATACCTTCACGGATAATACGGATGTTTGATGTACGCTTGATATAACCATCAGTTACATAACAACCTGCAACTGTACCAATCTTAGAAATTTTGAATGTTTCTCTAATTTGAACATTACCAACAATTACTTCTTCTACCTCAGGAGCTAACATTCCTTCTAAGGCATCTTTCATTTCATCGATAGCTTTATAGATAATAGAGTACAATCTGATTTCAATCTCTTCTTGTTCTGCTAATCTCTTAGCACCCACAGAAGGACGAACTTGGAAACCAATTACAACGGCATTAGAAGCTACAGCCAAGTTAATATCTGACTCAGAAATTAAACCAACTCCTTTATGTACAACATTCACTTGTACTTCATCAGTAGATAACTTCAATAAAGAATCTGTTAATGCTTCTACAGAACCATCCACATCTCCTTTGATAATCAAGTTCAACTCTTGGAAATCTCCTACCTTAATACGTCTTGTCAATTCTTCAATTGTCAAGTGCTTATTCGTACGAACAGATTGCTCACGAATAATTTGCTTACGCTTATTAGTTGTTTCTCTTGCTTCTCTATCAGTATCAGCAACTACAAATCGATCACCAGCTTGAGGAGCACCATCTAGACCTAGAATCTGAACAGGCATTGAAGGACCAGCCTCTTTCAAGCGTTTTCCTCTATGATCTGTCATTGCCTTCACACGTCCGTATTGAGCACCTGCTACAACGATATCACCAATTTTCAATGTACCTGTTTGAACCAAAACAGTAGATAAATAACCTCTACCTTTATCCAAAGATGCTTCTACAACTGTACCAATTGGAGCACGTTCTGGATTTGCTTTCAATTCTAAAAGCTCAGATTCGATCAATACTTTTTCTAATAAGTCATCAATACCAAGACCTGTTTTTGCAGAAATCTCTTGACATTGGTACTTACCACCCCAATCTTCTACTAGCACATTTTCAGCAGAAAGCTCTTCTCTAATTTTATCAGAGTTTGCAGTAGGCTTATCTACTTTGTTAATTGCAATAATGATTGGAACATCAGCTACCATTGCATGGTTAATTGCTTCTTTTGTTTGAGGCATTACACGGTCATCGGCTGCTACAACAAGAATTACAATATCTGTTAATTTAGCACCCCTTGCACGCATGGCAGTAAAGGCTTCGTGACCTGGTGTATCTAAGAAAGTAATTGGTCTACCATCATCAGTCTTCACATTGTATGCACCAATATGCTGAGTGATACCTCCTGCTTCACCTTCTGTTACTTTAGAATCACGAATATAATCCAGTAATGAAGTTTTACCATGGTCAACGTGTCCCATAATCGTTACGATAGGAGCACGACCTTGTAATTTAGTTTCATCTTCTTCTTCAATTTCAGAAGAGAAATCATCTTCATCACTTGTTGTAAAGTCTACTTCAAAACCAAACTCTTCTGCAATTAGAGTAATCATCTCTTTATCCAGACGCTGGTTAATCGAAACAAACATTCCTAATGTCATACAAGTTGCAATGATATCATTTACACTTGCATCCATTAGAGAAGCTAGTTCATTTGCTGAGATAAACTCTGTTACCTTCAACACTTGTGCTGCCTGTGCCTCCTGAGCTAATTGCTCTTCACGTAATTTCGCTTGATTATCACGCTTATCCTTACGGTGCTTCGCTCTAGTTTGTGTTTGTTTCTTACCACCTAATTTGGCAATAGTTGCCTTAATTTGGTCTTGGATTTCCTTAGCAGATACAGCTTCTTTTTCTGGTTGCTGTTTTCCTTTCTTCCCTTTTTGGAAGTTTCTGTTTCTATTTCCGCCTTGGTTATTATTTCTGTTTCCGTTTCTGTTACCCCCTTGGTTGTTATTATTACCTCCTTGGTTATTTCTGTTTCCGTTTCTGTTACCCCCTTGGTTATTATTGTTACCTTGGTTGTTGTTATTACCCCCTTGGTTATTATCACCAATGCGTTTTCTCTTTCTCTTCTTCTTATTTCTATCAGAAGAAGCTACAGGAGTGGCACCCTTTTTCTTTGGAGAAGAAGTTGGTAGCTCAATTTTACCTAATACTTTTAAACCTCTCAATTGATCTGCCTTTGCCTCAATAACTTTACCTTCTTCATTAGCAGGAGTATTAGAAGAAGTTGCTTTTGGAGCTTCTGCAGGTTTTGATTCTTGAGCCTTTGAATCCTCTTTCTTAGGCTGCTGTTGTTTTTGTGTATTAGCCACAGGTTTTTTCTCTTCCTTTTTAGGCTGTTGTTGCTGAGCTTTTTTAGGCTCATGCTTAGGATTATCCTTTTTAGCCACAGGTTTTTTCTCTTCCTTTTTAGGCTGTTGTTGCTGAGCTTTCTTAGGCTCATGCTTAGGATTATCCTTTTTAGCCACAGGTTTTTTCTCTTCCTTTTTAGGCTGTTGATTTTTCTGTTGAGCAGGTTTCTTACCTGTCGATTTTTTTCCTTCGTTCAAGTCAATTTTCCCAAGAACAGTCAAACCTTTCATTTTCTCAGCTTGTGGAGCTGTAGTATCTGTAGGTTTCTTTTCCTCTTCCTTGTCTGACTTAATTACAATATTTTTCTTTTGCTGTTGCCCAATAGTTACTTCGGCAGCTTCTTCTTTGTCTTCTGCTGCACCCTTAAACTCTTTGGCAAGCACACTATATTGCTCACTTGTAATCTTTGAACTAGGTTTATTATCAACGTCTACTCCTTTCTTTGAAAGGTAGTCTACAATTGTTTTTGTACCTACATTCAATTTTCTAGCAACTTGGCTTAGCCTCATCGTTTTTTCTCCTGCCATTCTTTTTCTGCGATTGCTTAAATTAGATTTGTTCTTTATTCTACTACTTTTTACTTTTTCTGGTTTGTGAATGATTAGTCCTCAAACTCTTGGCTTAGAATTTCGAATAAGTAGTCAATCGTTTCTTCTTCTAAGTCTGTTCTGCGTAATAATTCTTCTTTTGTAAGATTTAATACGCTTTTGGCTGTATCCAAACCGATTTTCTCTAGTTCTTCAATCACCCATACTTCAATCTCGTCTTTAAATTCAATCAAATCAACGTCTTCTTCTTGCTCTGTATCACTTACATCTCTAAAGACATCAATTTCCATATCAATTAGCCTACTAGCCAATTTGATATTTTGTCCTCCTTTTCCGATAGCCAAAGATACTTGATCTGGCTCTAAGAATACAGAAACACGATTATTGTCTTCAACTTTAATAGACGTGATTTTGGCAGGATTTAACGCACGAGCGATATATAAATCCAAGTTTTCTGTATAGTTCACTACGTCAATGTTTTCATTATTGAGTTCACGAACAATACTATGGATACGAGACCCTTTCATACCTACACAAGCTCCTACAGGATCGATACGATCATCAAAAGACTCTACTGCAACCTTAGCTCTCTCTCCTGGTTCACGAACAATCTTCTTGATAGAGATTAATCCATCATAAATTTCTGGCACTTCATTTTCAAACAAACGAGCCAAGAACTCTGGTGATGTACGTGAAAGAATAATCTTAGGGTTACCATTGTGCATCTCTACACGATGAATTACAGCCTTTAATGTATCTCCCTTGCGGAATCTGTCTTTTTGTATTTGTTCACCTTTTGGCAAAGAAAGTTCATTATTATCTTGGTCTATCAAGATAATTTCTCTCCCTAAGATTTGGTAAATCTCAGCAGAAACCAACTCACCTACAAGGTCTTTGTATTGCTGGAACAATACATCTTTTTCTAGATCTTTTACTTTTTGAATAAGTGTCTGGCGAGCAGTCATCACCAAACGTCTTCCAAAGTTTTCTAACTTAATTTCATTATCAAACTCTTCTCCTAGTTCAAGATCTTCATCTTCATCTACTTCACTAATTTTGATGTGTGTAGCAGGATTGTATTCCAATGGATCAATATCATCAGCAACAACCTCTCTTGTTTGCCAAATTTGCAAATCACCTTCATCAACATTGATTACGATGTCAAAGTTATCATCATTTTCAAACTTTTTACGAATCATTGTTCTAAACACATCTTCCAAAATGCGCATCATTGTAGGTCTGTCAATATTCTTGAGCTTAGCAAATTCCGCGAACGATTCTATTAACACTACACTATCCATCTCTCTTAATTAAATGATACTAATACGATTGTTTTTTTGATATTTTGAAAAGTTATTTCTATAGCTTTATTACTATATTTTTTACTTTTATTTTTACTTTTGTCATGCTCTAAGATAGATACTCCCTCTTTTGTTACTTCCTCTAATTTTCCACTGATTACTTTTCCATCTTCAAGCTCAATTTGTACATCTCTACCTTTGTTTCGGATGTATTGAGGTTTAATAACAAGTGGTTGATCTATTCCTGGAGAAGAAACTTCTAGATTATAAGCAGCTTTCACTAAATCACGCTCTTCAATGTCATTTCCGAGTTTACGGCTAATTTCTGCACATTCATCTATCGAAACTCCCTGCTCTCCATCCAAGAAAATGGTTACCTTGGTAATATGCTCTTCTTTTCCAGAAAATTTACATGCTACCAAAAATAGATGTGGATAACTTATTAAAGTACCCTCTAGTAGTTCCGTTATTTTTTCTTCAACACTCATAAATTATTCTCAAGTTTACTTAGTGAGATTCATAAATATTACATTATTTTGAATATCAATGCGAAAGAAAATAATGTAAGAAAGGGGGACATTTTGTGTCCCCCTTCCTCTAATTAAACCCTCAAACTTCATACAAAGGTAGTACAAAATGTACAAGTAAGCAAGTAATGAAAACAATATCTAAAGTATATATATTCAAAAAATCATTAAAATACCTAGTTGGTCTTTTTTGTTTAATAAGCCTTATTGCTTGTTATATTCCACCTAAATATGGAGGATATTGGGGAGTATTGAGTTGGGGGATTCCGTTTGTTATCCTTTTGATTTTTTTTGCTTGGATTAGAAAGAGACGACATTTGAACTTCAAAAAAACATCAATTTATATTTATGCTTTATTATCACTATTCTCTTTACCACATATTTCAGCATCATTCAACTTAATAAGTTCTAGTTCAGAACATCACTCTAATGAAATTAAGATATTAAACTATAATGTTCAGAGTTTTAATTCTTACCCTCATCTAAGAGGAAAGAACTTTATAAACTCACAAAAACTTCTTGACATTGTTTTACAGGATTCATTAGACATTGTGTGTTTACAAGAATATTTTAACCATGATAACTTTGGTGTTTTCAATGTAAAAGAGAAAATGACTCGAAAAGGGTTTAACATGTTTGGATCTTATTCTATAGATGATTATCGAGGTCAGTTTGGAATAACATTGTTTAGTAAGTATCCAATTACACATCAAAAAGATTTTATATTCAACAATAAAAGTGCGAATAGAATACTATTGACAGATCTTGTATTGCCTTCCAAAGATACAATCAGAGTACTTGTATGTCATTTGCAATCAATGAGTATTCATTCAAAGTATTTATTTAATTGGAAAGGTGGTTGGAAATATGATTTTGCTTATCAAAAAAGAGCTCTTAAGCGAATTTATAAAAGTTTTCGTTTGAGAAATGAACAAGTAGATGTACTTAGTCATTGTATTGAGTCTTCACCTTATCCAACCATAGTTTGTGGAGATTTTAATGATTTACCTTACAGTTATACCTATCACAAAATTTCTTCTCTATTAAGTAATAGTTTTGAAAAAAATGGATTTGGTTTAGGAATCACTTCTAATCATAAAGGTTTTGAGTTTTTAAGAATTGATCATCAATTTTTTGATAAAAATCATTTTGATATTTTGGAGTTTAGAACTTGTTATGAACATAAAAAGTCTGATCATTTTCCTTTGTATGGAAGATATGTTTTGAAGAAAAATAAATAAATTTTTGAGATAAAAAAAAGAGAGTACTCATTCTGTACTCTCTTTGTGTTTTAAATCACTAACTATTCTAATCTTATCATTTTACTATTTCATTACTTTATTAGTTTAGAAGTTGTTACATTATTTTCAGTTTTTAATTTCACAAAGTAAATTCCTTGTGCCCAATCTGAAGTATTTAAGTTAGTAGATTCAGTTAATACATTGCTATAAACTACATTTCCTTGAATATCTGATACAGTTACCTCAACTTCATTGTGATTCAAATCAATGAATAATTCATTTGAGAATGGGTTTGGATAAACTAATAAGTTTTGATTGTTAGAATGATTATTTATTGAAGAAATGATCTCCTTTGTTTGTAAACGAATATCAACACCAAAAGTATTATCTGTCACTTCAAACGTGTTTGCATCTTCTAAGCTTACTTTGTTTACATAGTAAGTAGAACTAAAGTTAGTTGCAGTTTTTGTTAAACTACTATCTTCATAAGGAACAGCATATAATGTATAAGTTCCAGCAGTTACATTTTTGAATAAATAGATTCCTCTTTCAAATACAACTGAATCAACAAATGCTTCTTGTGAGACATTATACAAATAGATCATACCATGTTGCCACATTTCTTCTTGAGCTGTTACATGACCTTCAATTGTATATTTCTCTTCATCTGAACAAGTACTTACAAAGGTCATGTTACTAGCTCCAAGTAAGTTTCCAAGTTTAGAATATACCTTTAACTCAATGATTTTTGCTCCTGATGTTGTAATTGTAAAATCTGTAGTAGTGCTATTAGGGTTATTAATTGTAATTCCTTCAGAAGTAGAAGACCAAACATATATATAGTTATCTTTATCTGGTGATGATACTATAGCAAAGATTGGGGCAGAATCACCACAATTAACAGTATTATCATTTTGTCCTTGATCAATACCTACATCAACACAGCTATTTCCATCATCATTAAATCTTAAAGTCAATGTATCATATGTTGTTTGAGAGCCATTAGTAATTGAATAAACAAATGTAGATTTATCTGTTGCATCTGATATCGTTAAGTCTCCAGTGGTTTCAAAGTTAAATTCTGCATCTCCTTCAATCAATTCCCAATTGGCAGTTTCATTTGTTGTTGGTCTTGTTTCTGGTTGATGAGTATATCTAAAATCACATGGTGTTACTCTAGCTATATCCAATCCTACATGAGCTTGTGTAACATCATCATTATCTGAACAAGTACTTACAAAGGTCATGTTACTAGCTCCAAGTAAGTTTCCAAGTTCAGAGTATACTCTTAACACAATGATCTTTGCACCTGCTGTTGTAACTGTAAAATCTGTAGTTGCACTATTAGGATTATTAATTGTTATTCCTTCAGAATCTGTTGACCAAACATATGTATAATTATCTTTGTTTTGTGATGATACTATAGCACTTATTGGAGCAGAATCACCACAATTAACAGTATTATCATTTTGTCCTTGATCAATGCCTACATCAAGACAATTATGTTTATCCAGTACTATTAAAGTCAATGTATCATATGTCGTTTGAGAGCCATTAGTAATTGAATAAACAAATGTAGATTTATCTGTTGCATCTGATACTTTTAAATTCCCATCTTCTGTTTTGAAGAAACCTGCTTTTCCTGATATTAATTTCCAATTAGAAATTTCATTTTCTTTTGGTTTTGTCTCTGGTTGATGAGTATAACTAAATTGACATGGTGAAACATCTACTGCACTCAATCCAACATGGGCTTGTGTAACATTGTTAGTAGCACAAGCTCCTTCTGTAAAAGAAACTACACCACTTGCAGTTGCACTACAACTATTGTTATAGGTTATTCCATTACAACCACAAACTGGCTGATAAACATCTGGGCAAACTGCATCCTTTTTAATTTTTGCATCATCAATACAAATATCATCAACACAATTACTTACAAAAGTCATTCTACTAGTTCCAAGTAAGTTTCCAAGTTGAGAGTATACTTTTAACACAATGATCTTTGTACCTGCTGTTGTAATCGTAAAATCTGTAGTTGCACTATTAGGATTATTAATTGTTATTCCTTCAGAATCTGTTGACCAAACATATGTATAATTATCTTTGTTTTGTGATGATACGATAGCACTTATTGGAGCTGAATCACCACAATTAACAGTATTATCATTTTGTCCTTGATCAATACCTATATCAACACATCCGCTAACACTGATTGTGTATGCAGTGATATATGTTTTAGAAGGCTCATTATCATAAGTGATTTTTTCAACAAGAACAGCCCCATTACTAGCACTATTAATTATTAGTAATCCATTATCTGCTGTAAAATCAACTTCCCCTGATTCTAATTCATACTCTGTAGTTTTTGGTAATGCTACTGTAACTGGAGTATGAGTATATGGGAAATTACAGTTTTCGATAGTAATTGTTTCTTGAGAAATTATGTCATCAGTACAAGTATAAGGAAGGTTAATTGTATAATATTCAATAATAGGAGTTTCTCTAAAAGAGTAATAATTAAGTTGTTTTAAAACTGTTCCATCTGTAGACTCTTGAATAGATAAGAAGTTTTGCCCCTGAAGAAATGTAGCTTCTCCTTCTTCCAATTCCCATATAACAGAATCTGCTTGTGTTGAATATTGATGCATATATAAACCTTGGCAGTTATTAACATCAAATTTAAGTTGTGCAAATGAGTTGAATCCAAGAGTGAGGAAACAAGTCAAAATCAATAGTATTTTCTTCATCATTTTTTTAATTTTTTAGTTCCATTTGTCTATAAGACTGAGGAAGTGTCAAAATGTGACAAAGTTTTTTTAAAAAAATTGTTTGAGCCCTAGAGAAATGGAGTAGTTATTATTTGAAAAAACTTTGTTATGAGCTTGTAAGAATGATTTTTGATATATTGGTTCAAGATAAAAAAAAGTAGAATTTCCTAAAAAATATCCAGATTGAAGACTAATAATCACACTAGGAAAGAATGAAATTTGGGTTTCTTGTTGCTGTTCTGTATTCGATTCAATTTGTTTTAATAAGAAATTGAAACTTGCACCTACCAAAACATTATAGCTCCATCTATTTTTTTCAAAAGCATAGTTTAGTTGTAATGGCACTTTGAGATAATAAATTTTCCAATTATAGTCCAAACTAGAATAGTCTGTTTTTTCTTCTATATTTTTAATGGTTTTAGTCTCAATGATGTGAAAGAAGCTTGTGTCTCCATCATTGATGGTATAATAGGTATCTATTGTATCATTGACCTCTTCTGATGTTTCAACTGTATAGTTTTTTGCTTTTGTATAATTGGCTGATACTTGTTGATAGTCAAATGTTAACCCTCCTCGTAAACTCCATTTTTTAGGGAAATTATAATACATAGAACTTCCAAAATGATAGCCAGAGGTTGTATTAGAGTTAAAAGTTAAATTGGATTCTATGTAGTTAGCTTTTCCCCCTAGAGTAATTCCTCCGTACCCATCAATAGCCCATTTATTCCCTCTTACAGTGTCAACTACTACTACTTTTTTATCAATGTGGATATGCTTTTGAACATAATAAACAGTATCAAAAATACCTTCTTCAATCTCTTGTACTTTTACTAAGGTATCATAAGTAATTGTGGTTTGTCCCCAAATAGACGAGGAAACAAAGGATAAAAAAACAAATAGCCCTATTCTCATTATTTAATTTTCTTATCCTTTTTTTTATGTTTTACATGACTTGTATCTGCTACCACAATTGTATCAACTGGCATCATAACAATTCGTCTTTTTGGAGGTCTAACTACTTTTTGTTCTTGTTTGGGAGGAGTTGTATCAGCAACTTCAATTGTTGTATCAACAGTTTCTTGTGGTGGTGTTATTTCTGTTGGTGTAGAATCTTTTATAGCAGTTTCTGTTTCCTTTGGTAATACCACAACTTTGTCATTTTTGTTATCAACAACAGGTTGAGTTATTTGCTTATCCTTTTTGTTATTAATTGATTTTGTATTTTGATTAGTAACCTCTGTTGGTGTATCTACTTTCTGAACAGCTTCTTCTTGCTCATGATTTGGAGTAGGTTCTTGATTGGTTTGTTTAGAAATATGTTGAGTATTAGTATCCTCTACAATTTTTTTATTAGACTCAATTATTTTATTTTTTGTGTTATTATTCATTAACCAAAAAAGAATTCCTGTAATTAAAACAGCCCCAAGTAAAGTCCATAAAGTTGTATTTGTTCCACTAGCACCTTTTGGTTCTTCCTCAAAAAAGTTACTTTCTTCAAGTTTGTTCATAAATGAACCAAAGTCATTTGCATCAGTAGGTTCCTGATGGTTATTGAACTTATCTTGAAGTTCTCTCTCCCAATTTTCTGTATTCTTGTTGCTCATATTTATCTACCTAAAATTGAAATACTTCTTTTATACAAAGCTTCCTTAATCATTTTTCTAGCCCTAGCCAATCGTGTTCTAGATGTTTTTTCATCTATTTCTAATTTTTGAGCTATTTCTGCATGAGAAAACTTTTCTAAAACAAAAAGTACAAATACAATACAATACATTTCTGGCAACTTGTGAATTTCTTCCAAAATATCATTACAAGTAAACTCTGCATCTCTAACCAATCCTACATCCAATGTATTCTCATCAATATCTTTTTTATCAATTGCTTTGGATTCATTATTTGTATCCTCTTGTATCAATTGAACCTCTTCGATATCCTGAGTTTGGTATTTTTTCTCTTTTTTGAGAGTATCTAATGAATGATTAACAATAATTCGTTTTAACCATCCTTCAAAAGACCCTTGACTATTAAAAGATTGAATAGAATTTAAGGCTTTCATAAAACCTTCATGCATTACATCAAGAGCTAGCTCTCTTTGTTTGAAGTAACGCATACATATTGCTAATAATGTAGGTGAATAGAGTTCGTATATCTGTTGTATTGCCTTTTTGTCTTTCTTTTTCAGCAATTCGATCATTTGCTGGTCTGATATTTTTTCTTTCATAGTAAAGACGCTGGAAAGTCAAAATGTGACAGATTATTTTTAATAATCAACAAAAATATCATTTTAGAAGTGATTAACAAGAAAGATGATTTTAGTTTTTTAGAAAAATTAACTAATCCTACCCCAATTAATTGTACTCTTTTTTAAGGATAAAATATGTGTTCTAATTCCTTCATGTTCGGGAAGTTCTAGGTTTGGGTCTTTCTCTGTGATGGCCTCTGCCACTTTTCGAGCTTCTGTAAGAATTGGTCCATCAAAAGCTACATCAGCCACCAACAAATCCACAGTTCCACTTTGTTGTGTTCCTTGCAAATCTCCATGTCCTCGTAGTTTTAGGTCAGCATCAGCAATCTCAAAACCATTATTCGTTCGTACCATGGTTTCCATTCGAGTTTTGCTATTCTTACTCAATTTCACATTGGTCACCAAGATACAATGTGACTGTTCTGCTCCACGTCCTACACGTCCTCTTAATTGATGCAATTGAGCTAATCCAAAACGTTCGGCATTTTCAATCACCATTACACTGGCATTTGGTACATTTACCCCTACCTCAATTACAGTAGTAGCCACCATAATTTGTGTTTGGTTTTTGATAAATCGTTGCATTTCCCATTCTTTGTCTTCTGGTTTTGCACGACCATGTACAATGCTTACATGATATTCTGGAAAAGCACGAGAAATGGCTTCATACCCATCCATTAAGTCTTTTAAGTTTTCGAACTTTTCAGATTCTTCAATGAGTGGAAACACAAAATAAGCTTGTCTCCCCTTTTGAATTTCTTGACGCACAAAGCCAAAAATAGCCAGACGACTAGCATCATACTTATGCACAGTTTTGATTGGCTTTCTTCCTGCTGGTAATTCATCAATTACAGAAACATCCAAATCACCATAAATTGTCATTGCCAAGGTACGGGGAATTGGTGTAGCTGTCATAACCAACACATGAGGAGGAATAGGCTTATTTTTCCTCCATAATTTAGAACGTTGTTCTACTCCAAAACGATGTTGTTCATCAATAATACACAAGCCTAAGTTTTGAAACTGTACCTTATCCTCTAATAAAGCATGAGTTCCTACCAATAGCTGTAAGCTACCGTTTTCAAGTTCTTCATGAATAACTCTTCTTGGTTTTGTCTTGGTTGAACCTGTGAGTAGTTTGATATTAATTCCTAATAAGTCTGCAAATTCTTTAAGACCTTCATAATGTTGTGTAGCCAAAATTTCGGTAGGAGCCATTAGACACACTTGCTTATGATTATCAATAGCCATCAAAGCAGTGATAAAAGACACAATGGTTTTTCCACTTCCTACATCCCCCTGTAGTAGTCTATTCATTTGTCTTCCACTCAAAAAATCTTCTCTAATTTCCCTAATTACTCGTTTTTGGGCATTTGTAAGGTCAAAAGGTAAATGATCTCTGTAGAAGGTTGTCAAAGTATTCAGTTTATTGAATACAAAGCCACTAAATTTATTTTGGTTGATTTTCTTTTCTCGAAATAGCTTTAATTGAATAAAAAATAACTCTTCAAACTTCAAACGTCTTTCAGCCTGTTTAAGAGTTTCATGATTGATTGGAAAATGAACTCCCAAAAGAGCTTTGTATTTTCCAATCAAACGATATTTTGAACAAATTTCGGTAGGTAAAGTCTCAATGATGTAAGGGTGCATTTGTGTTAATAACTCACGCATTGCCTTTGCAATTATTTTATTGTCTAAACCTCGTTTTCGTAAAGTATCTGTAAGGTGGTAAACAGGTTGTAAAAAACCTTCTGGAGCATTGGCTTTATTCTCTCCTAATAATTCAATTTCTGGGTGCGCCATATTGATGCGACTCCCAAAAATAGTAGGTTTTCCAAACACTACATAAGTCACATCTTTTCGTAAAGTTTTTTCAATCCATTTTGCTCCAGCAAACCAAATTAATTCAATTTCTCCTGATTCATCTCTAAACTTAACAACCAAGCGAGTTTTTCGCTTTTCCCCTAATAATTGATGACTGACAATTTTTCCTTTGAGCTGAACATAATTGCTATCACTTCCCAGTTCTTGAATTCGATAAAATTTAGTTCTATCATCATATCGAAAAGGGTAATGTTGTAAAAAATCCCCAAAAGAGAATATTTTCAATTCTTTTTTGAGGAGTTCTGCTCTTTTAGGACCAATTCCTTTTAGTTTGTCTATCGATGTATCAAAGAAGCTGGGCATGGGTAATTAATTCAATTCATTACTTCCATTTAAGTGTATGTAGTAAGTGTTTGATATCTTGTATCACATAATCAGAAACAGGTTGCAAAGAATCATTCTTTGTTGCATCTGGATAGTACAATGCTCCTCTCAAAAAGTGATTGGTAGAATCATGTGTGAAGAATTGATAGGTACTGGCAACTTCCCCTTCTAGCTTGAAACATGTAACAGGATTCCCATCTTTATTGATCATACTTTCTGGCTCAATAGAGTAAGCCTTTACATCATGTTGATTAGCCAATTTATAGGCATCATTCATCAATGTTTTCAAATTATCTTTGATAGGATAATATGTGAAATTGATACTAAAATTAAGATCTGGATAATGAATTTTAATCCAATAATCATCATGAAATCCTAAGGTATCATCTACTAAGGTAGCATAAGATGAATATTCGAAAGAATAAGGGTATTTAGCATCAGTTACTTGGTACTTGTGTTCAGGTAAATCAATGTGATTATGTCCTACAGGTTTCGGATAAAACTCTGTTGTTCCACAAGCTGTAATACTGATGATTAAAACTGAAAATAATATATAGGTTAATTTTTTCATTTGGTTCTATTTTGTATCAAAATAAATTGAAAGCCCCCTTGCCTTTTATAACAATATTGGGTGTTTCTTTTTCTTTGATGATTTTATCAAACTCCCTTATTCCTCTTGTTTTTACCTCATTTGTTTTAATGAATATTCGATTTCGCATTACCTCTAAATACTCATTAATCATTGTGTCTTTCAAAGGTTCATAAGAAACAATTTCAACAAAATAAGTTGAATGACTTGATTCTATACTTGTGATAATCCCTTCTTGAACAGAAAGTGTCTGAAAATATTCTTTTGCTGTTTGTTGAGCAATGACTTCTTGTTCTCTCAGTTCATTTCCCCGTCTTGATAAGTTGGTGATTATACTTATTACAACCAAAAAAGATAAGATGATAATACCATTTCGTTTTGTATTACCTTCTTTTGAAATTCTATGGTTCATAGTAATTGAATTACTTCACCTTCATTTTTACCAAGTTAATTCTTTTTTTATCCACAGCTTCAATGCTTAGCTCAATTCCTTTGAAAGAAATAGATTCTCCTTTTTTGGGCATTCTTTCAAATAGCTCTAACACAGCACCTCCCAGAGACTCACTTTCTCCCTTAATTTCCTCTAGAATATTTGCTGTTTCTACTACCTTATAAACATCATTAAGAGGTGTTTTGGCAGGGAAAATATAAATACCTTCTTCTACTTCTGTGTGTTCAATGTCTTCACCATCAAACTCATCATTGATCTCTCCTACAATTTCTTCAATAATATCTTCTAAGGTCAATAAACCAGAAGTTCCACCATATTCATCAATTACGATAGCCATGTGAACCCTTTTTTCTTGGAAACTCTTAAACAAGTCGTCAATTTTTTTGCTTTCTGGAATGAAGTAAGGTGCTCTTAGTAGTTTTTGCCAACGAAAATTTTCTTTTTGATCAATGAAAGGTAATAAGTCTTTGATGTATAGAATTCCAGTGATTTTATCCACAGTATCTTTGTAGACAGGAACACGAGAGTATTTTCCAGTATTGATCTTTTCTAATAAAAGATGAAAATCTGTTTTATAATCAATGGCAAAAATATCCAAACGAGAGTGCATAATCTGTTTGGCAGAGATTGTACTAAAGTTTACAATTCCCTTCAAAATCTCTTTTTCTTCTTCTGTAGTATTGTCTTGTGTAGTAATTTCTAGGGCTTGATTCAATTCTTCAATTGAGATATTATACCCTTTCTTCTCTACCCTTTTCTCAATGATATTTGAGATGCTAAGTAATATACTTGAAAGTGGAGTAAATAACTTATTTGCGATAGCAAGCATTTTTGTTGTAAAACGAGCAAACTCCAAGTTTTTTTGGGTAGCATATACTTTTGGAATTACTTCTCCTACAAATACAATGGCAAAAGTAACAGCTAGTACAGTCAATATATTTTCGGTCTTATCTCCTTGAATATGCCAAGTAATGAATGTACTTAATGTGACAATGGCAACATTGATCAAATTATTGAAAATAAGAATAGTAGCTAGTAACCGTTTTGGGTCTTTTAACAATTGATAAATTTGCTTATCAGTAGTTGACTCACTTCCAGCACATTCTTTTATTCTTTCTGTAGAAAGTGAAAAAAAAGCAACTTCTGAGCCTGAAATAAGAGCAGAAACAAGTAATAAAACAGTTAAAATACTCAAGTTAATTACAAGGTATGTAATAAGCGATGAGTCAATTTGTAATAAGATGAATGATAACATCCGATAGGATTCTAAATCTAAACTTCCCAAGTTTTTTATAATTATGGTTTCTATACAAACATAGGAAAAAAGGCAATAGTAGTAAATAGAAATATTTACTTTCTTTCTTCCAGTTTTTCTGTAATATATTGAGCTGTATAGCCTTTATCAGTATTTTTGAAGTCTTCTGGAGTTCCTTCAAAAATAACATATCCCCCTTTGTCACCTCCTTCTGGTCCCAGATCAATTACCCAATCAGCTGACTTAATCACTTCCATATTGTGCTCAATAATTACTACACTATGTCCATTATCCACCAAAGCATTAATGGCTGACAATAGTTGTGCAATATCATGAAAGTGAAGTCCTGTAGTTGGCTCATCAAATACAAAAAGTGTATGTTCTTTTCTTTTGTCCTTCCCTAAGAAAGAAGCTAATTTAACACGCTGAGCTTCTCCTCCACTCAATGAATTAGAGCTTTGTCCTAAGCCAATATATCCCAAACCTACTTTTTGAAGAGGAATTAACTTATCCACAATTTTGGAGTGTTCTTGGAAAAACTCAATTGCATCATCTACTGTTAAGTCCAGAATATCAGAAATAGCTTTGTCATTATAAGTAACTTCTAATGTTTCCTTTTTAAATCGTTTTCCTTTACAACTTTCACAAGTCAATAAAATATCAGCCATGAACTGCATTTCGATTTTTACAGTTCCTTCTCCTTGACATTCTTCACAACGACCTCCTTCTACATTGAAGGAAAAGTGTTTTGGTTTATAATTTCTCTGTTTTGCCAGTGGTAAGTTGGCATATAGATTTCTAATCTCATCATAAGCCTTCACATAAGTTACAGGATTTGAACGAGAAGACTTTCCAATAGGACTTTGATTGATAAACTCAATTCCTTTTACCTTGGATACACTTCCTTCCAATTTATCAAAAGCTCCCATTTCATCAATAGTATTACCCAATGACTTTCTAAGAGCAGGATATAATATTTTCTTGATAAGTGTAGACTTTCCACTACCCGAAACCCCTGTAATACAGCTAAGTGTATGCAAAGGAATCCTAACATCAATATTTTTAAGGTTATTGGCTCTTGCTCCCGAAATCTGTAAAAAGTCAGTCACTTTTCTACGGAATGCAGGAACTTCAATTCTCTCCAAACCATGTAAATACTTGGCTGTATAAGAAGGAGTATTTTCCTTGATATCTTCTAGTGTACCTTGAAAGATTAAGTTTCCACCATGTGATCCTGCATTTGGACCAATATCTATGATTTGATCAGCAGCACGCATTACTTCTTCTTCATGCTCCACTACAATCACTGTATTCCCCAAATCCTTCAGTGTTTTCAACACTTCGATCAATCGTTCAGTATCTCTTGGATGTAGTCCAATACTTGGCTCATCTAAGATATACATCGAACCTACCAAAGCAGAACCCAATGAGGTAGCTAATTTTATGCGTTGAAACTCTCCACCAGATAATGTACCTGTTAGTCGATTGAGTGTCAAGTAACCCAAACCAACTTGCTTGAGAAAGAATAAGCGATTTTTGATTTCGATAATAATTCTTCCTGCGATTTGTTCTTCGTGATTGGTAAAAGAGATCGTTTCAAAAAATGCTTGTACCTCATCAATTGGCATTAGCACAAGTTCTTGAATCGATTTATCCCCTACTTTCACAAAAGAAGCATCTTTTCTAAGGCGTGTTCCTTCACAATCTCCACAAACTGTTCTTCCACGATAGCGAGAAAGCATGACACGGTATTGAATTTTGTGTCTTTTGCTTTCTAAGAAATCAAAAAAGTTATTGATTCCTTTGATTCTTTTTCCATCACCATTCCAAAGTAGGTCTTTTTCCTTTTCAGTTAAGTCTTTATAGGGTCTGTGAATTGGGAAGTTTAATTTGAATGTCTTTTCAATAAAATCATCTTTCCATTTTCTCATTTTTTCACCATTCCAAGGAACTACCGCTCCCTCATAAAGTGAAAGATTTTCATTAGGGATGACTAAACGATTATCTATGCCAAGAATATTACCTGTTCCTCCACAAGTTTGACAAGCTCCATAAGGATTATTGAATGTGAAAAAATTAACAGAAGGTTCTTCGAAAGTGATTCCATCCAATTCAAAGCGATCAGAAAAAGAACGTTTTTCCTTACGAACGATATCAACCAAACATTCTCCTTGTCCTTCATAAAAAGCAGTTTGTACAGAGTCAGCCAATCTAAACTGACTATTTTCATCTTTTTGAACAACTGCTCGGTCAATTAGGATGTATACTCTGTCTTCAAAGATGATCTCTTCTTCTGTTTTTATAAGCTCTTCAATAAATACTAATTCATCATTGATGCTTAGTCGAGAAAAACCTTGTTGTAATAAAATTGGTAATTCCTCATTCCAAGTACGATCTTCTCTCTTTTGGAAAGGAGCTAGAATGAGTAGTTTTGTCTTCTCTTCAAAAGAATTGATATAATCGATTACATCACTTACCGTATCTTTCTTCACTTCTTTACCAGACACAGGAGAAATTGTCTTTCCTACACGAGCAAACAACAATTTGAAATAATCATAAATCTCAGTACTTGTTCCTACTGTAGAACGAATATTCTTGGTACTTACTTTTTGCTCAATTGCAATGGCAGGAGCCACTCCCTTTATATAATCCACTTCTGGTTTTTCCATTCTCCCCAAAAACTGACGGGCATAAGAACTGAGACTTTCCACATACATTCTCTGCCCTTCAGCAAATAATGTATCAAAAGCCAAAGAAGACTTTCCACTTCCTGAGACTCCTGTGACCACAGTTAGTGTATTGCGTTTGATGGCAACATTAACATTTTGTAGGTTATTCACCCTTGCCCCTTTGATAATGATGTATTCTTTGGGATCTAATTGTTCAAGTTCCTGTACTGTAATCATGGATTTGTTTTTTCTTTTGTGAAGAAGGTATCCAAAAATATTGAAAAAAAATGAGGGATAAAAAGAGCTAAAAAAATAAAGTGAGTAAATTTTCAAAAGCTAAAAATTTACTCACTTTTACACAACTAGTATGTTGTAGTCATATCTTCGTCTACACAAATGATAAAGTCTGCTAAACCTTTGTGATCTTCAAGCAGTTTGTGAATGTTTTCTTGAGACACAGTTGAAATAGTCCCATAATTTAAGTCTTGTTCTTCTTTTTTAAGGTACCACATAATTCCTTCATAGTTATTGGAATGATAAGCTCCATTGTAGTGCAAAAACAAATGTCCTTTTTCATAATTTTGAAGAATAAAGTGAGCCATGGTTGCATCCTTTATAGCTTGTGCCATGACTAGTTTGGGACTACCATGATTTCCCATCATACTTAGGATTTTCTTGTAGTTGGGTAGTTCACTATCAAAAGCAATTGGCAAGGGAGCAATCCATGATTTTTCTTCTATTGTGAGTGAATCCAATGCTTCAAATCCTTTTTTGTATACAAGACTTGCATAACGCCTAGGAATATTTGTTGCGATAAAAGGCAATTGATTGTCTTTAGCAAAGTCTACTAGTGGCGCATAATCTGTTTTATAATTCGCCCACAATCTTGCTGAAGAATCCAATTGATACAAATTTATTTCTCCCTTCAGATAACTGTTTAGTTCATCTTGATTATCTCTTTCAAGCATTTCAGCTCCCAAGATCAATTTTCTTTTTTGATAAAGGTCTTTTGTCAATTCAATTTGTAACCAATGAGCAATTGGATTATTATGAAGCTCCCCAAATAATACGATATCACGTTTGCTAATTTTTTTGAGCATTTTCTCATAAGAGACTTCCTTTCCTTTTGCATCATAAATGACATAAGGTCTTTTTTTGTTAAAAGCAGAAGTAATACTTAAAACACAAAGTAAAAAAGCAACCAATTGTAATTTCATGTCAGTATTTCTAGTTCATTAAGACAAACTGAGTTTGTACAAATTTGTTTTTTTAAGGGTTATTGGAAATGTAACCATAAGTTTCTGCCCCACCCCATTCTACTAGTGTAAATCCTTTTCTTTTTGTTGTGGTGATTTCTGGTTCTCGAACAGTGATAGAGTGATCCAATGCTTGATAAACCATAAAAAGTCGTAGGAAAGTATCTGCTTTTGGAGAAGTTTCTATGCTTGCAATTTTATTGTATTCTTCATTTGAGTAGAAGTTGATATAATTGTACTTATTCTTTTGCATAAGTGGTCCCCAATAGACAATAAAATCATTGTATTCTTTTGGAGTCAGTCCATATTTAGGAAGTACAGTTTGGAAAAAGCTTGTTACTTCTGATCCTTTGATTACCCATCCTTCTTTTCCATTTAGTTTGTCTTGAAATGAGAGGGAAGTTTCTCCTTCCCAAAAGAGATAATTATGATAAGTGCTATCTTCTAGGTTAGTAAGTTGACCATTGGGTTTAGCGATCACCTTCCAGCCATTGTTGTATTTAGGATAGGTAAAAGTCAGCTCTCCATTATACTTTACATTGACATCAATTGTATCTTCTTGTGTAGGGTATAGATAAACAACAGGCTTGCGAGTTACTGAAGAGGAACGTTGAAGATTGAATTTACAACAAATGGTTTTAAGGTATATTGAAGAAATGGAATTGTTTGATGAATTACTATCTAGTTTTGCTACTTTTTGAGCCTCATATATATGATGAAGTCCATCAAAAAAACATTCATGGCTTATGAAAAAGTCTGCTAATACTAAATGATCCATTTCTGTAACTGGATTAGTATTTAAGTTTTTTAATTTTTCTTTTATGTTATTGTGACCCTTTTTGTTCCAAAACAGAGGCCACTTTGTATTGCATGAGTATAGGCTTTTTACACGTTTACTTGATGACTTCAAAGTCATTATTAGACGCATGTCGTTAATAGTACTCTTGTCACTATATGTTCTCTGATTTGATTTTCCTTGTGAAATACGCCTTTCTGCATAATAAATATCGTTTTGAATACTTTTTAGTTGTTTATCAATAGGGGCAAATTCTTTATTGATAGGAGCAATTTTAAACTCTATTTTCTTTATTTTTTTTTCTATTTTTTTGACTTTTTCAGAAGATAAACCCTCTTTTTTTAGCTTATTTTTGAGTTCATTTATTTTTTCAAGTTCAGGAGCAATTTTATCATATAGAGGTTTATGTTTTTCTGCGATTGGTTTGAGTTCTATTTGCTTTTCTTTGACAATTCTTTTACCGTCTTCTATTTCATTTTTTGCAAATTTCAAGATATCAGATATCAATGTGTCAACTCCCCCAAATTCTATTGATGTACTCCCTTTAGTTATTACTTTACAAAGTATTAGTTGATCAAATAAGTCATGTATTTCTAAATAATAATCTTGATCAACTTTTGTGAAATAAAGTTTCTTTGGATTATAAAATGAACGATGACGTTTTGCTCCATGTAACCTTCCTGGACGATCATAATAAATGAAGTTAAATACATCCTCTCTAGGATGTTCATTTAAGCAATAATCACTTATTTCTTGAACATTAGACAATATTTTTTTCTTAGCTTTTGCTATTAGTACAGAATCTTGTGCTTGTATATTTTGGATACTTAAAATAAATCCAAAGATTAAAGTCAAATAAATTCTCATGTGTCTTAATTAAAAATATGATAGTATTAGATACGGAAATTTGAATATAAGTTATTGGCCAATTACTTCTCAATCATAAGAAGATACTTTTACAACTCAACTTTTAAGGATTATTGGAAATGTAGCTATGAGTTTCTGACCCACCCCATTCTACTAGTGTAAATCCTTTTCTTTTTGTTGTAGAGATTTCTGGTTCACGAACAGTGATAGAGTGATCCAATGCTTGATAAACCATAAAAAGTCGTAGGAAAGTATCTGCTTTTGGAGAAGTTTCTA